>DASVQK010000153.1:0-29240 GCA_036389105.1 Thermoleophilaceae bacterium
GCTCCGGCGTCGCCCCACAGGGACGCCATCGCGCCCGCGAGCGCGTCGCCGTCGCCCGGCGCCACGCAGCGCTCCTCGCCCGCAACCTCGGCCAGGGCCCCCGAACGCGAGGCCACCACGGGCACGCCGGCGGCCATCGCCTCCAGCGCCGCGTACGGCATCACCTCCTCCCACAGCGACGGCACCAGCGCCATGGTCGCGCCGGCGTACAGGTCGGGCATCCCGTCGGGCGGCACGCGCCCCATCAGCTCGACCGGCGCGCCGCTCGCCTTCGCGCGCGCTCGCAGCTCCTCCAGCAGCGGCCCCTCCCCCGCCACCCGCAGCGGCACGCCCGAGCGCGCCGACGCGTCCACGGCCACCCGCACCCCCTTCTCCTCGGTCAGGCGCCCGGCGTAGAGCGCGTACCGGCCGCCGCCCGCGCGCGAGGACTCGGCCACGCGCGCGTCGGGCACGTAGTTGGCGATGGCGCGCAGCCGGTCCGCCGGCACGCCCAGCCGCGCCAGGACTCCCGCCACGTGACGGCTGGGGGTGACGAAGCGGTCCACCGCGTCGAGCAGCGACGGCTGGTGCAGCGACAGCGCCGCCGCGTACGCGGCCGACTCGGGCACGGAGCCGCGGCAGTTGAGCCGCAGCCCCGGCAGCGTGCGCCTGCCGTGGCAGCGAAAGCACTGCTCGCCGTCGCGGAACGCGATCGCGATCGAGCAGAACAGCCGGAAGTTGTGCAGGTGGAGGACCGTGCCCGCACCCTCGCCCCGGGCCGCCTCGAGGGCCCGGTGGCCGAACAGCGGGTGCACGTTGTGCACGTGCACCACGTTCGCCCCGAGCTCGCGCACCGCCGCGCGCACCTCGTCCGGCCGCCGGCCGCCGCGCAGCAGCGACCCCCCGGCGCGCACCCTGCCGGCGGCGGCGGAGTCGCGCTCCAGCGCCCGGCACGGCACGCCCGCGCGCCCGAGCGCCTGCGTCTGGAGCTCCACCGCCCGCTCCTCGCCGCCGTGCACGCGGTAGCGGTTGTGCAGGATCAGGACGCGCGGGTCGGTCACGCCACACCCAGGGCGGGCAGCACGCGCTCGGACACCACACGTCCCACGGCGTCGGCGCGGTAGGGCCGGAGCAGCTCCAGCGCACGCTCGCGGTACCGCGCACGCGCGCCGTCGTCCAGGGCCAGGGCGGCGCGCAGGGCGTCCGCCAGCGCGGGCGCCGACACGTCGCCGGCCACCAGCTCGGGGGCCAGCTCGCGGGCCAGCGGCAGCGCCTCGAACGACCCCGGCGTGGGCACGGTGGCGAGCGGCGTGCCGGCCGACAGCGCCTCCATCGCCGCGATCCCGAAGTCCTCCCAGGTGGAGCCGTTCAGGAACACGCGCGCCCGCCGCACGAGGTCGAGCCACCCCGCGCGCTCGAGCTCGCCGGCCCATTCCACGCCGGGCGGCTCCGGCACCCCCGCCTCGCGCAGCAGGCGCCGGCCGCGCTCGGGGCTGCCGCCGCCGATCACGAGGCGGGCGCCCGGGCGCGCGGCCTCGGCCCACGCCGCGCAGATCGTGTCCAGCCCGCGCTTGCGCTGCCCGCCCGAGTACGCCACCGCGTCGACGTCGCGCACAGGGGCGGGCTCGATCGGCTCGACGGGTATCGGCACGCGCACCAGCGTCCGGCCCAGGGCCTCCGCCGCGTCGGCCGCGCCGCGGCTTACCGGCATCAGCAGGTCGGCCCGCTCCAGCACGCGGCGCTCGCGCACGCGCTGCCACGCACCGCCGGGCCCAGGCCGGTTGAGCGCGGCGGTGGCGTCGAAGCGGATCCCGAACGGCACGCTCGGCCGCTGGAACAGGGCCGCCGTGATCGTGGAGAACACCATCGCGCGTGCCTCCACGCCGCGGGCGGCGCGGCGGGCGGCGAGCGCCTCCACCAGGTCCGTGGTGGGGGCGTTGCGCCGCAGCGGCCTCGCCGCGCCGACCCTGACCGGCACCACCTGGCAGGTCGCGCCGGCCGCCCGGACGAGACCGGCGAACGCCTCGTCGGAGCGCCTGAGCCCCGGCGTCGTGCCGAGCGAGACCAGCGCGATGTCGATCGGCCGCGGCAAGTGGCTGAGGGTAACCTGCGAGCGTGGCCGGTCCCGTCGTGTCCGTGGTCGTTCCCACCTGCAATCGAGCGGGTTATCTGGACGTGACGCTGCGCTCGCTGGGGGCTCAGGAGGGGGCCGGCCGGCACGAGACGATCGTGGTGGACGACGGCTCGACCGACGCCACGGCGGAGGTGGCCGAGCGCCACGGCGCTCGGTTGCTGCGGCCCGCCTCGGGCAGCGGCCCCAACACCGCCCGCAACGCCGGCATCGAGGCCGCCGCCGCCCCGCTGGTGGCATTGGTGGACGACGACGTGCACGCTCCGCCCGGCTGGCTGCGGGCCGTGGTGGAGGGCGCCGACCGGCACCCCGAGGCCGACGCGTTCGGCGGACCGATACGCGCGCGCCTGGAGGGGCCGGCGCCGCGCGCGTGCGGGCGCGAGCAGCCGCCGATCACGTCGCTCGACCTGGGCCCGGTGGACCGCGAGGCCGAGCTGGTGTGGAGCGCCAACATGGCCGTGCGAAAGAGCGCGTTCGAGCGGATCGGCCCGTTCGACGAGCGCTTCTCCACCGGCGGCGACGAGGAGGAGTGGCTGCGGCGCCTGCACGCGGCGGGCGGACGCGTGGTGTACCTGGCCGCGGCGGGGCTCGACCACCGCCGGGCCGGCGACGACGCGCGCCTGCGGTCGCTGATGCGCAGCGCCTACCGGCGCGGGCGCAACATGCGCGCGTACGACTCGACGCGCGACCGCGCCCCGGCCCTCGCGCGCGAGCTGCGCGTGCTGGCGGGCTGCGGCTGGCACACCGTCAGGCGCGCCTGCCCGCAGGGCCTGGTAATGGGCGCGCACTCGGCGGGGCGCCTGGTGGAGGCGGTGCGGCCGCGATGAGCGCGCCCCCGCCGGTGGGCCGCGGGACGGGGCCCACCGAGCGGCCGCTGCCGTCGCCGACCGCGTTCCTGACGGGCGAGGCCGGCACCCCGGGAGGGCCGCGGCGGCTGGTGCTGCGGCGCGTGCAGGACCGCCTGCTGGACGCGCGCCTGGCCCTGTCGCGCGCGGGCGCCCGGATGAACCGGGCAGCCGCGGCCGTGCCTGCGCGCGACGTGCTGGTGGTGTCCGTATACCGCGCCGGGGAGGCGCGCCCGGGCGCGGCCGGCTCGCCCACCCTGGCCGCGGCCCTGGACGAGCTGGCCGCCTCGCGCCACTCCCCGCGCGTAGCCCTTGGCGCCATGGGCCCGGCCGCGCCGGCGCTGGCCGACCGCACGGTGGCCGCCGGCCTGGGCGGCGGCAAGTTCGAGAACCTGAACGAGGTGCTGGCGGCCGCCGGGGGCGCGGAGCCCGACTGGGCGCTGGTGGTGGACGACGACGTGGTCCTGCCGCCCCGCTTCCTCGACCGCTTCCTGGGCGTGTGCGAGTGCCTGGACCTGGCGCTGGCGCAGCCGGCGCAGACGCTCGCCAGCTTCGCCGCCTGGCCCGTCACCCGCCGCCGTCCGGGCCTGCTGGCGCGCGAGACGCGCTTCGTGGAGATCGGCCCGGTCACCGCCTTCGGGCGGGAGGCGCTCGCGGCTCTGACGCCCTTCCCGCCGCTGCGCTACGGCTGGGGGCTCGACCTGCACTGGGCCGCCCTGGCGGCGGACCGCGGCTGGCGCCTGGGCATCGTGGACGCGCTGCCGGTGCGGCACGAGCACGCGGCGGTGGCGGCGTCGTACTCGTCGAGCGACGCGATCGAGGAGGCCCGCCGCTTTCTGGCCGAGCACGCCTTCATCGACCAGGCGCGGGCGCTCGAGACCGTTCGCGCCCACGGGCTGTCCGCGCCGCTTCGATGAGGGTCTGCGTGGTGGCGGAGTTCTACCCGCGCCGGCGCGACCCGGTGCTGGGCGTGTGGGCGCACCGCCAGGCGCTGGCCGCGCGGGCGGCCGGCGCCGACGTGCGCGTGCTGGCGCTGGAGCGCCCGCTGCCCACCGCCGCGGCGCTGCGCGTCGCCGTGGCCGGGCGGCCGGCCGAGATGGCCCGCCAGGCTCGGGCCGCCGCCCGGCAGCCGCGCCGCGACGTGCTGGACGGGATCGAGGTGGAGTACGTCCGCTTCGTCTCGCCGCCCCGCGAGCGCGGCTACGCGGGCTGGCACCGCTGGGCGCGACGGCCGCTGGCACGGGCGCTGGACCGCCTGCACCGAGAGCGGCCGATCGACCTGGTGCACGCCCACTACGCGCTGCCGGCCGGCGCCGCGGCGCTCCCCTGGGTCCGCGGGCGCGGCCTGCCGCTGGCGGTCTCGGTGCACGGCGGCGACCTGCTGGCGCCGCTGCTCACGGCCCCCGCCCCGCGCGCCACGGCCCGCGACGTGCTGCGCGCCGCCGCGGTCACGATCTGCAACAGCCGCGGCATCCTGGAGCTGGCGGCGCGCGTGGCCGGGGGCGCCGAGCGGATGCGGGTGATCCACCCGCCCGGCGCGCCGCCGCCGTCGCCGCTTCCCGCGAAGCGCGAGCAGCCGACCGTGGCCACGCTGGCCCACGCGATCCCACGCAAGCGGCACGCGGACGTGCTGGAGGCGCTGGTGCTGCTGCGCGAGCGCGTGCCGGACGCGCGCTGGCTCGCGATCGGCGACGGCCCGGAGCTGCCCGCCCTTCGCGAGCGGGCGCGCGCGCTGGGAATGGCCGACCGCGTGGAGCTGGCCGGGCGGCTCGACCCCGCCGCCGCGATGAGGGAGCTGGCGCGCTGTCACCTGATGGCTATGCCGAGCGTCGACGAGGCCTTCGGCGTGTCGTACGTGGAGGCGCTGACCTGCGGCGTGCCGGCGATCGGCTGCGCCGGCGAGCCCGGGCCGGAGGAGATCGCCGGGCTGGCGGAGGGGATGGTCCTGGTCCCGCCGCGCGACCCGGGCACGCTGGCCGACGCGATCGGCGCTGCCATGTCCGATCCCGCGGCGCTGGCCGAGCTGTCGTCGCTTGCGAGGCGCACGGCGGCGGCCGCCTTCGGGCCGGAGGCGTGCGGACGCGCGACCATGGACGCCTACCGCGACGCGCTGGCGACATGAGCGCTCGCCCTGCCGCCCTGATCACCGGCGAGGTGTCGCCGTACCGGCGCGAGCCGTTCCGGCTGCTGGCGCGGGCCGAGGACGTGGAGGTGATCGCGTGGGCGCACGACGGCGACGTGCCCGACGGCCTGACCGTGCACAGGGTCTCGCAGGCGCGCGCCGCGCGCCTGGCCGCGTCAGGTCGGTACCGCGCGGTGATCTGCGGCCTGGGCGGGCGCGTGGCGCTCCCCGGCGCGTACCTCGGCGCCCGCCGCGCGCGAGTGCCGTTCGTCCTGTGGGCCACGATGTGGTCGCACCCGCGCACGCCGGCGCACGCCCTGTCGTTGCTCCCCACCCGCTGGCTGTACCGCCACGCCGACGCGGTGGCCACCTACGGCCCGCACGTGACGCGCTACGTGGAGCGCTGGCGCGGGGCGCGCGGGCTGGTCTTCGAGGCGCCGCAGGCGGTGGACGCGCGCGAGTTCGGGAGGGCCGTCCCCGACGCCGAGCGCCAGGGGTGGCGCGAGCGCGCGGGCGCGGCGTCCGGCGCCCGCTTCCTGGCCCTGTTCGCCGGACGGCTGGAGCGCGAGAAGGGCGTCGAGCAGCTGCTGGAGGCGTGGGCCGAGTCCGGCCTGGCCGCCCAGGGCGGCGTCCTGGCATTCGCCGGCGAGGGCCCGCTCCGCGGCGCCGTCGAGGCCGCGGGCGCCGTGGCGCTCGGGCGCGTACCGCGCGGGCGTCTCCCGGGCCTGTACGCGGCCGCCGACGCCCTGGTCCTGCCGTCGATCCGAACCGCAACTTTCACCGAGCCGTGGGGGTTCGTCCTGAACGAGGCCATGCACCAGGGGACGCCCGTCATCGCGACAGACGCGGTCGGCGCCGTGGCCGGGGGTCTGGTGCGCGACGGGCGCAACGGGCTGGTGACGCCGGAGCGCGACCCGCACGCCCTGGCCGCCCGCCTGCGGGCGCTGGCCGCCAATCCCGACCTGCGCGCCCGGCTGGGCGCCGCCGCGCTCGACGACGTGGCGCAGTACACCCCCGAGGCCTGGGTCGAGGGCATGCGGGCGGCGCTTCGCGCGGTGTCCGCTGGGCGCCCCGACCCCTCCTATCCTTCCGCGACCCCGTTATGAGCCGCATCCGCCACACGCTTCCGCTGGCCGCGGCGCTCGCCGCGCTGGCGCTGCCCGCCCACGCGTCGGCCAGCCCCGACGACGTGATCCGGGACTGCGCCGCCGACGGCAGGCTCGACGGCCACTACTCGGACTCCGACCTACGCCGCGCGCAGGGCCACATCCCGAGCGACGTGAACGAGTACACCGACTGCCGCTCCGCCATCGCGGCGGCGCGCAACCGCGGGCACGGCGGCAACGGGGGCGGCGGGTCCGGCTCGGGCGACCCCGCGCTGAAGACCTCGGCGGGCGCGTACGCCGGCTCCCACGCCGACCTCGCGGCCTATCGGGCCGAGACCGACCGGGCTCGGCACAGGCGATCGCCCTCCGTCGACATCGGCGGGGAGGGGCTCTCGCCGACCACGGGCGGGCTGACGCGCCCGTCGAGCGCGGCCAACCAGCTGCCGCTGCCGCTCCTGATCGCGCTGATCGCGGTGGCCGCCCTGGCCGCGGCCGGCGCGCTCGCGGTCGCGTGGCGTCGCTGGCCTCAGATCAGGCGTGCGCCGCTACGGCTCCTCCGCCGCTAGCGCGGCGCTCGGCGCCGTCTTCGCCGTCGCGGCCTTCGGGGCCGGCGGCGGCGACCAGCTGGACAGGATCACGTGGGTGGAGATCGTCCTGCTGCTGGGGTCCGGCGTCGTCATCGCCGCCGCCATCCTGCGCGCGCGCCCCGGCCGGATCGGCGGCTGGCCGGCGCTGGCCGCGTTCGCCGCGCTGGCGGGCGTCACCGCGGCGTCGATCCTGTGGTCGGTCTCGCCCGACTACTCCTGGGTCGAGACCAACCGGACCCTGACCTACCTCGCCGTGTTCGCGGCGGCGCTCGCCGCCGCCCACATGACGTCGCTGGGCTGGGCGGTGGTGCTCCGCGGCATCCTGATCGCCGCGTTCGCGGTCTGCTGCTACGCGGTGGTGTCGCGCGTGTTCCCGGGCTCGCTGGCGTCCACCGAGATCTACGCCCGGCTGGGCGCGCCGTACGGCTACTGGAACGCCCTGGGCGCCACCGCCGCGCTGGCGGTGCCGCCGGCGCTGTGGCTCGGGTCGCGCCGCTCCGGTCACGCGCCCGCCAACGCGCTGGCGTACCCGCTCCTGGCGCTCGACCTCGTCGCCCTGTTCCTCAGCTACTCGCGCGGGGCGCTCGCGGCGGCCGGCATCGGCGCGATCCTCTGGATCTGGCTGGTGCCGCTGCGGCTGCGGAGCGTCACGGTGCTGGCCGTGTCGGCGGCCGGCGCCGCCCCGGTCGTCTTCTGGGCGCTGTCCAAGGACGCGTTCACCAAGAACCAGGTGCCGATCGACGTGCGCCGCAGCGTCGCGTCGGAGTTCGGGATCTTCCTGCTGGCCACGGGGCTCCTGCTGCTGGCGGCCGGGCTCGCGATCGGCTTCCGGGCGGCCCGGCGCGCGCCGGGGGCGCGGGCCCGCCTGCGCATGGGGATCGTCGCCGCCGCCGTGGCGTGCCTCGTCCCGATCGGGCTGTTCGTGGCGCTGTCGAGCAGCGACCGCGGCTTCAGGGGAACCGTCGAGGCCGGCGTGGAGGCGCTGACCAGCCCGACCTCGAAGACCCCCGGCGGCCCGGGCAGGCTGACCACCGCGTCGTCGTCGCGGGCGCGCTACTGGCGCGAGGCGGGGCAGGTGTTCGACGACCACAGGCTGACCGGCACCGGGGCGGGCACGTTCGGCGTGGCCCGCCTGCGCTACCGCAAGAGCGAGCTGGTGTCGCAGCACGCGCACGGGTACGTCGTGCAGACGATGTCGGACCTGGGGATCGTCGGCCTCGTCGCCATCGCGCTGGCGGCCCTGGCGTGGCTCGCGGCGGCGGCGCGGGCGGTGGGGATCGTGCCGCGCGGGCTCCGCCGGCCCTTCGACGCCGAGCGCGTCGGCCTCGTGGCCCTGGCGCTGGCCGCGCTCGTGTTCGGGCTGCACTCGGCGATCGACTGGACCTGGTTCGTGCCGGGCCCGGCCGTGATGGCCGTGGCCGCCGCGGGGTACGTGGCGGGTCGCGCGCTGCTGGGCGCACGGCCGCGCGCGCCGGCCGATCCCGGGCGTGAGATCGGCCGTCTCCCGCGCTACGCCTCCGCGGCCGCGGCGGCCATCGCCGCCCTGGCGTGCTCGTGGGCCGTCTGGCAGCCGCAGCGCTCCGACGCCGAGTCGAACCGCGCGCTGGAGCTGCTCGACCGTCAGCGGCTGGCGGAGGCGGCCAGGGCGGCCGACCGCGCACGCCGGATCGACCCGGTCACGCCCAACCCGCTGCTGGCCGCGTCCGCGATCGCCGACGCGCGCGGCGATCGCCGGGCGGCGCTGGCGGCCCTGGTCCGGGCCGTGCGCCGCTTCCCGGGCGAGCCGCAGACGTGGCTCGCCCTGGCCGACTACCGGCTCTACACGCTCAACCAGCCCGCGGACGCGCTCAAGACGGTGCGCGCGGCGCTGTATCTGGACCCGCGCTCGCGGTCGGCCCAGGAGGTGTTCTTCGCGGCCCGTCTGCGCCTCAGCCCGGGCGGCGCGCCGGCGGCACCGCCCGGCGGCGCGCCCGTCCCCGCCCCGGGCGCCGTGCCTGGACCCACGCCGGGCCGGCCGGTGGTGCCTGAGCAGTGACCGATCGGGCCCGTCGCGAGCGACCGCTGGCCACCGTGCTGGACCGCCTGCTCGACGCGCTGAGCGACGGCGCGATCGTGGTGAGGCTGCGCGACGCGCAGGTGCTGGACGCCAACGACGCCCAGGCCGGCATGCTCGGGTTCGCGCGCGACGAGCTGGTCGGACGCAGCGCGATCGAGCTCGGCATCTGGCGCGACCCCGCGGAGCTCGGGGCGATCGTCGACGCCGTCAACTCGGCGCTCGACTCGGGTGCGATCAGGCCGCACCTGGAGACGGTCGTGCACACCAGGTCGGGCCAGGAACGCTCGCTGGAGCTGGCGCCCGAGCTGATCGAGCTCGACGGCGAGGCCTGCCTGGTCGCCGTCACGCGAGTGGCCGGGGCGACCGGCGGGAGGGTCGCCGAGCAGGCGCTGCGCGCCAGCGAGCAGCGCTACCGCGGGATCGTAGAGACGGCCAGCGACGGCGTGTGGATGCTGGACGAGGTGGATCGCACGAGCTTCGTGAACCGCGCGATGGCCGACATGCTCGGCTACCGCGTGGAGGAGATGCTCGGCCGCCGCGCGGTGGAGTTCATGGCGGACGACGTCGTGCCGATCGGGCGCCGTGCGCTCGAGCGCCGGCGCGAGGGGGCGACCGAGCGCTACGAGATCCGGCTCGTGCGACGCGACGGCAGCGAGGCCTGGGTGGAGATGTCGGCCACCCCGCTGGCGGACGAGGCGGGGCGCTACGCGGGGGCCGTGGCGATGGTGGCCGACATGACCGAGCGCCGCCAGGCGCGCATGGAGCGCCAGCAGCTGGAGGTCCGCCTCCAGCAGTCGCAGCGCCTCGAGACCGTGGGTCAGCTCGCCGGCGGCATCGCGCACGACTTCAACAACCTGCTGGCGGTGATCCTCAACTACGCGTACTACGTGCGCGAGCAGCTGCCCGAGGACAGCCCGGTGGGCCAGGACATCGACGAGATCCGCCGCGCCGCGGAGCGCGCCTCGGAGTTGACCCACCAGCTGCTGGTCTTCAGCCGCCGGGAGTCGGTGCGGCTGGAGGTGTTCGACCTGAACGACGTGGTGCGCGACATGCGTCGTCTGCTGGAGCGCACGATCGGGGAGCAGGTGACGGTCGAGGCGAACCTGGCCGACGGCGGGTGCAAGGTGGAGGCCGACCCGGCGCAGCTCGAGCAGGTCGTGCTCAACCTGGTGATGAACTCGCGCGACGCGATGCCGAGGGGCGGCACCGTCCGCATCGAGACGGCGCTCACCGAGCTGGGCGAGCGGCGCGGCAGCGGGGCGGCCGTGCCGCGGGCCGGCAACTACGTCGTGCTGTCGGTGCGCGACGACGGGACCGGCATGGAGCCCGAGGTGGCGGCACGGGCGTTCGAGCCGTTCTTCACCACCAAGCCGAAGGGGGCCGGGACCGGCCTGGGGCTGGCGACCGTGTACGGCACGGTGACGCAGGCCGGCGGCGGCGCCCGGATCGACTCCGAGCCGGGACGCGGCACCACCGTCCGCGTCTACCTGCCCGCCGTGGCCCAGCGGAACGACTCGGCCTAGCGACGCCCCACGGCCAGCAGGTCGCCGCGCCGGCGCCGGACCCCGACGTCGTCGAAGCCCATCTCACCCAGCAGCCGCGCGAGCGAGCGGCGCGTGAGGAAGCGCAGGTGAGGGGACAGCGGCGGGAAGCGGCGCTCGAACCCGCGGGCCAGGACGTCGAGTCCGGTCAGCCGGCCGTGCGCGGGGGTGGTCACGGCCAGGCGGCCGCCGGGCCGCAGCACCCGCCGCGCCTCGGACAGCAGGAGCTGGACGTCGCGCACGTGCTCGATCGTGTCCGCGCACAGGACCAGGTCGCGGTCGGAGTCCGGCACGGGCAGCGCGGCGTCGGGCTCCAGCGCGACGATGCGCGCCCGCGGCAGCCGCCGCCGCGCGCGCTCCAGCGCCACCGTCGAGACGTCGGCGGCCAGGAGGTCGCCGGCGCGCAGCTCGGCGGTCAGGCGGCCGTCGCCGCAACCCAGGTCCAGCGCGCGGTCGCACTCCCCCAGTCCGCGCACGAACTCCACCAGGTGCCGGGGTGCCGGGCCGCGGTCCTCGGGCACCAGCTCCCACAGCTCGTCGTCGTAGCGGCTCACGCCGGCTTGCGGGCCAGGAACGCGAACTGGCCGCACAGGAGCAGCTTGATCGCGTTCACCTGCCGGACGTCCAGGCGCGCGGCGCGGCCGAACAGCCCGATCGCGCGGTTGAGCGGGGACTCGCGGCCCCACCAGCGGCGGGTCAGCCGCGGCATGCCCAGGCCGCGGTTCACGATCAGAGTCAGCCCGTCGATGCCCGGCCGCACCTCGATCAGCTCCAGCCCGGCGCCCTCCGCCAGCAGCATCAGCCCGTACGGCGTCAGGTTGCCGACGCTCAGCGAGTGGAACGGCTCGAGCTGCGACGTCGAGCCGGCCAGCAGGCCGCCGGGACGCAGCACGCGGGCGACGTCGCGGACGAGCGGCTCCGGCTCGCGCACGTGCTCCAGCACCTGCTTGCAGTAGACGAGGTCCAGCGAGCCGTCCTCCACCGGGATCGAGCGCCCGTCGAACGTTCGGAACTCGGCGTCGGTGCGCGTGCGGCGCGCCACCTCGGGCGAGGCGTCCAGGTCCACGCCCAGCCAGCGCACCTCCGGGTCCACGCTGCGGAACTGCTCCACCGAGCCGCCCTCGCCGCAGCCCAGGTCCAGCACGCGGCTGCCGCCGGCCAGCGCTGCGAACCGGTGCTCGATGTAGTGGTCCGCCAGCACCTGGCGGCTGTGGTCCGCCGGTATCCGCGGACCCAGCAGCCCGAGCAGGTCGTCACCGAGCATCGTGCGGGGTTCTATCGCGCGCCGCCGGGGAGGCGGCGGCCGCTACCAGGCGCCGTGCGCCCTGATGACGGCCGGGACCGTCTTCAGCAGGATGGTCAGGTCGAGGAAGACCGACCAGCGCTCGAGGTAGAGGAAGTCCAGGCGCACCAGCTCGTCGAAGTCCAGCTCGGAGCGCCCCGACACCTGCCACAGGCCGGTGATGCCCGGCAGTACGAGGTTGCGCTTGCGATGCCAGTCCTCGAGCCGGTCGTAGTCGCGCTTGGGCAGCGGCCGCGGCCCGACCAGCGACATCTCGCCGCGCAGCACGTTGAAGAGCTGCGGCAGCTCGTCGATCGACCAGCGGCGCAGGAAGCGCCCGACGGGGGTCACGCGCGGGTCGTCGCGGATCTTGAAGATCGCGCCGCCCTTCTCGTTGCGCTCCTCGAGGTCCGCCTGCCGGTGCTCCGCGTCCGAGTACATCGTCCGGAACTTGAGGCACGCGAACGGCCGCCCGCCGATGCCGGGCCGCATCGAGCGGTAGATGACTGGGCCGCGCGAGGTGAGCCTGATCGCCAGCGCGGCCAGCACCAGGATCGGCGCCATGCACACCACCAGCAGGCCGGCCACGACCATGTCGAACGTGCGCTTGAGGAACCAGTCGACGCCCTCGAACACCGGCGGCTTGAGCTCGAACAGCGGCAGCGTCTGACCGGGCACGAACTCCACGCGGTCCATCAGGATCTCCATCGTGGACGGCGCGACGCACACGCGGATGCCGTGGCGATGGCAGCGGTCCACCAGCTCCACCGCCTGCTCCTGAGGGAACGCCGGGTCGGCTATCAGCACCTCGTCGATGCGGTCGAAGTGCCGCTCCAGCTCGTCGAGCGGGCCGAGGTCCTTCAGCCCGTTGCTCGGCAGCGGCGTGAGCGACACGAAGCCGATCGGGTCGATCTGCGGGTGGGTGCCGGCGGACAGCGCGTGCGCCACGGCGACGATCTGCGACCCGGTGCCCACCACCACCGCGCTGCGGCGATACCCGGCGGCGCGCAGGATCGCGCCGCTCACGCGGTCGAACAGCGTCCGGAACGAGGACACGTAGACGAGGGCGAAAAGCAGCGTGCCGTAGAAGATGTAGTACGAGGAGAACGTCTCGCCCTGCACGAGTGTGAAGACCAGCACCAGCAGGGTGACCTGGAACAGCGAGGCGACGATGCGCGCGAAGCCCGGGCGCACGGCGCGGTCGCCGTAGAGCCCGGAGCGGGCGAACAGCAGGACGGCCACCAGGCAGACGAGCGGCGCGTAGTGCTTGGTCTGCGTCCAGACCAGGTCGAAGTTCGACTGGCCGTGCAGCGTGAGCTTGAGCTGGAGCGCGGTGCCGATCGCCAGCATGAGCGCGGCGACGTCGAGCACGAACAGCACGCCGATGCGGGTCAGGCGGCGCATCGTGTCCCAGCGCAGGAGCCGCGGCCGGACCAGGCGCTCGGGGGCGCGGACGTCGCGGAATGGGACCTCGGCCGCCTTCGGCGGCTTGACCTCCCTGAGCTCCCTTACGAGTCCGTTGGCCATTGTGTAGGTCCCGCACGGGCTCCAACAACGGAGCGGCGGAAATGTAGCGGTGGTCACGGATTGCAATCCCGCATTCCGGCTGCGGTCAAGCCGCCGCCGACAACCCGTTTCGCGCAGATAGCGAGGATAGCGTCGCGGCGCGACCGGTCAGCGCTCGCGACTCCGCAAACTGCGGAGTGCGCGCGCCCACCGGCCCGGCCTGATGTGGTGCGCGTGCGGCGGCAGCCCGGCCGCGTGCAGCTCGGCGCGTGTGGCGTTCACGTCGTAGTCGAGCGTCAGGAACGTCGCCTCGCGGGCGCCGGTGTCCAGCAGCATCGTGCGCGCCCACGGCCGCCGCTCGCGCGACTGGCCGGCGCTGCCCGGATTGAGGAGCCATCGCGGCGGCGGGTCGCCATCGGGGAGCGCGAGCCGGTCGTGGGCGGGCAGCGGGCCGTCCGGGCCGCAGGCCAGCGGCCTGTGGGTGTGGCCCAGCAGCAGGCCGGCCGCACCCGGCTCGAGCTCCCGCAGGCGCGTCAGCTGCACCGTGCCGCTCACGCAGTCGCGCACGTACTCCGTCGGGTCGTCCAGCGAGCCATGGGCCAGCGCGATGCCGTCGCCGGTGGACGCGCGCTCGGGCAGCTCGTTCAGGTACGCGCGGGCGTCGTCGTCGAGCGCCGACCTGGTCCACTCGATCGTCCGGGCCACGAGCGGCCCGAGCCTCCTCGCCTCCAGCCGGCCCACCGCCATTAGGTCGTGGTTGCCGGCCACCGCCATCGCTCCCGCCTCGCGCAGCCGGGCGGCGCACTCGTTCGGGCGCGGCCCGTAGCCCACGATGTCGCCGGGGCACAGGATGCGCTCGGCGCCGGCGCGCTCGAGCGCGGCGAGGACGGTCTCTAGCGCGTGAAGGTTCCCGTGGACGTCGGAGACGACCCCGTAGCGCATCAGCGGCGGCGGAGCCGCCGCTTCGCCCGGCGCCACAGCAAGCCGCGCACGAAGGGCATCGGGTCGTCGAGCGCCATCACGTGCCGGGTGTCGCAGCGCGCCTGCCACGCGAGCCAGCGCGCGAGCGAGCCGCCGGCGCGCGCGGCCGCAAAGTCGAGCCAGGGAACCGACCACCTCACCCCTGCGCGGACCGGCCCCGCGGACGGCCGCGGCAGGCCGGCCAGGTCCGCGTACACCAGCGCGGGCAGGTTCACGCCGGCCACCGCCCCGGGCAGGTGCCAGAGGTTGAAGCGGGCGTTGATCTCCAGCAGCAGCAGGCGGCCGGACGGTGCGCGCTTGAAGTCCAGCTTGGCCACCCCGCGCAGGCCAAGCTCGCGCATGCAGTGCCGTCCCACCTCGTACACGTCCCCCTCGTCGGTGATCTCCAGGGCGGTGGTCTCGCCGAACTCCGCGGGCAGCGTGCGGATCTTGCGGCCTGTGAACTCGCCGGCCACCTCGCCGCGCTCGTCCACGTAGGCGTGGTAGCTCTCGATGCGGTCCTCCCCGCCCGGCACCAGCTCCTGCGCCACCAGTTCCACGTCGGCGTCCACGAACCTCGGCCACAGCTCGGCCAGTCGCTTGGGCGAGTCCACCTCGATCGCCTTGGCCTTGCCCGCCAGCGGGCGCCAGAGCAGGTCGCGGCGGGTGAGCGGCTTGAGGATCAGCGGGTAGTCGAGCGACAGGTCGGGCACGTCTGGCTGGGTGCGCGGGACGAGCACCGCCGAGCGCGGCACCGGCAGTCCCCGGAGCGAGGCGAGCTCGGCGAAGCGCGTCTTGTCCACCATCTGCTCGACCAGGTCGTCGTCGGCGATCGTGAAGCGCATGGCCTCCGCGAGCCGCGCGCGGTGGCGGGACACGAACACGAGGTCGCCGTCGTGCTGGAAGAACAGGACCGGCGGCTCGGGCTGGCGCTCGGCGAAGGCGAGCAGGTTGCGCAGCATCCCGTCGGGATCGCCCCAGTTGTCCGCCCACTCGATGCGTTCGTCCACGAAGCGGGAGTAGGCCATGGGGCTGTCGGGCCGGGCCACCGGGTTGGAGTGGATGCCGGCGATCCCCAGGGCGCGGATCAGGTTGGTGTTGCCCATGACCACCGCCGCCGGGCGCGGGCGCGGGCGTCCGTTCTCGCGCCCGACCGGGCGGGGCGCGGGTGCAGTCTGAACTGCCGGTTCCCTCAAGTGCACGACCCCCTCAGGGGAATCATCCGGGGTTGCGAGCGCCAGCGCAAGTCGCACCTCGCACGAGTTGTCGCCGCCGAATGGCGCCGACTTTCCGCGATTCGGCCACCCCCCGGCGGGGGCGAATCGCTTGCGGCGGCCGCTTTTCGTGTCGGAGGATCGATTCGAGAGCCGTGGAGACAGCGTCCCAGCCGACCGTCGCAGCACCCCCGGGGCGGCCCGGCCGGGCCGACGTGGACCCGGCCGCTGTCGAGCTCATCCGTCGCCACGGCGCCCAGGTGATGTCGACCGCGCGGCGCTACTCCACCTGCCGCGAGGACGCCGAGGACGCCTACCAGCGGGCCATCGAGATCCTGCTCACGCGCGCGCCGTGCGCCGACGCGGACCAGCTCGTGCCGTGGCTCAAGACGGTGGTCAAGCACGAGGCGTTCGCGGTCGCGCGCCAGCGCGCGCGCCACGGCATGCCCAGCGAGGTCGACGCGATCGAGCCGCATGCCGGCGCCGTCCCCGGCCCAGCCGAGGTGGCGGAGCGGCGCGACCGGCTGCGCGTGGGCGCCGAGGCGCTCCGGCGGCTCAAGCCGCAGGAGGTGAGGGCGCTGACGCTCAGGGCGCAGGGGCTGTCGTACCGGGAGATCTGCGACACCACCGGCTGGACCTACACGAAGGTCAACCGCTGCCTGAGCGAGGGGCGGCGGCGTTTCCTCGACCGCGTGGCCGGGATCGAGGCGGGCGACGAGTGTGAGCGGCTGGCGCCGCTCCTGTCCGCGCTGGCCGATGGCGAGCTGGGCGGCGGCGACCTCGTCGTGCTGCGACGGCACATGCACGGCTGCCTGGCGTGCCGGGCGCGGCTGCGCGAGTACCGCGCGACGCCGGCACGGGCGGCGGCGCTGGTGCCGGCGCCGGTGGTGGGCGGCTCGCTCCTGGGGCCACTCCGCGATCTCCTCGACGGCGCGGCGGGCTGGCTCTCCGAGCGCTCGGCGTCGCTGGCCGTGCGCTGGCACCAAGCCGCCGAGCTCGCCGCGGCCCACAAGGTCGCGGCGGTCGCGGCCTCGACCGCCGTGCTCGCGGGCGGGAGCGCGGTCACGGTGGCCCCCGTCGACGGCGGCGATCGGCCGGCCGCGGCCCAGCCGACAGCGGGCGGGTCGATCGTGCCGTCCACGCCGCCCGCGCCGAGCGGCGATGAGAGCGCCGGGCCGCGCGACGCCTCCCCGGGCGGCGGCGGCGCGGGACGCGCCGCGCCGAGGGGCAAGGCACCTCGCGTCGATCGCGATCCCGCGCCCAGCGCGGCCCCGGCCGGCGAAGCGAGGCTGCCGGCGGCGCCGGCGGGCGAGTTCACACCGGATCCCTCGCCCCCCGACCCCGCCGCGACGAATCCCGGGCGGCCCGCTCCCGCGGCCGGCTCAGGCCACGCGGACGGCGGCGAGTTCTCGCCGTAGCACCGCAGCTCGAGCTCAAGCTCCTACGCGGGTCGGCTCACCTCGTCAGGACGGGAACTCGAGGACCAGCACCGAGACGCGGTCGTTCGCGTCCGTGATCGTGTTGGCCTCGCCGATCAGCCCGAGGGTGTGGCTCCCGGCCGGCACGCCGGTCAGGACCAGGTCGTTCGTCACCGTCGACATGTGGGTGCCACTCGGATTCGCGAAGATCCGGGCGAAGCCGAGCGACGTGCCGTCAACCTGGATGCCCACGATGAGCGGCACGTTCGTCGACTGCGTCCAGCACGACACCCCCACCTTCACCAGCAGCGGGCCGCCCTTGGTCGGCATCGGGACCGACGCGATGGTCCCGCCGTCCCCGTTCTGCGCCGCCGCCGGCGCGTTCGGGATCTGAGACAGGTACGTCGGCGCCTGTGCGTAGTCCACCCATTCGACCACGGCCAGGTGCGCCAAGTCGGTCTGGTCGGTCTGCGCCATGCCGCCCCCGAAGACCTGGAACTCGTGGAGGCCGCGGTTGGTGTCCTCGATGGAGTCGGTCGGAACGACCGCCAGGTGCTGCCCGGCGTTGTTGGCGAAGACCTCCATGGGGGCGCCGTCGCCACCGTCGTAGAGGAGCGACGAGCGGACCGTCGTGGCCGCCTGCGTGACCCAGCCGGAGCTGGAGCCGCTGATGAGGACTCCGTTGTCCCCGGTCTCGGCCCTCGCCGTGATGAGCGGCTGCGCCACGCCCGACGGGCACGGCGCGTCGTCCGAGAACCGGATCGCGAGCCCGTCGTTCGGCTCGATGACGGTCACGCACGCGAAGTCGTTCTCGTCGGTCACGGTGGTCGGACCGGCCTCGAGCATGATCGTGTGCTGTCCGGGCGACAGGCCGCGGCACCACGCCCAGGTGTGCCCGAGCGCCAGGTGCATCGAGCCGGAGCTGGCGTACATGCCGAGCTGGGCGCCCGTGGGCTGGTCGTCGAGCCAGATGAGCATCCCGATCGGACCCGGGTTCGCCGACCAGGCCGAGGCCGAAACGCCGATGAGCGCGTCGCCGCCGGTGAAGTTCGCGGTCGCCTTCGCCACGAAGCCCCCTCCGGACTGGGCCAGGAGAGGGGCGTTGTTGAGCGGTTGAGAGATCGTGCTTGATGTCATTGCGCGACGCTAACCGGGTTCGCGCGCCCAGGCAAGGGCGCGCGGGGTGCCGGGATATCCTCGCCGCCGCGTGTCCCCGCGCCGGCTGACCCGCATGCAGCTCGCGCTGCTCGCCCTCGTGGCCGCCGGAGCCGCGGTCCGCTTCTCGACGCTCGACGTGCAGAGCTTCTGGCTCGACGAGGGGATCACGGTCCGCCTGCTGCGGACGGACCTGCTCGGCATGCTCGGCGACGTCCCGCGGAGCGAGCAGGCGCCGCCGCTCTACTACGTGCTGGCCTGGCTGTGGACGCGCCCGTTCGGGACCGGTGAGGTGGGCGTGCGCTCGCTGTCCGCGCTGCTGGGCACCGCCACCGTCCCGATCGCGTTCGCGGCCGGGCGGCGGCTCCTGTCCGAGCGCGCCGGCGTGATCGCGGCGGCGCTCGCCGCGTTCAGCCCGCTGCTCGTGTGGTACTCGCAGGAGGCGCGCTCGTACGCCCTCCTCGTGCCGCTCGCCGGGCTCACGATCGTGCTCTTCCTGCGCGCGCTCGAGCCGGCGCCCGTGGCCGGGGCGCCGGCCGAGGGACCGCGCGCGCTCTGGGCCTGGGCCGCCGTGGCGGCGCTCGCTCTGGCGACCCACTACTTCGCCCTCTTCCTCGTCGCCCCGCAGGCCTTGCTGCTGCTGATGCGCGCCGCCTCGCGCCGCGCGGCCGCGCGCGCGGTGGCGGCGGTCGCGATCGTGGGCGCCGCGCTGCTCCCGCTCGCGATCCACCAAGCCGGCCACGGCGGCGCCAAGTTCATCGGCGGCACCCCCCTGGCAACCCGCGCCGTGCAGATCCCCAAACAGTTCCTGGTGGGATACGACTCGCCCGCCGAGGTGCCCATCACCCTGGTCGCGGCGCTGCTGGCGGCCCTGGCGCTGTTCCTCGTGGTCACGCGGGCCGACGCGGTCGAACGTCGCCGAGCCGGGATCGTCGCGCTGCTCGCGGCCGTGGCGGTGGGCGTGCCGCTCCTCCTGTCGATCGTGGGGATCGACTACCTCGTCACGCGCAACGTGATCGGCGGCTGGCCTCCGTTCGCGCTGGTGCTGGCCGCCGGATTCGGCGCGCGGCGCGCGGGCCTCGTCGGACCGATGGCCGCCGCGGCTCTGTGCGCGCTCGGGCTGACGGCGATCGTCGCCGTCGACGTCCGTCCGGAGTTCCAGCGCGACGACTGGCGCGGAGCGGTGGAGGCGCTCGGCCCACCCACCGCCACGCGCGCCATCGTGCTCAGCCCGGTGAACGGCGGCGCGGTGATGGCCGACTACACCCGGAACCTGCGGCGCTTCCCCGGGCACCCGACCACGGTCGGGGAGATCGACCTGCTGGCCGTGGCGCACCGCCGCCCGGGCCAGACGCCGCGCCCCGCGCGTCCGGCCGCGCCCCGCGTGCCCGGCTTCCGCGTGGTCGAGCGGCGCACGGCCACCACGTTCACGCTGATCCGCCTGCGCGCCGATCGGCCGCTGCCCTTCACCGCCGACGCGCTCGACTCGCTGCGGCTCGAGCCGGTCGTCAGCGAGACGCTGATCCAGTCGCCCTGAGCACGTGCGCGTCCCCGGCGCGCCGGGTGACCCGCTGGCGGTCCAGGTGCTCGAGCAGCGCCTGCGCGAACTTCCGCGAGCTGCCCAGCTCGTCGCGCAGGCCCGCGATCGTCACCTGGCCGTCGCGCTCGCAGACCGCGATCGCGCGCGCCTCGAGCTCGGCCAGCGGCTCGGGGTGGAAGTGGAGGTTCCGGGCCACCCGCACGGCCTGGCCCGCCTCGACCAGCCGGCGGAAGCGCTGCTCCGCCTCGCGCGGCGTCAGGCCGGCGGCCTCCGCGAGGTCGGCGTCGGCGCGCGGCGCCGCGCCGTCCGAGCGCAGCAGCGCCGCCAGCCGGAGGGCGGCGTCGTCGAGCGGCTCCGGCTCCGGCTCCTCGGAGCCGGGCGCCAGCCGGGCCTCGGCCGCGGCGTCGCCGAGCCCGGGCCCGCCCGCATCCACCTGCTCGCCCCGCTCGATCGCCCGCAGCCGCTCGACAACCTCCTCCCCACCACCGTGCTTGCGCGGCGCGGAGTCCACCACCACGCCGCCGCCCACGGTGTCCGGCGGCGCCAGCTGCCGCAGGATCACGCGGTCGCCCGCGGCCGCCACGAGCGGCGCCTCCAGCCGCAGCTGGGCATACGCGCGCGTGCCGGGCGCCAGCTCGTCGCCCTCCAGCGGCGCCACTCGCGCCGGAGCCTCGCGCGTGCCGTGGTGCACGTGCAGCCGCGCGCCGCGCCGCAGCGGCCGGGCGTCCGGCTCGAGCTCCACGGCCGCGTCCAGCAGGTAGCCCGCCGCCAGCGGCGCGTCCGGCTCGGTCACCACGTCGCCGCGCCCCAGCTCGCGCCAGCCGACCCCCGCCAGGTTGAGCGCCACGCGCTGACCGGCCTCGGCGCGCTCCACCGGCTGGTCGTGCACCTGCACCGACCGCACCCGCGCGGCCAGTCCGCGCGGCAGCACGCGCAGGCGGTCGCCCGCGGCGATCGATCCCGACCACAGCGTGCCGGTCACCACCGTCCCGATCCCGCGCAGCGTGAACGAGCGGTCCACATGCAGCCTCACGGGTCCAGCCGCGCCGGCCCGCCCCGGAAGCGCCGCCGCCACCGCGTCCAGAGCGGACAGCAGCTCGTCGATCCCCCGCCCCTCGAGCGCCGACACCTGGACCAAGGCCGCCCCCGGCGCCAGCTCGGCGGCCTCCGCCGCGGCCAGGTCGGGCTCTCCAACGTCCGACTTCGTCACGGCCACCACGCCCTCGCTCACGCCCAGGCGGCGCAGCACGGTCATGTGCTCCCGCGTCTGCGGCATCACGCCGTCGTCCGCGGCCACGCACAGGAGGAACATGTCCACGCCGGAGGCGCCCGCCACCATCGTTCGCACGAAGCGCTCGTGACCCGGCACGTCGACCACCGACAGCCGCCGGCCGCCCGGCAGCTCCAGCGGCGCGTAGCCCAACTCGATCGAGATCCCGCGGGAGCGCTCCTCCGGCAGCCGATCCGTGTTCTTCCCGGTGAGCACGTTGACCAGGGCTGTCTTGCCGTGATCGATGTGTCCAGCCGTGCCCAGGGTGAGCGGCGGCCGATCGTCGCGTCGAGGGGTCATCTACGAGCGGGTGGCTACCGGACGGCGCCGACCACAGCGGCCGCCGCCAGCCCTGCGGCCTCGTCGTCCAGCGTGCGCGGGTCCAGCAGCAGCCAGCCCTCGCGCGCCCGCCCGAGGAGCGGCGGCTCGGCGGCGCGCAGGCGGCGCGCCAGCTCGTCCAGGCCGATCGCCCCCGGATCGACGGCGCACACCGGCCCCTCCAGCTCGAGCAGCGGCAGCGCGCCCCCGCCAACCTTCGCGGCGGCAGTCGTCACGCTGGCCTCGACGCCCGCGGCGGCGATGTGGTCGCGCATCAGCTCGGCGCGCACCCGCAGCTCCGACTCGCCCGCGGCGAGCATCCGCAGCACCGGCACCTCGCGCACGGCCGCCGCCGGATCGCGGTAGATGCGCAGGGTGGCCGCGAGCGCCGCCAGCGACAGCTTGTCGATCCGCAGCGCGCGGGCCAGCGGGTGCGAGCGGCAGCGCTCGATCGCGTCCGCCGTGCCAACCATGACGCCCGCCTGCGGCCCGCCGAGGAGCTTGTCGCCGGAGAAGCACACGACCGCGCAGCCGGCGTCCACCGACCGGCGCACGGGCGGCTCGCCGGCCAGCTCGGGCACGCCCTGGGCCAGCGCGCCGGAGCCCAGGTCGTCCACCACCGGCACGCCGGCGCCGCGCGCCAGTTCGCACAACTCCTCGATCTCCACCTCCTGCACGAAGCCGACGGTGCGGAAGTTGGACGGGTGCGCGCGCAGCAGCGCGCCGGTGTCCGGCCCCAGCGCGCGCTCGTAGTCCGACAGCCGGGTGCGATTCGTGGTGCCCACCTCCACCAGCCGCGCGCCCGACTGAGCCACGACGTCGGGGATGCGGAACGAGCCGCCTATCTCCACGAGCTGCCCGCGCGACACCACCAGGCCGCGCCCGGCCGCCAGCGCCGCGGCGGACAGCAGCACGGCGGCCGCGCAGTTGTTCACCGCCATGGCCGCCTCGGCCCCGGTCAGCTCCCGCAGCAGGTCCTCCACGTGCGCCTGGCGCGACCCGCGGCGCCCCTCCTCCAGGTCGTACTCCAGGTTGGAGTAGCCGCGCGCGGCCTCGCCGGCGGCGGCGATCGCGGCGGCCGGCAGCGGCGCGCGGCCCAGGTTGGTGTGGACGATGACGCCGGTGGCGTTCAGCACGGGACGCAGCGAGCCGTGGCCGAGGGCGTCCAGCAGCGCCCGGGCCTCCTCCTCCAGGCCGCCGGCGGCCGGGGCGGTGATCGCCGTGCCGGACAGGATCGCCTCGCGCCGCCCGGCCACCACCTCGCGCGCCGCGCGCACGGCCAGCGCGTGCGGCGCGCCGTCGCGCTCGAGCGACGCGGCCAGCTGCTCCACCGACGGCAGCGACCTCAGCCGCTCGTGAACGTCAGGGTCTGCGGCCCTCGACCCAGCGCCCCTCGCCACCCTCGACCTCCTTCTTCCAGATCGGCGCCTCGGCCTTAACGCGGTCGATGATCTCGCGTGCGCCCGCGAACGCCACGCCGCGGTGCGGCGCCGAGACGGCCACGGCCACGCTGGGCTCCGACAGCGGCACGGCGCCCACGCGGTGCTCCGCCGCCGCGGCGCACAGGGCGTGGCGCTCGATCGCCGCGGCCACGATCTCGGCTAGCCGCTCCTCCGCCATCTCCGCGTAGGCCTCGTACTCCAGCCGCTCGACCTCGCGCGTCACGCCCTGGAACGTGACCACCGCGCCGGCGCGCGGGTCGCGCACGCGCGCTGCCAGCTCGTCGAGCGACAACGCGTCCGCCGTCACCCGCGAGTGCGCCACGGCGGTGGCCCCGCCGCTCACCGGCGGGATCAGCGCCAGCTCGTCGCCGGGGTCCAGCAGCGCGTCCTCGGGCGCGTACTCGCGGTTCACGGCCATCACCACGGGCATTCCCTCGGCCACGCCGCCCAGGGCGGCGACCGCGTCGCGCACCCGCGACCCGTCGGGCAGCTCCAGCGTCACCTCGCCGGCGCCGGCGCGCTCGCGCAGCATGGCGAACAGCCTCACGGTGATCTGCACGCTCTGGAGCCTAATGCCGACCGACCGCGCCGCCGCGCCTCCGGAGGACGGCTCCCGGCCTCAATATCCTGTCTCGGCGCTGCCAATGGCCACCAAGCCCGAGCACAAGCCGTCCATCGCGCCCATCGTCGGGCCCGACGACCCGCGCCGCTTCACCGACTCGGGGATCGAGGTCAAGCCGGTCTACACCGAGGAGGACGTGGCGCCGGACCTCGAGGAGCGGCTCGGCGAGCCGGGCAGCTATCCGTTCACGCGCGGCATCCACCCGGAGATGTACCGCTCGCGCCGCTGGACGATGCGCCAGTACGCCGGCTACGCGACCGCGAAGGAGACCAACGAGCGCTTCCGCTACCTGATCGACCACGGCTCGACCGGGCTGTCGATGGCGTTCGACCTGCCCACCCAGCTCGGCCGCGACTCCGACGACCCGCTCTGCCTGGGCGAGGTCGGCCGCACCGGGGTCGCGATCGACTCGATCGACGACATGCGCCGCGTGTTCGACCAGATCCCCCTCGACGAGGTCTCCACGTCGATGACGATCAACGCCCCCGCCGCGGTGCTGCTGCTGCTCTACGAGCTCGTGGGCGAGGAGCAGGGCGTGCCGGCGGCGGAGCTGCGCGGCACGACCCAGAACGACATCCTCAAGGAGTACGCCGCGCGCGGCAACTTCATCTACCCCCCCGGCCCGGCGATGCGCCTGACCACCGACCTCTTCGCGTACTGCAACGAGCGGATCCCGAAGTGGAACACGATCTCGATCTCCGGCTACCACATGCGCGAGAAGGGCTGCTCGGCCGTGCAGGAGGTCGGCTTCACGCTGTCCAACGCGATCGCCTACGTGCAGGCCGCCATCGACGCGGGCCTGAAGGTGGACGAGTTCGGCCCGCGGCTGGCCTTCTTCTTCAACGGCCACAACAACGTGTTCCAGGAGGTGGCCAAGTTCCGCGCCGTCCGGCGGATGTGGGCGCGCATCATGCGCGAGCGCTTCGGCGCCGAGGACCCGCGGTCGCAGACCATCCGCTTCCACACGCAGACCGGCGGAGTCACGCTGGCCGCGCAGCAGCCGGAGAACAACATCGTCCGCGTGGCGCTCCAGGGGTTCGCCGCCGTGTGCGGCGGCACCCAGTCGCTGCACACCAACGGCTTCGACGAGGCGCTGGCGCTGCCCAGCGAGCGCTCCGCGCGCATCGCGCTGCGCACCCAGCAGATCCTGGCGGCCGAGTCCGGCGCCACCGACACGGTGGACCCGTTCGCCGGCTCGTACTTCGTCGAGGCGCTCACCGACGAGATCGAGGAGCGCGCCCAGGACCTGATCGACAAGGTGGAGGAGCTGGGCGGCTCGGTGGAGGCCATCCCGTTCATCCGCGCCGAGGTGGAGGAGTCCGCCTGGGGCTACACCGAGCGCTACCGGGTCAAGCAGGACGTCGTCGTGGGCGTGAACGAGTACGTGACCGACACCGTGGACGACGTCGAGATCCTTCGCGTGGACCCCGAGTCCGAGCGCGAGCAGGTGGAGCGCCTGAAGGCGTTCAAGGCAGACCGCGACCAGGACGCCTTGACCGCGCGGCTGGAGGACCTGCGCAAGATCGCGCGGGGCGAGGGAAACCTGCTCGAGCCGATGCGCGCCGCGCTGAAGGAGCACGCCACGATCGGCGAGGTGTCGGGGGTGCTGCGCGAGGAGTTCGGCGAGTACCACGAGGCGTGACGGCCCGGCGGGCGGTCGCCCTCCTCGCCGCCGCCGTCCTCGCCCTGGCGGCACCCGCCGCCGCCGAGGCGGCCAGGAACACCAAGCCCTACCGCGGCGCGGGCTCATGGGTGGACATCTACGACCCCACCAGCGTGTGGGGCAATCCCGAGGCCGTGATCGACGACCTGGCGTACCAGGGCGTGAGGACCCTCTACGTGGAGACCGGCAACCACCGCTTCAGGCCGCTGTCGGCGGACATCGCCCACCCCGAGGGCACGGCGCGCTTCATCGAGGCCGCCCACGCCGCGCACATGCGAGTGGTGGCGTGGTACCTGCCGGGGTTCGCCAACCTCCCGCGCGACCTGCGCCGCTCGATGGCGGCCATCCGCTTCCGCACGCCCACCGGGCAGGCGTTCGACTCGTTCGCGCTCGACATCGAGGCCGGGCTCGTCCGCCCGATCGCGCGCCGCAACGCCGCGGCCGTCCGCCTCTCGAAGTCCATCCGCCGCCGCACCGGTTCGCGCTACCCGCTCGCCGCGATCGTGCCGGACTCGCGCTCCACCACCCTGTCGACCGGCCTGTGGCCGGGCTTCCCGTATCGCTCGCTCAGGCGCTTCTACGACGTGTTCGTGCCGATGGCGTACTCGGTGTACCGGGCGCACGGGCCGAAGAGCGTGTACGCGTACACGAAGCTCAACGTGGACCTGATCCGCGCGCGCACGGGCGACCCGCGCGTGCCGGTGCACGTGACCGGCGGGATCTCGAGCGGCCTGAAGGCCAGCGAGGCGGAGGCGGTCGTGGACGCGGCCAACGACACCGGCGCGGTGGGTGCGAGCTTCTACGACTACGGCGGCATGCGGCAGCCGCTGTGGGACGCGCTGCTGGAGCTCGGGTAGTCCGCCGACCGGCCCGCGCGGCGGCGCCCGGCTGTTAGCGTGGCCACGTGGTGCCTTGCCGGGGGAAGCGAAGCGTCCTCGCGTTGCTCGCGTTGCTCGTGTGCGTCTCGCTGCCGGTCGCGGACGCCGCGGAGGCGAAGAAGAAGGCGGCGAAGGGGCCGAGCGCGACGATCCGCCGCAGCGCCCACGGCATCCCCCACATCAAGGCGAGGGACTGGGAGGGCGTGGGGTACGGATACGGCTACGCGTTCGCGCAGGACAACCTCTGCCCCATGGCCGACGGCTACGTGACCGTGCGCGCCGAGCGCTCGCGCTTCTTCGGCCCCAACGAGACCTACGTCGTGCGCAGCAACGGCACCACGCCGAAGAACCTGAACAGCGACCTCTTCTTCCAGCGGGCGATCGACACGAAGGTCGTGGAGAAGCTGATGGCCCAGCCGCCGCCGCATGGACCGCTGCCGGTCGTGAAGGAGGCGGTCAGGGGCTACGTCCGCGGGTACAACCGCTACCTGGCCGACACGGGCGTGGCCAACCTGCCGGACCCCAGCTGCCGCGGCAAGCCGTGGGTCAGGCCGATCTCGGAGCTGGACGCCTACCGGCGCTTCTACCAGCTCGGGGTGCTGGCCAGCCAGGCCGTCGCCTTCGACGGCATCGGCGAGGCGCAGCCGCCGTCACCGGCGCTCGGCATCGGCCTCGGCCAGCCGTCGAGCACGATGCTCGAGGCCCTGGGCGAGCGCTTCTCCGACCACCTCGGCATCGGCAGCAACGCGGTGGGGCTGGGCAGCGCGGCCACCACCAACGGGAGGGGCCTGGTGCTGGGCAACCCGCACTTCCCGTGGGACGGCACCGAGCGCTTCTACGAGGCGCACGTGACGATTCCGGGCAAGCTCAACGCGATCGGCGGGAGCCTGTTCGGCGTGCCGGCGGTGCTCATCGGCCACACGGACCGGCTGGCGTGGAGCCACACCGTCTCGACCGCGTTCCGCTTCACGCCGTTCGAGCTGAAGCTCGTGCCGGGCTCGCCCACCACCTACATCTACGACGGCAAGCCCCGCGAGATGACCGCGGACAAGGTCACCGTGCAGGTCAAGCAGGCGGACGGCTCCGTCAAGCCGCAGACGCGCACGCTGTACTCGTCGCTCCAGGGCCCGATCTTCAACTCGCTACTCGGCCTGCCGGCGTTCCCGTGGACGCCCGAGCGCGCGTACGCCATGGGCGACGGCAACGGCCAGAACTTCCGCTACCTCAACCACTTCTTCGCGGTGGACACCGCGCAGTCCGTCAAGGAGCTCGACGAGATCGAGCGCAGGTACCAGGGCATCCCGTGGGTCAACACCATCGCGGCCGACAGGGCCGGGAAGGCGTACTACGCCGACATCGGCTCGATCCCCAACGTGCCCGACACGAAGGTCAAGAGCTGCGTGAACGGGGTGCTGGGCCAGGCGGTGTACGCGGCCGTGAAGCTGCCCGTGCTCGACGGCTCCACCTCGTCGTGCGCATGGGACAACGACACGGACGCCGTGGCGCCGGGGATCTTCGGCCCGAGCCACGAGCCGTCCCTGTTCCGCGACGACTACGTGGAGAACTCCAACGACAGCTACTGGCTCTCGAACCCGCACCAGCCGCTCGAGGGATTCGCGCGGATGATCGGCGACGAGCGCGCCGCGCGCTCGCTGCGGACGCGCAACGGCCTGGACATGATCGAGCGCCGGCTGGCCGGCAGGGACGGGCGCAAGGGCAGCAGGTTCTCGCTCAAGGACATGACCTGGATGGTGTTCAACGACCGCCAGTACGCCGGCGTGCTGTGGCGCGACCAGCTCGCGGAGATGTGCAGGGCGGACGGCACCGAGCAGAGCTCTTCGGCCGGCCCGGTGGACGTGAGCGCTGCCTGCCCCGTGCTGGCGGCGTACAACCTGGCGGACGACCTCGACAGCAAGGGCGCGATCCTCTTCCGCCGCTTCGTCGAGCGGGTCCGGTCGAGCCCGGTGCCGGTCGCCAACCCGGCGTCGTCCTCGATCTACAGGACGGCGTTCTCGCCGGCCGATCCCGTGAACACCCCCAACGGGCTGAACACCGACAGCCCGCAGGTGAAGACGGCGCTGGGCGACGCGGTCAACGACCTCCAGTCGAACGGGATCCCGCTCGACGCCTCGCTGCGCAACTACCAGTACGAGGTGCGCGGCAGCGAGAAGATCCCGATCCACGGCGGGCCCGGCGGCGACGGCCTCTTCAACGCGATCAACGTGCCCTGGAGGGCGCCGAAGGGCTACGCCGACATCCCGTTCGGGTCGAGCTTCGTGATGGTCACCCACTTCCAGAAGCGGGGCTGCCCGAAGAACCGCTCGATCCTGACCTACTCGCTGTCGGCCGACCCGACCTCGCCGTACTACGCCGACCAGACGCGGATGTTCAGCCGCAAGAAGTGGGTGGACCCGCCGTTCTGCCCGAGGCAGGTGCGAAGGCGCGCGAAGCTCGCGACGCGGCTGGGGCCGAACGGCGTCATCAAGCCGCGGGCGAAGCGGCGCTAGCCCACTCCGCCCGCGGCCGTGGCGGCGCGCCGCCGCGCGCCTAGCGGCCCACCACCCCCACGCGCACGACCTTCGAATAGCCGAGCTCGTACGCGTAGCCGGACTCCGGCCGGACCACCGCGCGGAAGCGGTAGGTCACGCGTCCGCGCGTGGCGCCGAAGCGGTAGACGTAGCGCCACGCCCCGCCCGGCGCCGCCGCGCGCGGCGTGGCAAAGGTGCGCCAGCGCCCGCGGTAGAACGCCTGGAGGTCGACGAGCTTGCCCGCGCGGGGGATCGGCTGGGTGCGCAGGCGTCCGGCGAACGTGACGCGCTGCCCGTTGCGCACGGCTCGCCGGCCGGGGCGGATCGTGGTCACGGCGGGCACCTTGACCGTCACCTCGCCCTGCGAGCCGCGCTCGCGAGGCGAGCCGGCGTAGCGGAACCGGATGACCCGTCCCGGGCCCGGCCGGACCGTGTAGGCGACGTTGCCGGCGGCGTCGGTGCGCCGGCGGTCGACGACCGCGAACGAGCTGCCCGCGCTGGCCGCCCGCGCCAGCACGTCCACCGGCGCGCCGGGAATCGGAGCGCCGCCGGCCGTGGCGAGCGTGCCGCGGGCGGACGCGGGCTTGCCGAACGGCACCGTCAGCGTGGCCACGAGCGCGCCGCCCACAGCCGGGCTGGGCGCCTTCCGGCAGCGCTTCCTCCCGCCCGGACGCCGCACGCAGGTCCTCCTCGCCTTCGCCTCGGGCGTGACCAGCCCCGCGGCCAGCCTCGTCTCAGATCGCAGCGTCGCGGTGTCGAAGGTGGCGACCGAGCCGTCGCGCCGGCGGTCGCCGATCGCCTCGTTGCCCGCCACGTCGACCGCGTGCGCGCGCAGCTGGTACACGCCGCGGGGCAGCGCCTCGTCGTCGATGGCCGCCAGCAGGCGGTCGCCGTCACGCACCGTCCTCAGCGCGATCCAGCCGTCCCCCGCCGCGGCGGGCGATCCGCCGAGCCGCCGGACCTCGACCGATCCTCCGGCCACACCCGACGTGCGGTCCGACGCCGCCACGCGCACGCGGCGCGGGTCGTCGGGCTCGACCGCCTCGAAGACCACGAGCTCGGGCGGGGTGCGGTCGA
>DASVQK010000154.1:0-7846 GCA_036389105.1 Thermoleophilaceae bacterium
TCTTGCCGACGCCCGTGGGCCCGATGAAGAGGAACGCGCCGATCGGCCGGTTGGGGTCCTGGAGGCCGGCGCGGGAGCGCCGCAGCGCGTTGGACACGGCCTCGATCGCGGTGTCCTGGCCCACGACGCGCTCGTGCAGGCGGTCCTCCATGTGGATCAGCTTCTCCACCTCGCCCTCCATGAGCCTCGACACGGGGATGCCCGTCCACTTGGCCACCACCTCGGCCACGTCCTCGTCGTCGACCTCCTCCTTGAGCATCGTGGACCCGGCCTGGAGCTCCTGGAGGCGCGCCTCCTGGTCCTTCACGCGGCGCTCGAGCTCGGGGATCTCGCCGTAGCGCAGCTCGGCAGCCTTCTGGAGGTCGGCGTCGCGCTCGGCGCGCTCGGCCTCGCGGTGGGCCTGCTCGAGCCGCTCCTTGGTCTCGCGGATGGCGTCGATGGCCTCCTTCTCGCCCTGCCACTGCGCCTTCATCGCGCCGGAGCGCTCGCGCAGGTCGGCCAGCTCGCGCTCGATCGCCTCGCGGCGGGCCACGGAGGCCTCGTCCCTCTCCTTCTTCAGCGCTTGGAGCTCGATCTCGAGCTGCTGCACGCGGCGCTCCACCTCGTCGATCTCGGTTGGCATCGAGTCGATCTCGATGCGCAGCCGGGACGCGGCCTCGTCGATCAGGTCGATCGCCTTGTCCGGCAGGAAGCGGTCGGCGATGTAGCGCTGCGACAGCATGGCCGCGGCGACGATCGCGGAGTCCTGGATGCGCACGCCGTGGTGCACCTCGTAGCGCTCCTTGAGCCCGCGCAGGATCGCGATCGAGTCCTCGACCGACGGCTCCTCGACGTAGACGGGCTGGAAGCGGCGCTCCAGCGCGGCGTCCTTCTCGATGTGCTTGCGGTACTCGTCGAGGGTGGTGGCGCCCACCGCGCGCAGCTCGCCGCGCGCCAGCATCGGCTTGAGCAGGTTGGCGGCGTCCACCGCGCCCTCGGCCGCGCCGGCGCCGACGATCGTGTGCAGCTCGTCCATGAACAGGATGACCTGGCCCCTGGCCTCGGCGATCTCCTTGAGGACGGCCTTCAGCCGGTCCTCGAACTCGCCGCGGTACTTGGCGCCGGCGATCAGCGCGCCGATGTCGAGCGCGATCACGCGCCGGTCCTTGAGCGAGTCCGGCACGTCGCCGGACACGATCCGCTGGGCCAGCCCCTCGGCGATGGCGGTCTTGCCCACCCCGGGCTCGCCGATCAGCACCGGGTTGTTCTTGGTGCGGCGCGAGAGGACCTGGATGACCCGGCGGATCTCGTCGTCGCGACCGATGACCGGGTCGAGCTTGCCCTCCTCCGCGGCCTGAGTCAGGTCGCGGCCGAACTTCTCGAGCGCCTGGTACTTCTCCTCGGGGTTCTGATCGGTCACGCGGTGGGGTCCGCGCACCTCGGTGACCGCGTCGGCCAGCTGGTCGCGCGTGGCGCCCGCGTCGATCTGCGGGTCGGTCGCCAGCGCCAGGAGCAGGTGCTCGGTGGAGACGTACTCGTCGCCGAACCCGCGCGCCTCGTCCTCCGCGCGCGCCAGCAGCTTGACGGTGGCCTCGCCGATCGGCGGTGCCTGGCTCGGGTCGCCGGTGACGGTGGGCAGGTTGTCGAGCGCCTCGTTGGCGCGCCTGCGGACGCCCTCGGGATCGGCGCCGGCGCGCTGGAGCACGGGCACGACGATGCCCTCCTGCTGCTCGAGCAGCGCGACCAGCACGTGCTGCGGCGCCACCTGCGGGTTGCGGCGCGCGCCGGCCAGCCGCTGGGCGGCGGCGAGGGCCTCCTGGGATTTGACGGTGAAACGATCGGTGTGCATAAGAAATCTAAGTGTGTGTATAGCAGATCTTTGCGACGCTGCCCACTGTCAGAGCGACACTGGCGGAGCCGTCCGCCGCGAGCACCGCGCGCGGCTCCGGGCCTTCAGACCTGCGGTGCCCCGCCGTCGCGCCTGCGCTGCGTGCGCGCGATCGGGATCCGCACCCGCGGGCCCTTGGCGGCGCGGGCGGGGACCAGGGCGCTGCCCGGCGCCTGGTAGGGCACCAGCTCGCGCTTGAACGATCGGCGCACGCGCTCGATCTCGTCCTGGAGCTCGCGCTGCGCGCGCTCGGCCTGACGCTGGAGGTGCGCCATGCGGGTGCGCATCCGCTCGAGCTCGCGCTCGAGCTCGAAGACCTTCTCCACGCCGGCCAGGTTCATGCCCAGCTCGTTGGTCAGCTCCTGGATCCGGCGCAGGCGCTCGACGTCCTCCTGCGAGTAGAGGCGAGTGTTGCCTTTCGAGCGCATCGGGGTGATCAGCCCGCGCGTCTCGTAGATGCGCAGCGTCTGCGGGTGCATGCCGGCCAGCTCGGCGGCCACGGAGATCATGTAGACGCCGCTGCTGCGGCCGGGCTCTCGTCCGCGCGTGGCCATCAGCCGCCCTTCCCGACGAACAGTCGATCGCGCGGGTTGTCCTCCATCACCTCGGCCAGGTCGTCGACTGCCTGCTTCTGCTCCTTGCTGAGCGAGCGGGGCACGTCCACGCCGAGCCGGTAGTGGATGTCGCCGCGGCCCTTGCCGGTCAGCCGCGGCGGCCCCTCGCCGCGCAGCCGCTGGACCGTGCCGTGCTGGGTGCCGGCGGGAACGCGGATCCGCTTGGACCCGTTGAGCGTGGGCACCTCCACGGTGGCGCCGCGGATGGCCTCGACGATCGTGATCGGCACGTCCACCTCGAGGTTGTCGCCGCGGCGGCGGAACACGGGCGACTCGCCCACGCGCGTGATCGCGTAGAGGTCGCCCGGCGGCCCCCCGCGGCGGCCGGGCTCGCCCTTGCCGGCCAGCCGCACGCGGCTGCCGTCGCGCACCCCGGCGGGGATGTTGACCTTGTAGCGCTTGACCTGCCGCGTCTGGCCGCTGCCCTTGCAGGTCGGGCACGGGTCCTTGATCTCGGTGCCCGTGCCGCCGCAAAGCGAGCACGGCTGCGAGATCGAGAACAGGCCCTGACCCTCCGACTCGATGCCGCGCCCCTGACAGCGCGAGCAGACGGTGGGGGCGGTGCCGGGCTTGGCCCCCGTGCCCTTGCAGGTCGGGCACGGCGCCGACATCGGCACGGTGACCGGCGCCTGCGCCCCCTCCATCGCCTGGTCGAACGAGATGTGCACGTCGGTCTCCAGGTCGCGGCCGCGCTCGGGCCGGCTGGCGCGCCGTCCGGCGCCGGGCGCCCCTCCGGAGCCGAACAGGTCGGAGAGGATGTCCCCGAACCCCCCGAAGCCGCCGCCGGCGCCGGGGCGGAACGAGCCCGGGTCGAAGCCGCCGAAGATCCCGCCGCCCGAGTCGTACTGCTTGCGCTTCTCGGGGTCCGAGAGGACGTCGTAGGCCGCCTGGACCTCCTTGAACCGCTCCTCGGCCGTGCTGTCGCCGGGGTTGCGGTCGGGGTGGTAGCGCCGGGCGAGCTTGCGGTAGGCCCTCTTGATCTCGTCGTCGGGCGCCTTGCGATCGACGCCGAGGACCTTGTATGGATCCTTGACGGCGGGCATCGTTACTGGGAGACCACCACCCGCGCCGGTCGGATGACGGTGTCGCCCATGCGGTATCCCTTCTCCACGACGTCGAGCACGACGCCGGGCGCGGCGCCGTCCTGCGGGCGGGTGGACAGGGCCTCGTGCACGGTGGGATCGAACGGCTCGCCGGCCGGCTCGAGCGCCTCCACGCCCTCGCGCACCAGCACGCCCTGGAGCTCGGTGAGCACCAGCCGGACCCCGTCGGCCAGGCCGTCGCCGCCCTCGGGGGCGGAGGCAAGCGCGCGCTCCAGGTTGTCGACCACCGGCAGCAGGTCGCGGACCAGGCCGGTCTTGGCCCGGACGCCGGCCGCCGCCACGTCCTTGGCCACGCGCTTGCGGTAGTTCTCGAAGTCGGCCTGGGTGCGCCGGGCCAGCTCGAGGTACTCGTCGCGCTCGGCCGTGGCCTTCGTCAGCGGATCGGGCTCGGGCTCGGGCTCCTCCTGCGCGGCTTCGGGCTGCTCCAGCTCGGGCTCGGCCCGCTCCTGCACGGGCTCGGGCTGCGCAGCATCGGGCGGCTCGGCGACGGCCGCGGTCGACTGCTCCGCGGCCTCGCCGTTCCCGCCGTCGTGGGCGGGGCGCTCGCGCATCTGCTCGCGCACCGCGTCCTCGTTTGGCGTGGGCCGCGTCACGACGAGCGACCCTCGCCGTCCACGACCTCGGCGTCCACCACCTCGTCCTCGGCGTCTGCCCCGTCGCCGTCACCGTCGGTGGCGGCGCCGTTGCCGCCCTGCTGGGACTCGGCCTGGGTCTGCGCGGCCGCCGCGTACATCTGCTCGGAGACCTTGTGGAAGGCCTCCTGGAGCGCCTGCGTCTTCGACTCGAGCACGGATACGTCCTCGGACTCGAGCGAGTCGCGGACGTCCTTGATCGCGGCCTGGATCGACTCCTTCGACTCCTCGTCGACCGACTCGCCCAGCTCGCCCAGCTGACGCTCCGCCTGGTAGGCGGCGTTCTCGGCGTTGTTGCGCGCCTCGATCAGCTCGCGCTGGCGACGGTCGTCCTCGGCGTGCGCCTCGGCGTCCTGGACCATGCGCTGGACCTCGTCGTCCGAGAGCCCGGAGCCGGCCTTGATCTCGATCTTCTGCTCCTTGCCGGTGCCCAGGTCCTTCGCCGACACGTGCAGGATGCCGTTGGCGTCGATGTCGAACGTGACCTCGATCTGCGGCATGCCGCGCGGCGCCGGCGGGATGCCGGTGAGCTGGAACTTGCCGAGCGACTTGTTGTTGCTCGCCATCTCGCGCTCGCCCTGGAGCACGTGGACCTCGACGCTCGGCTGGTTGTCCTCGGCCGTCGAGAAGACCTCCGACTTGCGCGTCGGGATGGTCGTGTTGCGCTCGATCAGCTTGGTCATGACGCCGCCCTTGGTCTCGATGCCCAGGGTCAGCGGCGTGACGTCGAGGAGCAGGACGTCCTTCACGTCGCCGGCCAGCACGCCCGCTTGGATGGCGGCGCCCACGGCCACGACCTCGTCCGGGTTCACGCCCTTGTGGGGATCCTTGCCGGTCAGGTCCTTGACCTTCTCCTGCACGGCCGGCATGCGGGTCATGCCGCCGACCATCACCACGTGGTCGATGGTCTCGCCGGTCACGCCGGCGTCCCCCATCGCCTGCTTGGTCGGGCCCACCGTGCGGTCGAGCAGCGGCGAGACGAGCTCGACCAGCTTCGACCGCGTGAGGCGCTGGTCGAGGTGCTTCGGACCCGACGCGTCCGCCGTCACGAACGGCAGGTTGATCTGCGTCTCCTGCGTGGTGGACAGCTCGACCTTGGCCTTCTCGGCTGCCTCGTAGAGGCGCTGTAGGGCCATCTTGTCCTGCGAGAGGTCGATGCCCTGCGAGGCCTTGAACTCCTTGACCAACCAGTCGACGATCGCCTTGTCGAAGTTGTCGCCGCCCAGGTGGTTGTCACCGGCGGTGGCCTTCACCTCGAACACGCCGTCGCCGATCTCGAGCACGGACACGTCGAACGTGCCGCCGCCGAGGTCGAAGACGAGGATCGTCTGGTCGCTCTCCTCCTTGTCGAGCCCGTACGCGAGCGACGCCGCGGTGGGCTCGTTGATGATGCGCTTGACCTCCAGGCCGGCGACCTTGCCGGCGTCCTTGGTGGCCTGGCGCTGGTCGTCGTTGAAGTACGCGGGGACGGTGATCACCGCGCTGTCGACCGTGTCGCCCAGGTAGGCCTCGGCGTCGGTCTTCAGCTTCTGGAGGATCATGGCGCTGATCTCCGGCGGCGAGTACTCCTTGCCGCCCGCGGATACGCGCGCGTCGTTGTTCGGGCCGCTCACGACCTTGAACGGCACCATCGTCTCCTCCTCCTTCACCTCGGCGGCCTTGCGGCCCATGAAGCGCTTGATGGAGAAGACCGTGTTCTCGGGGTTGGTGACGGCCTGGCGCTTGGCCACGGTGCCGACCAGGCGCTCGCCGCCCTGCGTGAAGGCGACGACGGACGGCGTGGTCCGCGCGCCCTCGGCGTTCTCGATGACGGTCGGGTCGCCGCCCTCCAGGATCGCCATGCACGAGTTGGTCGTGCCCAGGTCGATTCCTATCGTCTTTGCCATGGGGCTTTTCTCCTTGCGGTATTCGTAAAGGTCTGCCTAAGAAATCTAAGCGGCAGTATGGCAGATCCTCTCAGTGCCGCCAACCCGTGGCGCCGAGCCTTCGGCCCCAGCGGGGCTCAGCCCTCCGGCAGCGGCCGCGGCGGGCGCAGGCGCGGGATCACCTCCACCGCGACGATCGCCGCCATGATCAGCAGGGCGCCCGTCCAGGCCAGCGCGGACAGGTGCTCGTCGCCCACCAGCCAGCCGAAGAGGCCGGCGAAGGCGGGCTCGGACGCCAGTATCAGCGCGGTGCGCGCGGCCGGCGCGTGGCGCTGGGCGTAGGTCTGGACGAAGAAGCCGAGCGCGCTGGCCACCAGCGAGGTGACGATCAGCGCCGACCAGACCGCGCCCCCGCGCGGCGCCTCGAGGTCGCCTGCCAGCCCGGCCGCGGCGAGGCAGAACACACCGCACACGCCAAGCTGGACGGCCAGCAGCGCGCCGGGATGGTGCGCGCCAGCCGAGCGGGCCGTGACGACGATGTGGGCCGAGAAGGCCACCGCGCAGAGCAGCTCCAGGCCGTCGCCGCGCGCGTTGAGCCCGTGCGTTCCCGACAGCAGGTACAGGCCGAGCGCCGACACGGCTGCGGCCGCCCACGCGGGTGCGCCGATGCGGTCGCGGAGCGCGACGGCCGCCATCAGCGGGGTGAGGACCACGAACAGCCCGGTGATGAAGCCGGCGTTGGAGGCGCTCGTGTGCTCGAGGCCGACGGTCTGGAACACGTAGCCGGCCGTCAGGAAGGCGCCCATCGCCAGCCCGGCGAGCCAGCCCCGGCGCGAGAGCTCGCCCAGTGCGCGCCTGAAGACCAGCGCCACGAGCAGCGCCGCCGGCAGGAAGCGGTAGCCGAGGAACGCGAGCGACGGCAGCCGCTCGATCGCGTCCTGCACCATCGCGAACGTCAGGCCCCAGACCGCCGCGATGCCGATCAGGCCGAGCTCGGCGGCGCGCGCGCGGCTCACGCTCGAACCGCCGCCCGCCCGTACGGGCAGAGCGACAGCAGCGGGCACTCGCGGCAGCGCGGCGCCCGCGCCGTGCAGGTTCGCCGGCCGTGTCGGATCAGCGCCACGTGGGCCTCGAACGGGTCCTCGGCCGCGGCCAGCCGCAGCATCTCGTCGTGGGCCTCGTCGAGGGACCCGCCGGGACGGAACAGCCCGAGGCGGGTGCCGACGCGGTAGACGTGCGTGTCCACCGGCACGTCGGGCCGACCGTAGGAGAACAGGAGCACGCACGCGGCCGTCTTGCGGCCCACGCCGGGCAGCTCGCACAGGTAGTCGCGGGCCTCCTCGAGCGGCGCGTCCGCGAGCCAGTCCAGCTCGTCGTCGCCGATCGCCCGCAGGATCTCCTGGATCCGGATCGACTTGGTCGGCGCCAGCCCGCCGGGACGGATCGCCTCCTCCACGTCGGCGGCCGGGGCGTCGCGCACCTCGGCCCACGTCGCGAAGCGCTCGCGCAGCCGCGCGTACGCCACGTCGCGGTTGCGGTCGTTCGTGTTCTGCGACAGGACCGTGAGGATCAGCTCGTCGATCGGCGCGCGGTGCGCGCGCGGCACCGGCCGGCCGTAGGCGTCCCGCAGTCGCTCGAGGATCGTGCGGAAACGGCGCCGCGTGGCGGGCTTCCAGTCGATCGCGCGCGTGGACGCTGCCATCGCGCACACGTTACGGGCGCCTGATAGACAGGCGGTATGGACACCGCGATCGCCGAAGCTCGG
>DASVQK010000155.1:0-25778 GCA_036389105.1 Thermoleophilaceae bacterium
TCCACCGCCGCGCGCTGTTCTCGATGCACGAGAACGGCCTGCAGCCGAACCGCCCGTACGTGAAGTCCGCTCGCATCGTCGGCGACGTCATGGGCAAGTACCACCCGCACGGCGACTCCTCGATCTACGACACGGTCGTCCGCCTCGCGCAGGACTTCGCGATGCGCTACCCGCTCGTCGACGGCCAGGGCAACTTCGGCTCGATGGACAACGACCCGGCCGCCGCCATGCGGTACACCGAGGCGCGGCTCGCGAAGATCGCCACCGAGATGCTCCGCGACATCGACGCGGACACCGTCGACTTCGGGCCCAACTACGACAACTCCGAGCAGGAGCCGCTCATCCTGCCGGCGCGCTACCCGAACCTGCTGGTCAACGGCTCGGCGGGCATCGCCGTCGGCATGGCCACCAACATCCCGCCGCACAACCTGCGCGAGGCCATCGACGCGACGATCGCGTACATCGACGACCCGAAGATCGACGCCGCGGGCCTGATGAAGCACGTCAAGGGCCCCGACTTCCCCACCGGGGGCATCATCGTCGGGCGCCAGGGCATCAAGGACGCGTACGAGACCGGCCGCGGGCGCATCATCGTCCGCGCGCGGGCGCACATCGAGCCGCTGCGCCAGGGCAAGGAGGCGATCATCGTCACCGAGCTGCCCTACCAGGTCACCAAGGGCGACGGCCGCGGCGACGGCTCGGGCCTGATCAAGAAGATCGCCGAGGTCCACAAGGACGGCAAGGTCCTCGAGGTCTCGGACCTGCGCGACGAGTCGGACAAGACCGGCATCCGGATCGTCATCGAGCTCAAGCGCGACGCCATCCCGAAGGTCGTGCTCAACAAGCTCTACAAGCACACGCCGATGCAGACCACGTTCGGGGCGAACATGGTCGCGCTGGTGGACGGCGTCCCGCGCACGCTCGGGCTCTTGCCGATCGTCAAGAACTACGTCGACCACCAGCGCGAGGTCATCGTGCGGCGCACCAAGTACGAGCTGCGCCGCGCGGAGGCGAGGGCCCACATCCTCGAGGGCCTGCTCATCGCGCTGGGCAACCTCGACGCGGTCATCGAGCTGATCCGCAAGTCGCGCGACCCGGACACCGCCCGTGAGGGGCTGATGTCGCAGTTCGAGCTCTCGCGCGAGCAGGCTCAGGCCATCCTCGACCTCCGTCTCCAGCGGCTCACGGCGCTCGAGGCCGGCAAGATCAAGGAGGAGCACGCCGACTTGGTCGAGCGCATACGCGAGCTGCGCGAGATCCTGGGCGACGAGTCGCGTGTCCTCGGCCTGATCCGCGAGGAGCTCGAGGAGATCCGCGACACCTACGGCGACGAGCGGCGCACCGAGATCACCCACTCCGAGGACGACCTCGACATCGAGGACCTGATCGCGGACCAGCAGATGGTCATCGCCATCACGCGGTCCGGCTACATCAAGTCGCTCCCCCTGGCCACCTACCGGACGCAGAAGCGCGGCGGCGTCGGCGTCACCGGGATGGACATGAAGGACGACGACTACATCGAGCACCTCTTCGTGTGCTCCACGCACGACTACCTGCTGTTCTTCACCAACCGCGGCAAGGTGTACCGGCAGAAGGTCTACGACCTGCCCGAGGCATCGCGCACGGCGAAGGGCCGCGCGCTCGTCAACGTCCTGCCGCTGCGCGAGGGCGAGGAGGTGCGCGCGGTGCTCGCCACGCGCGACTTCTCCGAGGACCGCTACCTCGTGTTCGCCACCCGCAAGGGGCAGATCAAGAAGACCGAGTTCAAGGCCTACAACACGCCCATCAAGGCCGACGGCATCATCGCCATCAACATCCGCGACGACGACGAGCTGGTCGCGGTCCGCCGCACCAGCGGCGACGACGACATCATCATGGTGTCGCGCTCCGGCCAGGCCGCGCGCTTCAGCGAGAAGGAGGCGCGCCCGATGGGCCGCGACACCGGCGGCGTGCGCGGCATGAACGTCTCGCGCGGCGACAACCGCGTGCTGGCCATGGACGTGGCGCGCGACGACACCGAGCTCCTGGTGGTCACCGAGAACGGCTACGGCAAGCGTACGGCCATCGCCGACTACCCGGTCAAGGGTCGCGGCACGATGGGCGTCAAGACGATCGCGCTCACCGAGAAGAAGGGCGCCCTGGCCGGCGCGCTGATCGTGCGCGAGCACCACGACCTCGTCTTCATCTCGCAGAACGGGATGGTGCAGCGCACGCCCGTCCGCGGCATCTCGCGCTACGGCCGCGCCTCGCAGGGGGTCAAGGTCATGAACATCCGCGACGACGACACGGTCAGCGCCGTCGCCCTCGTCATGGAGACCGAGGCGGCCACCGAGGCGGGCGTCGTGGAGGAGCTGCCGGGCGACGGCAACGGCGCGTCGCCGGCGCCGGAGGCCGCCGCCGAGGCCGAAGCGGTCGTCGAGCCGCCCGCCGGGAACGGAGACGCGCCAGGGAACGGCGACCAGCCTGAAAACGCCGGCTCCTAGCCGCCGTGTTTGCTTCAATGCACGGACCAGGGAAAGGAGGTGGTCCTACTGAGTCACAGATCTGTCGGGACCCTGGAGGTGTCCGGCTACTAGGCCGGCGCTGGACCGCCTAGGGGAATCACCCCCGGGCACCGTCGGAAGCGGAGATCGGAATTGGTCCCCCCGGTCGGTGTGAGCGAACCCAACGGGCCGCGCGAGAGCCCCGCCCGCGGGCAGTAGCGACCGCCTCAGTGCCGCCGTCGATCAAATCCAGTTCAGTTTCGAGGGGCGCCCCGCGGGGCGCCCCTCGTCGTTGCGCGCCGCCCCGGACGGGCTGTAGGGTCGGACCGTGAGGCGAGTCCTGACGGGGGTGTGCGTGGCCGTGGCGCTCGCGCTGGCCGCTCCCGCGCCCGCGCCGGCCACCACCACGAGGATCGGCAGCGACCTGTCGGCCACCCCGGACCAGTTCCAGGGCGGCGGGCCGGGGACGCTGTTCCTTCAGAGCCAGCTCTTCTCGAACCGGCTGACCGCGCCCACGTCCGGCGTGGTGGTGCGCTGGCGGATCAAGACCGCCGCGGGACCGATCGCCACGTTCAAGCTGCGCGTTCTCCACCCCGACCCGGGCGGCGGCCCCCAGTTCACGGCCACCGGGTCCACCGCCGCGCACGAGAGCTCCGCCTCGGGCGGGCTCGAGACGATGGACACGCGCATCCCGATCGCCGCCGGCGACTACGTGGGCATGCAGCTGACCGACACCGCGGTCTGGCGCCGCGTGGGCCTCGGCCCGGACGCCGGCGAGAAGATCTGGGTGCCGCCGCTGGCCGACGGCGAGACCCGCTCGCCCGACGCCGACCATCCCGACGAGGGGGTGGAGTACTTCTACAACGCCGACGTGGAGACCGACGCGGACGCCGACGGTTACGGGGACGACTCGCAGGACAACTGCCCGGCCGTCGCCAATCCGGACCAAGCCGACTTCAACCACCAGGGCGACGGCGACGCGTGCGAGCCCCCGCGCCAGGGATCCTGCGCGAACTTCTTCGGCGGCACGACCCTGTCCGAGCGGCTGACGGGCAGCTCCTTCGGCGACTCGCTGGTCGGCTTCGGCGGCCACGACCTGATCCGGGCGCTGGGCGGCAACGACTGCGCCGACGGCGGCCCCGGCAACGACCGCCTCTACGGAGGCGACGGGCACGACCTGCTGATCGGCGGCCGGGGCAACGACCGGCTGGGCGGAGGCGACGGAAGGGACCGGCTGTACGGTCGCCGGGGCGCGGATGTCCTGACCGGCGGCCGCGGGCGCAACCGCTACTACGGCGGCCCCGGCCGCGACCGGATCCAGGCGCGCAACGGTGTCCGCGAGACCACGATCGACTGCGGCCCCGGCCGCGACGTGGCCCTGGTGGAGGCGGGCGACGTCACCAGGCGCTGCGAGATCGTGGCCGCGACGCCCTAGCCGCGCACGAGGTACCGCTGCCACACGTCGGGGACGCGCGGCACGGCAACGTGCACGAAGATCGTGGAGTTGGGCGCCTTGGGCGCGTGGCGCGGGTGCATGCCCGCGTGCTTCGGCAGCCGGTCGCCCTTGCGGCGGTTGCACGGCGCGCAGCAGGTGACGATGTTGTCCCAGCCCGACGTACCGCCCTTCGAGCGCGGGATCACGTGGTCCACGGTCAGGTTGCCGTGCCCGCCGCCGCAGTACTGACAGGTCCACTTGTCGCGCGCGAAGATCGCGCGGCGGGTGATCTTGCGACTGTGCGCGTCGCGCGGGATCCGCACGTAGGAGATCAGCCTGATCACGACGGGCCGGGCGACGGTGATGCTCTCGGCGTGCAGCTCGCGGTCGGAGCGCTCCAGCACCTCGGCGCGCTCCTTGAGCACCAGCACCACGGCGCGCCGCACCGTGCACACGTTGATCGGCTCGTACGAGGCGTTCAGCACCAGCACGCGGCTGCCCGGCCCGCGCTGCCCCTGCCGCTCGGAGGGCAGCACGCCGGGGTTGCCGGCTGGTTCGCCTTCGCCGGCTTCGCGTACTGCGGGCTCGAGCGCGGTGGTGGCCACGTCCGGCGCCAGTCTAGATGATCGATTCCGCCGTCTGGCCGGGCGCAGCCCCGGGCCAGATCGGATACGAGCCCAGCACCTTCAGCGTCTGAACGCGCCGTCCGAGGGCCTCCAGGGCTTCCCGGACACGCGGCTCGTCGGCCGCTCCGATCAGGTCGGCGAAGAACATGTAGTGGCCCAGGCGCACGCGCCGCGGCCGCGATTCGATCTTCGTCAGGTTGATCTCGCGGTCGGCGAACTCCGCCAGCACCCGCACCAGGGCGCCGGGGGACTCGTCGTTGAAGCCCCAGAACACCACCGACGTCTTGGCTGCCGGGCCCGGCGGCTCCGCGCCCGCCGGCGCGAGCCAGACGAACCGCGTGAGGTTGTCGGAACGGTCCTCGACGCCCGCGGCCAGGACCCGGCAGCCATACAGCTCGGCGGCCAGGCGCGGCCCGATCGCGGCCCACGGCTCCTCCGTCCCCGCGACGGTGCGCACCGCGTCGGCGGTGGACGCCGCGGTGGCGGGCTCCGCCTCGGCCAGCCGCTCGCGCAGGAAGCCGCCGCACTGGGCGATGGCCTGCGGATGCGAGATCACACGCCGCACGTCGCCGAGCTCCACCTGCTCGCGGGCGATCAGGCAGTGCTCGATCGGCCGCACCACCTCGGCGGCGATCCGCACGCCGTCGGCCTCGCCGGCCAGCGCGTCGAGCGTGGCGCTCACCGAGCCCTCCAGCGAGTTCTCGATCGGCACCACCGCGCGGTCCACCTCGCCCTGCTGCACCGCCATCACGGTCTCGTACACGGTCGGGTACGGCAGCTCCTCGATCGCGATCCCCTCCGGCGCGGACGCGCGCAGGGCCTCCTCGGCGAAGGTGCCCGCGGGGCCCAGATAGGCGACGCGCACGGGCTACGCGGCGTCGCGAAGCGGCGCCAGCGCGGTGTCCACCGCCTGCTGCTCCTCGGGCGACAGGGCGATCTCGGACTGGCCGTCGGTGACCTGCTTCACGTACAGCCGCGCCTGGTCGCGGTGGACGATCGACGAGAGCACCACGCCGGAGCGCCGCGAGTCGAGCAGCGCGATCGAGCTCGACTGGTGGCCCGACAGCTCGTTGTAGGCGTCGTAGCGCACGAGCGCGGTGTGGGCCACGCAGCCGTCGAGGCGCGCCGCTGTCACGTCCATGCGCTGCCCGATCCGCTCCATCGTCTCCTCCACCCACTCGCGCAGGTCGGTGAAGCCCGTCTCGAGGCGCTGCGCGTGGGCCACCAGGTCGCGCGTCTCGTTGCCGCCGAGCACCGCGGTCTGGGCCTGGCGCAGCCGCCGCAGGCGGAGCATCAGCGTCAGGGCCAGGATCAGCGCCAGCAGCGCCACGCCCCCGGCCGCGAGGGCGACGATCCCGGTGGTGGAGGTCAGCCCGTGCATTGCGCGCTGAGGCTAGCGGCGGCCCGGCCTAGCGGGTGAAGATGGCCGGGTAGGTGGCCTTGTTGTTGTCGAGCTTCTTCTCGCCCGGCACGGCCTTGATGTCGACGCGGATCGAGACCGGTCGACCGGTGGAAGGCGAGGCGGCCAGCGGGATGGTCACCACCTTCTGCTCGCCGGCGCCGATCGACGACAGCGTCTGCTCGCGCACGATCGGCTTGCCGGCGCCGGTGATCGACAGCTGCACCACCACGTCGCGCTCGTCGTTGTCGCCCGCGTCCTGCACGGTCACGTCGAACGACAGCTTGGGCGTGACGGTGATGCTCGTGGCCCCGCCCTCCGCCAGCGACTGGCCACCGGGCTTGGCCGTGACGCCGATCAGGCTCATGCCGTGGAGGCCCGGCGCCACCGGCCCGCCGCCCCCGGCGCCGATCCCGCCCAGCCGCGCGACCACGACCGACGGCCGGATCCACTGGAGGTCGGGGATGAAGTGGCTCTTGGGCACCTCGACCTGGTCGAGCAGCCCCTCCTTCTTCAGCGGATGGGTGAGGTTGGGCAGCACCCGCTGCGAGTAGACCACGTCGCTGGCCAGGAAGAGCTGCATCTGCGACGCGATGCGGCTGACCGCGGTGCGGCTGCCCCGGCCGCTGACGGCGGTGCGCAGCTCGCGGGCGATGGTGTCGAGGCCGTCGCGGCGCAGCTCGAGCGTCTCCACGAAGTAGCGCTTGGCGTCGGAGAGCTCGTCCGGACGGTCGGTGCCCTTGGCGCGATCGACGAGCTGCTGCGCGTCGCTGGCGTAGCCGTTGACGGCGTTCTGGAGCTGCACCTGGCCCTGCGCCCCCGGCTTGGCCAGCACGGCGAACAGGTTCTTGCTCTCCGTATCCGACGCCTGCACGAGCGCGCCCACGTCGCGCACGAAGTTGCGGAACGAGTCCTTGCGCGCGCTGTCGCGGCAGCTCTTGATGCCGAGCACCACCAGGAGCAGGATCACGAACGCAACGCCGCCGGCGAAGATGCGGCGGTACAGCAGGGCCTGACGGTCGGTTCCGGGCCCCCGCGGTGGGGGACGGCGCCGTCCGGGCCTGCCCGGTCTGTCTGCTCGTTCGTCGAAGAAGGACAATGGAGCGCTCCGGCCGGCAGCGAGTGCCTGGCATCCTGAAGCGCAAGTATCACACTCCAGGCGGCCCGAACCGGTCCCGCGCCCGCCCGCACCCGGCAGGGAGCGACCTGCGCGGGCCGAACCCAGGATTCGAAGTGGAACGCCCCCCGACCACCGAAGAGCAGCGAACCGCGCGCCTCGAGGAGGCGCGCGGCGAGCCCTTCGAGGATCCGACGCGGGCCCTGTCCCGAGGCGCGGTCCCCGAGCGGCGGCGCCGCTTCGCGGCCGACGAGACCGAGCCGCTGGGCTCAGGCGGACACCGCCCGGTCGGGCGCGACCGCCTGGTGCTGGGCCGCTACCGGCTCGAGCGCCGCCTGGGCGCCGGCGGGTTCGGGGTCGTCTGGCTGGCCTTCGACGAGAAGCTCGAGCGCGAGGTGGCGGTCAAGATCGTGGAGCGCGACGGCAGCAACGAGCCCGTCCCCGTGCGCGTGGCGCGCGAGGCGCGCGTGGCCGCGCGGCTCAACCACCCCGGCATCGTCTCGCTGTACGAGTTGGGCGAGGACGCGGACGCGGTCTACCTCGTCTCCGAGCTGGTGCACGGGCGCACGATGGCGGAGCTGGTGCACGCCGGGGCGGTGTCGGACCGCGACGTGGCGCGCATCGGCGTGGCGCTGTGCGACGCCCTGGCGCACGCTCACGAGCGCAAGGTCATCCACCGCGACGTGAAGCCGCAGAACGTGCTGGTGGCCGCCAACCCCGCGGTGGGGGCGGGCTTCGCGAAGCTGGCCGACTTCGGCGTCGCCCACCTGGCGGCGGCCGACGCCCTGACGCGCACCGGCGACGTGGTGGGCACGCTGGCCTACATGTCCCCCGAACAGGCCGAGGGCGCCCGGGTGACCGCGGCGGCGGACGTCTACTCGCTGGCCCTGACGCTCTACGAGGCCTGGGCGGGAGCCAACCCCGTCCGGGGCTCCAGCCCGGCGGCCACCGCGCGCCGGCTCGGCAGGCCGCTGCCCTCGCTCTCGGCCTACCGGCCCGACCTGCCGGCCGCGATGTGCGCCTGGATCGACGCCGCGCTGGACGTGATCCCGGGGCGCCGCCCCTCGCTGGCGGTGCTGCGCGAGGCCCTGACCGACGCCGCGCCGGCGCTGACCGACTCGGGCGGGCTGGTCGAGCCGGCCACGCTGGTGCGCGTCGGCATCGACCCGACCACAGCCGACCGCCACGGGCGCGCGCCCGGGCCGCTTCCGGGCGGGCGCTGGTGGGACGCGGCAACGCGCGCGGCGGCGGGCCTGATGGCCGGCGCCCTGCTCCTGGCCGGGCTCGAGACGCTGGGGCCCGAGCCGGGCTTCTCGACCGGGGCGGCCGCGCTGGCCGCCGTCCTGCTCGTGGCCGCGCTGCCGCGCGCGGGCTGGCTGGCGGTGGCCGCGACGTTCGTGGGCTGGCTGGGCTGGGGGCTGCACGACGGCACGGCCCTGGTGGTGGGCGTCGCGCTCCTCGTCCCGCCCGCGCTTCTTCCCCGCGCCGGGCGCCTCTGGTCGGCGGCCGCGCTGGCGCCGCTCCTGGGCGCGGTCGCGCTGGCGCCTGCGTTCGTGGCGCTGGCCGGGTTCGCCTCCACGGCCGCCCGCCGGGCCGGCCTGGCCGCGGCGGGCTTCATCTGGCTCCTCTGCGCCGAGCTGCTCACCTCCGACCGGTTGCTGCTCGGCCCGCCCACCGACGCGACGCCGCTGGCGGCATGGGCGCGCTCGCTGAGCGCCGCCGGCCGCGACGCGCTGCTGCCGCTGGCCAGCCCGCCGTCGCTGGCCGGAGCGGCCCTGTTCGCCGCCGCGGCCGCCGCGCTGCCGCTGCTGGTGCTCGGGCGCTCGATCGCCCTGGACGTGGCGGGCGCCGTGCTCTGGGGCGCGCTGCTCGTGGCGGCGCTCAGCGGCGTGACCGACATCGCGGGCGGGCACATCGCACGCGCCGAGCCCCGTGGCGCCCTGGCGGGAGCGCTGCTGGGCGCGTTCGCGGCCGTCGGAGCGCGCGCCGCCGGTCTCTGGCGCAGCCACCGAGAGCCCGCCCCCGTTCCCTAGGATGGCCCGCTGGTGAGCGTTCTACGCAACCTTGAAGCGAAGCTCGAGGGGCTGGTGGGGGGCGCGTTCAGCCGCGCCTTCAAGTCCCGCGTCCAGCCCGTGGAGATCGCGCGCAAGCTTGCCAAGGAGATGCAGGACAACCAGACCGTCTCGATCTCCCGGACCTACGTGCCCAACCACTACACCGTGTACCTCTCGAGCCAGGACCGCGAGCAGTTCGAGGGCTACGAGGACGGGCTGAAGAAGGAGCTGTCCGACTACCTGCTGGAGCACGCGCGCACCGAGGGGCTGGCGCTGATCACCCGCCCGACGATCGACTTCCAGACCGACGACCGGCTGGCGCTGGGCGAGTTCGGGATCCAGACCGAGCTGGTCGGCGCGCCCGAGGAGGAGGTCGCCGACCTGCCGCCCGAGGGCCCCTCCGCAGGCGACTTCGGCCACACGATGGTCTACTCGCCCGACCGCGAGGCGCGGCCGCTGGCCCCGCCCCCGCCCGCCGGCAAGGCGATGCTCGTGGGGGAGGGCAAGCGCACGGTGCTGTCCGGCACGCGGGTGCTGATCGGCCGCAGCCGCGACTGCGACGTGACCCTGGAGGACCCGAACGCCTCGCGCCGCCACGCCGAGCTGCGAAACGAGGACGGCCACTGGGTGGTGGCCGACCTCGGCTCCACGAACGGGGTGAAGGTGAACGGCCGGAGGGTGGAGCAGGCCGCCCTCCAGCCCGGCGACGAGCTGGCCTTCGGGCTCGCCCGGCTCCGGTTCGAGCTGGAGTAGGCCGCCCCGACCATGAACGCCGATCCCGTCGCCGTCGCGCTCAAGTTCGGCTTCCTGGCCGTGCTCTACCTGTTCCTCATGTGGGTGGCCTGGAGCGCCGTGCGCGACCTGGCCGGCCGCGGCCGCGGCCGGATGGCGCCGGCCGACGACGACCGCCACGGCCGCGACGGGGGCGCGCCGCCCGGCGTGTCGCCGCGCCTGGAGGTGGTGGCCGCGCTCGGTCACGAGCCCGGCACGATCTTCGAGATCCACGACGAGGCGATGCTCGGCAGGGCGCCCGGCTCCGACGTCCGGATCGAGGACAACTTCGCCTCCTCGGCGCACGCGCGGATCTTCCCGCGCGGCCAGGCGATGTTCATCGAGGACCTCGGCTCCACGAACGGCACCTACCTGAACGAGCGCCAGCTGCGCGCGCCCGAGCAGCTGCGGAGCGACGACACGATCCGCATCGGCGAGACCGAGTACCGCTACCAGGAGTGAGCCGTGGCGCTTCGCATAGCTGAGAAGGCGAGCCTCACCGACGTCGGCCGCCAGCGGCAGAGCAACGAGGACTCGTTCCTGGAGCGCCCGCCGCTGTTCGCCGTGGCCGATGGGATGGGCGGCGCGCGCGCGGGCGAGGTCGCGTCGCGGATGGCCGTCGAGGCGTTCGACGACTCCGGCGCCGACGCCAGCCCGGAGGAGATGCTGAGCCGCGTGGCGCGGGAGGCCAACCGCCGCATCTACGAGGCGGCGCAGGGCGACTCCGAGCACGCGGGGATGGGCACGACGCTGACCGCGGCGGTCGTCTCCGGTCGGGAGGTGGCGGTGGGCCACGTGGGCGACAGCCGCCTTTACCGCCTGCGCGACGGCCGGCTCGAGCGCTTGACCGACGACCACTCGCTGGTGGAGGAGCTGGTGCGCCAGGGCCGCCTGTCGCCGGAGGAGGCCGAGAACCACCCGCAGCGATCGATCATCACACGGGCGCTGGGCCCCGAGCCGGAGGTGGACGTCGAGACCTTCACCCACCCCGGCCGCGACGGCGACGTCTACCTGCTCTGCTCGGACGGGCTGTCCGGAATGGTGGCCGAGGAGGACATGGCCGCGATCGTGCGCGACTCGCCCTCCCTCGACGAGGCCGCGCGCGAGCTGGTGGACGCGGCGAACCGGAACGGCGGGCGCGACAACATCACCGTGCTGCTGTTCCGCCTGGCCTCGGAGGGCGACGACGACGAGGAGTCGGGCGACACGCCCAGCGAGGGCACGATGGCGCTCGGCCCGGAGGAGGCCGGCGAGGCCCGCGCCGAGGCGGCCGGCGACGCCGGCACGATCGCGCTCGGCCCGGAGGAGGCCGAGCAGGCCCGGGCGGAGGCAGCCGCGGCCGCCGAGGCCGAGCCGCGCCGTCGGGCGGTGAGCGTGCGGCCGCCCGGCAGCGCTCCGCCCACGCGCGGAGCGCGGCCCGCCATGCCGATCCGGCGCCGCCGCGGCGTGGTCGGCTTCCTGGCGCTGATCGTGGCGGCGGCGCTGCTGGTCGGGATCTACGTGGGAAGCCGTCAGTTCTACTTCCTGGGCACCGACGGCCGCGGGGTGGTGGCGCTCTACCGCGGCCTGCCGTACGACCTGCCGCTGGGCATCCACCTGTACACAACGGAGTACGCCAGCAGCGTGCCCGCCCTGTCGATCGAGGACCGTCGCGTGCGCTCGCACCTGCTGGATCACAAGCTGCGCAGCCGCGGCGACGCGGTCAGCCGGCTGCGCGAGCTGGAGCGCGCGGAGACCCCGCGCTGATGTCGGCGCGAACGCGCGAGCTGTTCGGCCTGCTACCGGTCACGCTCCTGGTGACCGCCGGCTTCACCGCCGTGCTGATCACGCGCTCGGAGGACATCAACAAGGTCACGCTCACCTACGGCGCGGTGTTCCTGGGGGCGTGCCTCTTGGGCCACGTCTTCATTCGCGCGCGCCTGCCGGACGCGGATCCGTACCTGTTCCCGCTGGCTGCGCTGCTGGCGGCCTTCGGCCTGGTCGAGATCTACCGCATCTCGCCGACCCGCGCCATCGGCCAGGCGGTCTGGTTCGGCGTCGGCCTGGCGTTCTTCTGCGCGACGGTCATGTTCCTGCGCGACCACCGCGTGCTGGAGCGCTACCGCTACACGATCGCCGCGGTGGGCATCGCGCTGCTGCTGGCGCCGCGGATACCGGGCATCGGCCGGGCCACGAACGGCGCCTACCTGGCCGTCGGCGTCGGGCCGATCCAGTTCCAGCCGGCCGAGTTCTCCAAGATCGCGATCATCATCTTCCTCGCCAGCTACCTGAACGAGACGCGCGACGTGCTGGCCGGCCACGGCCGCCTGCCGCGCCTGAGCATGAAGCACCTCGGGCCGCTGCTGGTGATCTGGGGAGCCGCGATGCTGATGCTCGTCTTCATCCGCGACCTGGGCAGCGCGATCATGTTCTTCGGCGGCTTCCTGGCCGTGCTGTACGTGGCCACCTCGCGGCTGTCGCTGGTGCTGGGGGGTGCCGGCATGTTCGTGGGCGGCGCGGCGCTCCTGGCCAGCAAGATCCCGCACGTGCACGACCGCGTGGAGGCGTGGCTGCACCCCTTCAAGCCCGACTTGGTGGAGGGCAAGGCGTACCAGATCGCCCAGGGCCTGTTCGCGCAGGCCGACGGGGGCCTGTTCGGGAGGGGGTTCGGGCAGTCCCTGCTCGAGGTGTCGAAGGGGCACCCGATCATTCCGGCCGCGCACACGGACCTGATCTACGCGGTGATCGTGAACGAGGTCGGGTTGTTCGGCGCCGCCGCGGTCCTGGTCGCCGTGCTCATCTTCGTAGCGCGCGGATTCAAGACGGCGATTCTCGCCACGGACGGCTTCTCGAAGCTCCTGGCCGTCGGGCTGACCACCGTGTTCGCCCTCCAGGTGTTCGTGATCGTGGGCGGCGTCACCAAGCTGATCCCGCTGACCGGGGTCACGCTGCCGTTCGTGTCCTACGGGGGCAGCTCGATCGTGGCCAACTTCATGCTGCTCGCGCTGCTCCTGATCGTGTCGGACAAGGCACGGCGCGACCCGGCCAACATCCGCGGGGGGCTGGTGTGAACCGGCAGATCGCGCGGCTGTTCGCCCTCATAGTGCTGCTGTTCGGCCTGCTCGTGGCGTTCACCTCGCGCTGGTCGGTGTTCGAGGCCCAGAGCCTCCAGGACGAGACGGCCAACAAGCGCCCGCTGCTCGAGGCGCAGCGGATCCCGCGCGGCCTGATCTACGCCGACGACGGCACCAAGCTCGCCGTCAACCACCGCAGCGGCAACCACGAGACGCTCCGCTACTCCCGCGTCTACCCGCAGGGGAGGCTGTTCTCGCACGCGATCGGATACGCGTTCATCTCGCGCGGCAGCGCCGGCATCGAGAAGTCCTACAACCGCGAGCTGACCGGGCGGGAGAACGAGTTCAAGTCGCTGATCGACTCGTTCAGCGGCGGCACGAAGGAGGGCGACGACCTGCGCACCACGCTCGACCCGGCGGCCCAGCGGACCGCGCTGGCGGCCCTGGCCGGCCGCCGCGGCTCGATCGTGGCGATCGAGCCGAAGACGGGCGCGGTGAAGGTCATGGCCAGCATCCCGGACTACGACCCCAACCAGGTGCCGACGCACTACAAGGAGCTGAACTCGGCCGAGAACGGCTCGCCGCTGTTCAACCGCGCCACCCAGGCGCGCTATCCGCCCGGTTCCACGTTCAAGGTCGTGACGGCCGCGGCGGCGCTCGACAGCGGGCGCTACACCCCGGAGTCGATCGTCGACGGCCGCAACAACAAGGTGATCAGCGGCGTGCCGCTCCAGAACTTCGGCGGCGAGGATCCCGGCCCCGTCTCGCTCACCGACGCGCTCACCCACTCGGTCAACACCGTCTTCGGCGAGATTGGCGAGAAGCTCGGCAAGCGCACGATGTACAAGTACATGCGCCGCTTCGGCTTCAACTCCACGCTCGGAACCGACCTGCCGTCGTCCGAGGTCACGCCCAGCGGCGTGTTCAAGGGCCAACGCCTGCTGGGGGCCGGCGACAGCGTGGACATCGGCCGTGTGGCGATCGGCCAGGAGCGCCTCCAGGTCACCCCGCTCCAGATGGCCATGGTGGTGGCGGCCGTCGGCAACCGCGGCAGGTCGATGGAGCCGCGGATCGTGAGCAGGGTGGTGGCGCCCGACGGCAGCGTGCGCGACAGCCGCGGTCCGAAGGAGCGCGCGACGGTGATGAGCAGGAAGGCCGCCGGTCGGCTCGCCACGATGATGGGCAACGTGGTGGAGTCGGGGACAGGCACGGCGGCGCAGATCCCGGGCGTCAGGGTGGCGGGGAAGACCGGCACGGCGCAGGTGCCCGGCGCCACCCAGGCGTGGTTCGTGGCATTCGCGCCGCTCGAGGACCCGCGCGTGGCGATCGCCGTGACGGTCGAGCGCAGCGACCAGTCGCTCACCGGCGGCGAGGTGGCCGCCCCGCTGGCCAAGCAGGTGATGGAGGTCCTGTTGAGGAGCGATGGCTGAGGTAGCCGAGGGCACGGTGGTCGACGGCCGCTACTCGATCCGCGGCAGGATCGGGTCGGGAGGCATGGCCGACGTCTACCTGGCCGACGACAGCCACCTGGGCCGCGAGGTGGCGCTCAAGGTGCTGCACCGCCGCTTCGCCCGCGACCAGCAGTTCGTGGAGCGCTTCCGCCGCGAGGCGTCGGCCGCCGCGGGGCTCCAGCACCCCAACGTCGTGTCGGTCTACGACCGCGGGGAGCACGACGGCACGTACTACATCGCGATGGAGAACCTGCCGGGGCGCACCCTCCGGGACGTGATCCAGCAGGAGGCGCCGCTCGACCAGGAGCGCGCGATCCACTACGGCCTCCAGATCCTCCAGGCGGCCGGCTTCGCGCACCGGCGCGGCATCGTGCACCGCGACTTCAAGCCGCACAACGTGATCGTCGCGCCCGACGAGTCGCTCAAGGTCACGGACTTCGGGATCGCGCGCGCGGGCGCGTCGGAGATGACGGAGACGGGCTCGATCATGGGCACGGCGCAGTACCTGTCGCCCGAGCAGGCGCAGGGCCAGCAGGTGGACGCGTCGTCCGACCTCTACTCGATCGGCGTGATGCTGTACGAGATGCTGGCCGGGCGGGTGCCGTTCACCGGCGACAGCGCCGTGTCGATCGCGCTCAAGCACGTCAGCGAGATGCCGCCGCCGCTGCACCAGCTCCGCACGGACGTGCACCCGGCGCTCGAGGCCGCGGTCATGCGCGCGCTGGCCAAGGACCCGGCCAGCCGCTACGCCGACGCAGACGAGTTCGCCGCGGCGTTGGAGCACGCGCTGGCGGCCGTCCGCTCCGGCACGGACGGCGGGCACACCGAGAGCTGGCCGCCGATGCCGCCGCCGCTGCCCCTGGACGAGCGCGAGCGCCGCCGCCGCTGGCCGTGGGTGACTCTGGTCCTCCTGCTCCTGGCCGGCGGCATCGCGGCGGCGATCCTGGTCACCCGGCCGGACCAGGTCGAGGTCCCCGACGTGGTGGGCCAGCAGGCGCCCAACGCCGCAGCCAAGCTGATCGACGCGCGGCTAAAGCCGCGGATCGTGCGCCGTACGAGCGACCGGCCCCCGGGCACGGTCATACGCCAGGACCCCGCGGCCGGGACGGATGTGCGGAAGCTCTCCACGGTGAGGCTGTTCGTGTCCAGCGGACCCGGCATGACCACGGTTCCCGACGTCGTCGGCAAGACCCAGGCGCGGGCCGTCAAGCTGCTCAAGAAGGCGCGCCTGCCGGCCAACATCTCGTTCGAGGAGTCGTCGGACGTCGACAAGGGACGGGTGATCAAGACCACGCCGGTCGCGTTCAGCCCGGTGCAGGTCGGCTCGCGGGTGGACCTCGTGATCAGCTCCGGGCCCGAGCAGGTGAAGGTGCCGAGCGTGGTGGGTCAGCAGCAGGCAGAGGCGAAGGGGGCGCTCGAGGACGCCGGGCTGAAGGTGACGGTGGTGGAGTCCGACTCCGACAGTCCCAAGCGCGAGGTGCTGTCGCAGTCGCCGGTGGGCGGCGCCATCGTCAACCGTGGGTCGCGGGTGAAGATCACGGTGTCACGCGGGACCGAGAAGGTGGAGGTGCCCGACGTCGTCGGCCGCAGCCGCGACGAGGCCAGCGGCATCCTCCAGGGCGCGGGCTTCACCGTCAACGTGGTGGAGATCGACACGGTCGACCCCGACGAGGTCGACCACGTCATCAGGCAGAAGCCGGGCGCGCGCTCGCAGCGCAAGAAGGGCAGCCCGGTCACGATCTACGTGGGCAGGGCCGCGGATGACGGCACGAGCGGGGGGGACGGAAGCACGTCGCCCCCGCCGGGCGCGTCCACGCCGCCGAGCCTGTGAGGGTCGCCGTCCTCGGGGGCGGGCGCTCCAGCGAGCACGAGATATCGCTCGCCTCCGCGGCGGCGGTGCGCGGCGGGCTCGAGCAGGCGGGGCACGAGGCGCTGGAGGTGCTGGTGGGGCGCGACGGGCGCTGGTCGCACGGCGGCTCGCCGGTGGCGCTGGAGCCGGGCGGCGGCGTGCTGGGCGCCGACGCGGTGTTCCCCGCGCTCCACGGGCCGTTCGGGGAGGACGGCACGGTGCAGGGCGCGCTGGAGGTGGCCGACGTTCCCTACGTGGGCGCGGGTGTGCTGGCGTCCGCCCTGTGCATGGACAAGGTCACGTTCAAGGACCTGATGGCGCGGGCCGGGGTGCCGCAGGTGGACTACGTGGGGCTGCGCGAGGGCGACGACCGCTCGCGCGTGGCCGCGCGACTGGGGATGCCGGTGTTCGTCAAGCCGTCGCGACTCGGGTCGTCGGTGGGCATCTCCAAGGTCGAGTCGCCCGACGCGCTCGACGCCGCGGTCGACGAGGCGTTCCGCCACGACCCGCTCGTGATCGTCGAGGCGTCCTCGCCGGGGCTCGAGGTGGAGTGCTCGGTGATCGGCAACTCGACCCCCGAGGCCTCGCAGCCGGGCGAGATCGTGCTGGGCGGCGACTGGTACGACTACGAGGCCAAGTACACCGAGGGCGGCATGGAGCTGGTGGTGCCGGCGCGGATCGAGCCCGACGTGCGCGAGCGGGTGCGGGCCCTGGCGCGCGAGGTCTTCGTCCGCTCGGGCTGCGCGGGACTCGCGCGCGTGGACTTCTTCGTGGAGGACGGCGAGCGCGTCCTGGTCAACGAGCTCAACACGATGCCCGGCTTCACCGACACCAGCGTGTTCGCGCGGCTCTGGGCCGAGTCGGGCCTGCCGTTCGCGGACCTGGTGGACCGGCTGGTGAAGCTGGCGCTGGAGCGCCACGAGCGCGAGCGCGGCTACAGCTACTGACGGCCGGCGGGCCTACGGGCCCGTGCGGAACAGCCGCACGGTGGAGATGCTGGCCTGGTTGTTGCGCGGCGGCAGGCGGAAGATCCAGATCAGGTAGAAGCGGCGGCGCTGCCCGGCCGTGTCCAGGTACACGCGCTTGCGCGACCCGACGGTGAACGATCGCAGCGGCCGGCCCCAGTCGGTCTCGAACGTGTCCCGGTCGGGGTTCGCGAGCGGCTGGTTGTCGGTCGCGTAGATCCGCGCCAGGAAGCCGGGGGTCGTGGTCCGGATGTCGATGCGGCGCGGCGCGATCGGCGCGCCCGCGTCGAAGTAGATGCCCACGCCCGGCTTCGGGTCGAGCGTGCCGCTGTAGTAGTGGTCGGTGGCCCAGGCGGTGGTGCCGTCGCCGTCCACGATCTTGGTGGCGTCGGCCGGGTGCTCGTTTGGCGGGCTGCCGAACGGGTCGTAGTCGTGGGCGACCTTCAGCGGCACGCGGACGAAGGGCGAGCTTCGCTTGGCCGGCGCCGGATGGCGCTTCGTGCGGCCGGCGTTGGTGGCCAGCAGCAGCGCCGCCGCCGCGATCGCCACCCCGATCAGGAGCGCAACCGCGATGTAGCGCCCCGGTCGCCGCAGCCGGCCGGGCGCGAAGTCAGCGGTCTCGTCGGGCAGCGCGCGCAGGACGGTGGTGGCCTCGCCGGTCGCCTCGCCCGCGCGGGCGGCCTCGATGGCCAGCGCCTGCTCGAGGTCCCAGACCATCTCGTCCACCGTGGCGTAGCGGTTGGCGCACTCCTTGGCCGTGGCGCGCTCGATCACCGCCGCCAGCGAGGCCGACGCCTCCGGACGTAGCCGCTGCACGTCCGGCATCGGGTCGCGCACGTGCTTCATGGCCACGCCCACCTGGCTCTCGGCCTTGAACGGCACCTCGCCGGTCAGCATCTCGTACAGGCACACGCCCAGCGAGTAGACGTCGGACTGGGCAGTCACCTCGGACCCCAGCGCCTGCTCGGGCGCGACGTAGTCCGTGGTGCCCAGCACGCGCCCGGTCGCGGTCAGGCCGCCGTCGTCCAGCGTGCGCGCGATGCCGAAGTCCGCCACCTTCGCCCGGCCGTCGGGGTCGATCATCACGTTCTGCGGCTTCACGTCGCGGTGCACCACGCGCTGGGCGTGGGCCGCGGACAGCGCGCGCCCGATCTCGATCGCGTACGCCACGGCCTCCACCACGGGCAGCCCGCCCGAGCGCTTGATCCGCGCCTTCAGCGTCTCGCCCTCCACGTACTCGAACACGATGTAGGGGTGCCCGTCGTCCTCGCCGGCGTCGATCACGGTCACCACGTGCGGGTGCGACAGGCGGGCCACCGCGCGCGCCTCGCGCTGGAAGCGCTCGAGCTGGAGCGGGTCGCCGGACAGCGAGCCGTGCATCAGCTTGATGGCCACCCAGCGCTCCAGCGTCTCGTCGAAGGCGCGGTAGACGGTCGACATCCCGCCGGAGCCGATCTGCTCCTCAAGCCGGAAGCGGCCGTTGAGAAGGGTGCCGATCACTGTGGTCTATTTTGCGCTCGGTGCCGGCACGAGTGCGTTACATCACCGACCCCGCGTGCCCCGACTCCTGGGCCGCGGAGCCGCTGTTACGCCGGCTGATGTTGGAGTTCGGCGAGTCGCTGTCCTTCACCTGGGTGATGGGCGGACTCGCCCGCGACTATAGGGACGGCCCAGCGCCGGTCGATCGCTGGCTCGCCGTGTCGTCGGAGAGCCGGATGCCGCTGGACCCGCTGTTGTGGAGGGAGTCGCCGATCGCCTCGACCTACCCGGCGTGCATGGCGGTGAAGGCGGCGCAGGAGCAGGGCGAGGAGGCGGGCACGCGGTTCCTCCGCGCCGCCCGCGAGGGGATCATGTGCTTCCGGCGCAAGCTCGATGGCACGGAGGCGCTGGTGGAGGCGGCGCGCGAGGCGGGCCTGGACGTGCGGCGGTTCAGGGTGGACCTCCAGTCGCACGCGATCGTGGAGGCGTTCGGGGAGGACCTGGAGGAGCGGCGGTCCTTCGACGGCGGCGAGCCCCTGCCGCTGCCCTCGGCCGTGCTCGTCGCCGAGGACGGCTCGCGCACCCCTCATAGCTGGCCGTTCGTCTACGACGAGCTTCGGGACGCCGCGGCCGCCGCCGGCGCAAAAGCAGCTGGGGAGGAGCGGACGGCGGTGCTCGACGCGCTGCGGCGCTTCGGCCGCATGGCCACGCGGGAGGTAGAGGAGGTCTGCCGGATGCCGGAGCCGCGTGCGTTCGCGGAGCTCTGGCGCCTGGCCTCGGAGTTCGAGGTCAAGCCCACGCGCGTGCTCACCGGCTGGCTCTGGGAGTCGGCCTGAGGTCCAGCGGTAGAGAGGTTTAGGGCCCTGTCGACCGGGCACCACTGGTAGTCCTTTACTCCAGACCGGGCGCGAGCCAGATGAGGATGGTCGGCGTTTCTCGAATTCCGGGGCTGTCCGCGAAAGCGGCGTTGGCCGTGCTTCTCGCGAGCGCCGCCGCCGGCGTTACCACGGGCGTCGCCCGCGCAGCCGCGCCGTTCAGGGCACCCGTGGACAAGTCCACGCGGACGCCGAACTGCGGCTTCGACAGCCAGAACTGCGCCGAGCCGGGCCGCTACCACACCGGGACGGACTTCAACGGGGACGCGACGATCCGCGCCACCGCCGACGGAATCGTGGAGGTGGTTCATCCGAACGCCGGCGATCAGACCGGTTTGGGCAACACGGTCATCGTGCGGCACTTGGTGCCCGGCGGCACCGTGTACTCCCTCTACGCGCACATGGCGAGCATCGGTGTCAGCAGCGGGCAATGCGTGCCTCAGGGCCAGGCCCTCGGCACCATGGGCGGGAGCGGGTACGGGCAGCCCAACCGGTGGGACGTGCACAGCCACTTCGAGATCAAGAACGCCCCGACCCTGGGCCCGCCGGACGGGAGCGACCACGCTGGCTACACGGGGACCTCGGCCAGGCAGCACGGCTACAGCGACCCGGACGAGTACCTCGGCAAGGTCTCCACCGAGCGCGAGTGCGGGCTGATCTTCGACAATCCTCGCGTTCTCGGCAAGCGGCTGCGGCCCGACGGCTCGTTCGACCTCCGGCGCGGGCACGCCATCACTACGCGCGTGGTGATGCGCTACCGCGGGCTCACGCCGCTCGAATGCGGCTGGATCAACTTGGGAACCGGAACCGCCGGCCAGCCCGATCAGGACTCCAACGCCCACTTCCGGAATGACCGAGCCGGGTTCTTCCCGAAGTCTCAGTGGCGCAACAAGCAGCGGGTCGCCGCCTTCGGCTGCAAGGGCCAGGTCCAACCGGGCGGTGACGTCGAGTGGCGGCCGAGCTTCCGCGCTAAGCGCAAGGCCCACAGGCGAAAGCACGTCCTGGCAAGCGTGTTCCACCCGGTCTACGATGCGCCAGCGGGCCAGGGCTCGCACGCGGCGCTGACGGTCGGCATCTACCTGAACATCAAGCGCGCCAAGCGCCGTCACTGACCTCGGGCCGGCATGAAGCCCGCACCCTCGCGGCCCGCGAGCCCCGACCCGGGCAGCTCCACCACGCCGGCGTCCTCCGTCGCGCGGCCGATCACCGCGGCGCCCGCGTGGTGGCCATCAAGCAGCTCCACGGCGGCGTCCACCTGGTCCGCGGGCACCACGCAGCAGAAGCCGCAGCCCATGTTGAAGACCTCGAGCAGCTCGGCCTCCTCGGCCCCGCCGCGCGCGGCGATCAGGTCGAAGATCGGCAGCCGGGGCAGCGGCGCGTCGATCAACCAGCCCACCTCGGCCTCCAGGCGCAGCAGGTTGAGCAGCCCGCCGCTCGTTATGTGTGCCAGGCCGCGCACATCCACGCCGGACCCCAGCAGGTCCAGCACCGCGCGCACGTAGACGACGGTCGGCTCGAGCAGCGTCTCGCCCACGCTGCGGCCGCCCAGCTCCGCCGGGCGCTCGTGCAGGTCCGTCAGTGCGCGCCGCGCCAGCGTGTAGCCGTTGGAGTGCACGCCGCTCGACGGCAAGCCGATCACCGCGTCGCTGGCCTCGATCCGCGCGCCGGTCACGATCGCGTCCAGGGCGACGGTGCCGAAGCACGCGCCCACCAGGTCGAAGCCGTGCGGGGACGGGTGGCCGCGGATCAGCTCCGGCAGTTGCGCCAGCTCGCCGCCGGCGATCTCGACGCCCGCCAGCTCGGCGCCCGCGCGCAGGCCCTCGGCGATCTGGCGGAGCATCTCGGGCTCCGCCCGCTCAACCGCGATGTAGTCGAGCAGCGCGATCGGCTCCGCGCCCACGCAGATCACGTCGTTCACGTTCATCGCGATGCAGTCGATGCCCACGGTGTCGAAGCGGCCCAGCTGCTCGGCCACGATCACCTTGGAGCCCACGCCGTCGGTGGACAGGGCGATGCCGGTCTCGTCGTCCAGGCGCAGCACGTTGGCGTAGTGCCCCGAGCCGAGCACCGCTCGCGACGGCCGGCCCAGGTCGATCCGCCGCAGCACGTCCACTAGCCCGCTGACGGCCTGCTCCGCGCGCGAGGTGTCCACGCCGGCCTTCGCGTACTCGCCCTCGGTCACGGGTGAAACCTACCCGGGCGCCGGGCCGCGACCCGGGCGCCGGGGAGCAGCCGGAGGGCCGTCGCGCCCAGGGCCACGCGGTACAGCGCGAACGGCGCGTACGACGGCGCGGCGTCCATCGCCCGCACCAGGCGGCTGCACGCGAGCGTCGAGACGAACGCGGCGGCGTGTCCCGCCGCGAACGCGCCCGCCACCCCGCGCGGCATGCCGCGCCGCGCCAGCCGCCAGCCCTTGAGCCCGGCCGCGGCCAGGATGATCGGCAGGGCGGCGTGCCGCGACAGCTGGTTGGCGGCTGGACGCCGGAAGCGCAGGAGCCGCGCGGCCGTCAGGGTCGCTCCGTTGCGCGACACCCCCGGCACGAGCGCGGCCGCCTGCGCCATGCCGATCGCCAGCCCGTCGCCCAGGCCGGCCTCGTCGCGCGAGCGCTCCGCCGCGGACAGGTCGGCCAGGCCGAGCGCCGCGCCGCCGGCCACCTGCGCCAGCGCCACCGTGCGCGCCGATCCCAGCCGCTCCTCGATCGTCCGTTCCAGCGCCAGGGCGGCCACCGCCGGCGGAGCGAGCTCCAGCGCGTGCCGCGCCAGCCGCCGCGCGTCCAGCTCGCGCACCACCTCCGCCACCTCGTGGCGCAGCCCGATCAGCAGCGCCAGCGCGGTGCCGGCGTGCAGCGCCACCTCGAACGACTTGCGCAGCTCGGCGTCCAGCTCACGGTAGCGCCAGCCGAGCAGCGCCGGCACCAGCACCAGGTGGCCCGAGCTCGACACCGGCAGGAGCTCCGCGGGCCCCTGGAGGGCTCCCATGGCCGCCGCCTGTGCGATCGACAGCCGGGGCCGCGTCACGAGCCCGGCGGCTAGGCCGTCTCGGTAGCGGTGTCGCCGCCGCCGCGTCGGCGCCGGATGATCCAGTAGACGACGCCGGCGACGATGGCCGCGGCCACCGCGTAGTCCACGTACTCGAGGTAGTGCTTCCAGTCCTTCCAGCTGTCGCCCGCCTGCCGGCCGAGGATCGCCAGCAGCGCGACCCACGGGACGCAGCCGGCCAGCGTCAGCGCGCTGAAGCGCCAGAACGGCATCTTGGCCACGCCCGCCGGCAGCGAGATGAACGTGCGCACGATCGGCAGCATCCGGGTGAAGAACACGGTGGCGTCGCCGTGTCTCTCGAACCAGCGGTCGGCGGTGGCCAGGTGCTTGGGGTTGACGTGCACCAGCCGGTTGCGCTCGAGCAGGTCCACGCGCCCGTAGTAGCCCGCCGCGTAGGCGATCCAGGAGCCGACCAGGTTCGCGACCGAGCCGACCGCGATCAGCTCGGCGAGCGTGAAGTCGTGCGGATGGTGCGCCGAGCTGATGTTGAAGCCGGCGAACATCATCGTGGCCTCGCTCGGGATCGGGATGCATGCGCTCTCCAGCAGCATCAGGACGAAGACGCCGGCGAGGCCGAGCTCGTCGATCACGTTCGTCGCGAGGTCGACCAGCGGCTCTGTGATCGAGGCGAGCGGGAGCACGAGCGCGGCTAGGGTAGCGAGGGCGAATCAGCGCTCCGCGCGCCCGGCGGGGCGCCTAGACTGAGCACGCCGAGGGGAGTCCTCCCACCGTGAGAGCCCGCATCGACTCGTCCGTGATGCTGCGTCGCGCCGTGCAGGCGTCGATCGACGCCTGCATGCTCGGCGCCGCGTACTCGCTCGCGTACGTCCTGCGGTTCGACGCGATCCCCCACCGCTACGAGGACCTGCTGCTCCAGTCCGTCGCCTTCGTGGTGGTGGGCAAGCTCGCGATCTTCGCGCTGTTCGGGCTCTACCACAAGCTCTGGCGCTTCGTGGACCAGCAGGACTTCGAGTCGATCTTCAAGGCCGTGGTCACGTCCAGCGTCGCGATGGTGGCAGTGTTCTTCGCGATCCCGAAGAGCGTCGCGCTGGACCCGCCGCGCGGGGTGATCGCCCTCGACCTGCTGCTGACGCTCGGGCTGGTGGGCGGCATCCGCTTCGTCGTGCGCGCCGTGCTCGAGCGGCCGTTCCGCGGCGCCCTGGCGCGCCGCGGCTCGCGCGAGGTGCTGATCGTGGGCGCCGGCAACGGCGGCCAGCTGGTGGCCTCCGAGCTGCGCCGCAACCCCGAGCTGGGCATCCCGATCGGGTTCGTGGACGACGACCCGCGCAAGCAGGGCATGCGCGTGGGCGGGCTCAAGGTGGAGGGCACCACGGACGCGCTGCCGCGCGTGCTCGACGGCGCGGAGCCCGACGAGGTGATCATCGCGATCCCGTCGGCGCCGGGCGTGGTCCGCCAGAAGGTGGTCACGGCCTGCCGCGAGCGCGACATCCCCGTCCGCACGCTGCCGACGGTCTTCGAGCTCCTGTCGGGCGGCGTGGACCTGATCCGCCAGATCCGCGAGGTGCAGGTCGAGGACGTGCTCGGCCGCCAGCCGGTGCGCGTGGAGATCGACCGCGTGGGCGCGTACCTGAGCGGCGAGGTGGTGCTGGTGACCGGGGCCGGCGGCTCGATCGGCGCGGAGCTGTGCCGCCAGATCTCGCGCGTCGGGCCGCAGCGGATCGTGCTGGTGGACAACGCCGAGAACAGCCTGTTCGAGATCCGCCGCGAGCTGGAGCACGAACGCCACTTCACGCGCACGCTGGCGCTGCTGGCCGACTGCAAGGACGCCGTGCGGATGGGCGAGGTCTTCGAGGAGCACCGCCCGGGCGTGGTGTTCCACGCGGCCGCGTACAAGCACGTCCCGCTGATGGAGGAGAACCCGGTCGAGGCCGTGCGCAACAACGCGGTGGCTACGCGCATCCTCGCGGCCGCCGCGGGAACGGCCGGCGCCAAGCGCTTCGTGCTCGTGTCCACCGACAAGGCGGTCTCGCCGGCCACCGTGATGGGCGCCTCCAAGGCGCTGGCCGAGTGGGCGCTCGAGGCCGCGCAGCACCGCTTCCCGAACACCGCGTACGCCACCGTGCGGTTCGGGAACGTGCTGGGCTCCTCGGGCTCGGTCGTGCCGATCTTCCGGCGCCAGATCGCGGCCGGCGGCCCGGTGACGGTGACCGACCCGGCGATGACCCGCTACTTCATGACGATCCCCGAGGCCGTGCAGCTGATCATCCGCTCGGGCGCGCTGGCCGACGGCGGCGAGGTCTTCGTGCTGGAGATGGGCGACCCGGTGAAGATCGTCGAGCTGGCGCGCAACATGATCCGCCTCTCGGGCCGCGAGCCCGACTCCGAGATCGCGATCGAGATCGTGGGGCGGCGGCCTGGGGAGAAGATCCACGAGGAGCTGTTCAACCCCGACGAGCGGCCGCAGCCGACCCCCGCGGAGAAGATCGTCGCGGCCGTGCGGCCCGCGCTCGACCCCGAATGGGTCGAGGCGGCGTTCGCGCGCGTGGAGGAGCTGGTCTATGGCGGGGACGCGCGCGGCCTGGCCGCGACCGTCGCCGAGCTTGCCGAGGAGCGGGCCGCCTCGGTCACGTTCGCGGCGGCTGACGAGCCGGCCCCCGACTGGCCCGCGTAACTGCCGCGCGCGCAGCTAAGGTCTGGCCCGCGTGCAAGTGATCCACGAGATCGGCTCGGCCGCCGCCCTGATGCCGGCCATCGGCGGGGACCTGATCCAGAAGATCGGGTCGTACGCGGGCTTCGCCGCGGTCGTCGGGTTGGCCGTGCTCGCGGCCCTCTACTTCTCCCAGGCCCGCGACGTCAAGCGGCTGCGCGAGTGGGCCGGGCGCGCGCCCGAGCGCTCCGCCGAGATCCAGGCCGGCGGCCGCACCCCGCAGGCGGCCGCCGTCCGCACCGGTCAGCCACCGGTCGCGCACCCCGCGCCGCCGCCGTCCCCCACCGTCGGGCCCGCGCAGCCGGTCAGGCCCGCGGCGCAGCCGGCCGCCGGCGTGGGACCGGCGCAGCCCGTGCGGCCCGCGGCGCAGCCGGACGCCCAGCCCGCGCAGCCGGCCAAGCCGGAGGAGGAGAAGGAGCCGGCCGCCGTCCCAGCGGTAGCGGCCGCCGCGGGCGCGGCGGCCACGCCCGCGGGCGCGGCGGCCACGCCCGCCAAGAGCCCGGCGGCCACGCCC
>DASVQK010000156.1:0-9062 GCA_036389105.1 Thermoleophilaceae bacterium
CGTCGGCATGGGGCGCGAGCTCTACGACGCGTACCCAGCCTTCGCCGAGGCGTTCGACGCGGTCTGCGCCGAGCTCGGCGACGACCTGAAGGAGCTGACGTTCTCGGGCAATGAGGAGGAGCTCGCACGGACCGAGAACACGCAGAGCGCGCTGTTCGCGGTCGAGGTCGCCCTCTACCGCCTCTTGGAGTCCTTCGGCCTCAGGCCCGACCTCCTGATCGGCCACTCGATCGGCGAGCTGAGCGCAGCGCACGTCGCCGGCGTCCTGTCGCTCGCAGACGCCTGCAAGCTCGTCTCAGCGCGCGGGAAGCTGATGGGCGCACTACCCGAGGGCGGCGCGATGCTCGCGATCGAGGCGACCGAGGACGAGGTCACGGAGAACCTCGATCCCGCCCTCTCCATAGCCGCGGTAAACGCCCCGCGCTCGACAGTCGTCTCAGGCGAAGCCGAAGCGATCGAGAAGCTGGCCGGGGAGTGGGAATCGAAGGAGCGCCGCACCTCGCGCCTGCGCGTCAGCCATGCCTTCCACTCACAGCTGATGGAGCCGATGCTCGACGAGTTCCGTCAGCTGGCCGAGAGCCTGACCTTCAACGCCCCCCAGATCCCGATCGTCTCGAACCTGACCGGAGAGCAAGCAGACGACCTCGCCTCGCCCGACTACTGGGTCCGCCACGTGCGCGAGCCCGTCCGCTTCATGGACGGCATCCGCCATCTGGTGGCCGCGGGAGTGACCCGCTTCCTCGAGATCGGCCCCGACGGCGTCCTCTCCGCCATGGCCGCCCAGACCATCGAAGGGGACGCCCTGCTAGTCCCCACCCTGCGCAAGGACCGCCCCGAGGCCGAAGCCCTGACCGGCTTCCTCGCCGAGGCCCACGTCCGCGGCGCCGACGTCGACTGGGCCGCCGTGCTGAAGGGCGGCCGCACCATCCAGCTCCCCACCTACGCCTTCCAGCGCCGCCGTTACTGGCTCGAGACCCCGGCCGTCCCCGGCGACGCGACGGCTGCCGGCGTTCCCGCCTCCGGCCATCCGCTGCTGGGCGCTGCGGTGCCGCTCGCCGGCGACGACGACGCCTGGCTGTTCACGGCCCGTCTGTCGCTCGCGAGCACCCCGTGGCTCAGGGACCATGTCGTGCTGGACACGGTCGTGCTGCCCGGCACGGCGTTCGTGGAGCTGGCGCTCGCGGCGGCCCGGGACGTCGGCTCCGCGGTGGTGGAGGAGCTGACGCTCGAGGCGCCGCTCGTCCTGCCCGACCGGGAAGCGGTGCAGCTGCAGCTGGCGGTCGGTGAGACGGACGAGTCTGGACGGCGGACGTTCACGTTCCACTCGCGCACGGAGGAGGCGGCGGAAGGGGACGGCCGGGCCGAGTGGACCCGCAACGCCAGCGGCGCCCTCGCACCCGAGGCCGAGGGCGCCGGCGCCTCGGGTGTCGAGCAACTGGCCGCCGAAGAATGGCCCCCCGCCGGCGCCGAGCCGGTGGACGTGCACGACGTCTACGACCGCCTGGCGGAGGTCGGTTACGACTACGGCCCCTCATTCACGGGGCTCCGCGCGGCCTGGAGGCGCGGCGACGAGCTCTTCGCGGACGTGGCGCTCGACGAGGAGCACGCCGCCGACGCCCAGCGCTACGGCATCCACCCCGCGCTCTTCGACGCCGCCCTGCACGCGGGCGCCCTAGTGGCCCAGGGCCCCGACGAGGGAGCCGGCCCGGGGCAGGGCAGGATGCTGTTCAGCTGGGGCGGCGTGCGCGCCTACGCGGACGGTGCGTCGTCGTTGCGTGTTCGCGTAACGCCGGCCGGCGAGGACTCCTGGAGCGTGGCCGCGGTCGATAGCACCGGCGCCCCGGTCGTGTCGGTGGACGTGCTGGCGTACCGGGTGGTGGAGGCGGGTCAGCTCGCGGGCGCGCGCCGCCCGGCACACGACTCGCTGTTCCGGCTCGACTGGGTCGAGGTGCCCGTCCCGTCCTCGAACGGGACGCCCCACCGCCTCGCGGCGCTCGGAGACCTGAACCCGGAGGGCATCGACGCCCAGCCGTACGAGGACCTCGCCGCCCTGGACGAGGCGATCGACGGCGGCGAGCCGCCACCCGACGTTGTCCTGGCGGGGGTCAGGGGCGACGGAGGCGATCCGCCGCAGGCGGCGCGCGCGGGGGTGCTGCGGACGCTCGAGCTGCTCCAGGCGTGGCTCGCGGACGAGCGGCTGGCCGGCACCAGGCTCGTGCTGGTGACGAGTGACGCGGTCGCCGTACACGAGGGGACGGCGCCCGACCTCGCCGCGGCCCCGCTCTGGGGTCTGGTGCGGAGCGCTCAGACCGAGCACCCCGGTCGCTTCGTGCTCGCCGACCTGGACGGGACGGGCCCGTCATGGAGCGCGCTGGTCCCCGCGCTCTCGGCCGACGAGCCGCAGCTCGCCCTGCGCGACGGCACGCTTCATGCTCCGCGTCTGGCTCGGGCGACCGCCCCGGCGGAAGGGCCCGGCACGCACCCGTTCGACCCCGACGGGACAGTGCTGATCACGGGCGGGACGGGTGCCCTGGGCGCCGTGATGGCGCGCCACCTCGCCGCCGAGCACGGCGTGCGGCAGCTCCTGCTCGCCAGCCGCCGGGGTGACCGCGCCGAGGGCGTGGGCGAGCTGGAGGTCGAGCTCGGCGTGCTGGGGTGCAAGGTGCGGGTGGCCGAGTGCGACGCGGCCGAGCGTGACCAGCTCGCCGCCCTCGTCGACGCGATCCCTGCTGAGCATCCGCTCACAGCCGTGATCCACGCCGCCGGCGTGCTCGACGACGGGACGATCGCGTCGCTCCAACCAGGCCAGGTCGAGGACGTGATGCGTCCGAAGGCCGACGCCGCCTGGTGGCTGCACGAGCTGACCGCGGACGTCGACCTGTCGGCCTTCGTCCTGTTCTCCTCCGTCGCCGGCACGTTCGGCGGACCGGGCCAGGGCAACTACGCCGCGGCGAACGCCTTCCTCGACGCGCTCGCGCTGCGCCGGCGCGCGCGGGGCCTGCCGGCCGTCGCCATGCCGTGGGGGCCCTGGACGGAGACGCGCGGCATGACCCACGGCCTGAGCGGCGCCGACCTCGCGCGGCTGCGACGCGTGGGGATCGCTCCACACTCCACCCAGCATGGGCTCGAGCTGTTCGACGCAGCCCTGCGTCTGGGCGATCCACTTCTCATGCCGGTCCGCCTGGACGCCGCGGCGCTTCGCTCCGAGGACGGGGCGGGGGTGCCCCCTGTGCTGCGCGGGCTGGGCCGGCCCTCCGCCCGCCGTGGCGACGAGGGCTCCGGCCGCTCGCTGTCGCGTCGTCTCGCGGAGGTGCCAGAAGCCGACTGGGACGGCGTGGTGCTCGAGATCGTGCGCTCCCAGGTGGCGGCGGTGCTCGGTCTCGCGTCACCCGACGCGGTGGAGTCCCAGCGCGCGTTCAAGGAGCTGGGCTTCGACTCGCTCAACGCGGTGGAGCTGCGCAACGGCCTGACCAAGGCCACTGGGCTGCGGCTGCCTGCGACGCTCACCTTCGACCACCCGAGTCCCGCTGCCGTCGCGGACTACGTACGTTCTCGCGTGGACGCCGCAGCGGCGCGAGCGCCGATCGAAGAGGAGCTCGACAAGGTGGAGGGCATGCTCGCGTCGATCGCGGCGGATCCCGCGGCCAGAGCGCGGTCCGAGGCACGCATTCGGTCGTTCAACGCGCGCCTCCAGTCGTACCTGGCGACCCCCTCGGGCGACGGTCCGATCGATGGAGATGGGCCGGCCACGGATGACCTAGAGTCAGCGTCCGACGACGAGATCCTGAAGATCATCGACACGGAGTTCGGTACGCCGTGATTGGCTCGCGAATCGTCGCAACCAACGAGGGGCGAGCCTGATGGCGGATCAGGAACGGCTCAGCAGGTACCTGCGGAAGGTCACCGCTCAGCTCCGCGTCGCCAATCGCCGGGTGCAGGAGCTCGAGCAGCGTGAGCGTGAGCCGATCGCGATCGTCGGGATGGCCTGCCGCTACCCGGGCGGCGTCCGGTCGCCCGAGGAGCTGTGGGAGCTCGTCGCCTCGGGCACCGACGCGATCTCGGAGTTCCCGTCCGACCGCGGCTGGGACACGGACCGCCTGTATGACCCCGATCCCGACCAGCCCGGCACCTCCTATACGCGCGAGGGCGGGTTTGTCCGCGACGCCGCGGACTTCGACGCGGACTTCTTCGGGATCAGCCCGCGCGAGGCGCTGGCGATGGACCCACAGCAGCGGATCCTCCTCGAGACGGCGTGGGAGGCGCTCGAGCACGGCGGGATAGACCCAGGCTCCCTGCACGGGTCCGACACCGGGGTCTTCGCCGGTGTCATGCACCAGGACTACGGGCGGGGGACCGGTCCCGGCTCGCTCCCGCCGGGGGTGGAGGGCTACGTCGCCACCGGCGGCGCCGGCAGCGTCCTATCGGGCCGCGTGGCGTACGCCTACGGACTCCAGGGGCCGGCGGTCACGGTGGACACGGCGTGCTCATCGACTCTCGTGGCCATGCACCTCGGCTGTCACGCGCTGCGTCACGACGAGTGCTCGCTCGCGCTGGCCGGCGGCGTGACGGTCATGTCCACCCCGGTGATGTTCACCGAGTTCAGCCGCCAGCGAGGCGTCGCACCGGACAGCCGGTGCAAGTCGTTCGCGGCGGCCGCCGACGGGGTGGGGTGGTCGGAGGGCGCCGGCCTCCTGGTGCTGGAGCGACTGTCCGAAGCCCGCAGGAACGGTCATCGGGTGCTCGCGCTGGTACGCGGCACGGCGCTCAACCAGGACGGCGCGAGCAACGGGCTGACCGCGCCGAACGGCCCGTCCCAGGAGCGCGTGATCCGTGCCGCGCTGGCGAACGCCGGGCTGTCGGCCGCGGACGTGGACGCGGTCGAGGCGCACGGGACGGGCACGACGCTCGGCGACCCGATCGAGGCGCAGGCGCTGCTCGCCACCTACGGCCAGGAGCGCGCCGACGGCCCGCTGCGGCTGGGCTCGATCAAGTCCAACATCGGCCACACGAACGCCGCCGCCGGCGGGGCCGGGGTGATCAAGATGGTGATGGCGCTCCAGCACGGCGAGCTGCCGCGGACGCTGCACGTCGACGAGCCGACTCCCCACGTCGACTGGTCGGCGGGCGACGTGAAGCTGCTCGTGGAGCCCGAGCCCTGGCCGGCGGGCGAGCGGCCCCGGCGCGCGGGCATCTCCTCGTTCGGCGTCAGCGGCACCAACGCCCACGTGATCCTCGAGGAGGCCCCCGCCGACGCCGCTGTCCTGCCTAAGGGGTCCATAGCAACCACTGGGCAGGACAGCCTGCCGTGGCTGGTGTCGGCGAAGGGCGAGGCGGCGCTGCGGGAGCAGGCGGAGCGGCTGCGCGCTCATGTGCAGGCGCATGCGGAGCTCGAGCCGCTCGACGTCGCGTTCACGCTGGCGACCGCGCGCGCGCAGCTCGATCGCCGTGCCGCCGTCGTGGGCAGCGATCGCGACGCGCTGCTGGCCGGGCTCGAGGCGATCGCGCGCGGCGAGCCGGCGTCCGGCGTCGTCGCGGGCACGCCCGCGGGCGGCAAGACGGCGTTCATGTTCACCGGCCAGGGCGCGCAGCGCGTGGGGATGGGGCGCGAGCTCTACGAGGCGTACCCAGCGTTCGCCGAGGCATTCGACGCCGCCTGCGGCGAGCTCGGCGACGACCTGAAGGAGCTGACGTTCTCGGGCAATGAGGAGGAGCTCGATCGGACCGAGAACACCCAGAGCGCGCTGTTCGCGGTCGAGGTCGCGCTCTACCGCCTGTTGGAGTCCTTCGGCCTGAGGCCCGACTTCCTGATCGGCCACTCGATCGGCGAGCTGGCGGCGGCCCACGTCGCGGGCGTGCTGTCGCTCGCGGACGCCTGCAAGCTCGTCGCCGCCCGCGGCAGGCTGATGGGAGCGCTCCCCGAGGGCGGCGCGATGGTCGCGATCGAGGCGAGCGAGGAGGAGGTCACAGCCAACCTCGATCCCAGCCTCTCAATAGCCGCTGTAAACGCCCCGCGCTCGACCGTCGTCTCAGGCGAAGCCGAAGCGATCGAGAAGCTGGCCAAGGAGTGGGAGTCGAAGGACCGCCGCACCAGCCGCCTGCGCGTCAGCCACGCCTTCCACTCACAGCTGATGGAGCCGATGCTCGACGAGTTCCGCGCCGTCGCGGAGGGCCTCGAGTACGAGCCGCCGAAGATCCCGATCGTCTGCAACCTGACCGGCGACGCCGAGCAGGACGTCGCCTCCGCCGACTTCTGGGTCCGCCACGTCCGCGAGCCGGTCCGCTTCGCCGACGGCATCCGCCACCTGGAAACCCAAGGCGTCACCCGCTTCCTCGAGCTCGGCCCCGACGGCGTCCTCTGCGGCATGGCCCCCCAGACCATCGAGCAGGACGCCCTGCTCGTCCCGACCCTGCGCAAGGACCGCCCCGACACCGAAGCCCTGACAGGCTTCCTGGCCGAGGCCCACGTCCGCGGCGCAAACCTCGACTGGCACACCGTCCTCCAGGGCGGCCGCCTCGTCGACCTCCCCACCTACGCCTTCCAGCGCGAGCGCTTCTGGCTCGACTCGCACGCCGGGGCGGCCGACGTGTCCGCGGCCGGCCTGTCCGCGGCGGACCATCCGCTGCTGGGCGCCTCGGTGGCGCTCGCCGGCGAGGACGAGTGGCTCTTCACTGCGCGCCTGTCCGCCGCCGACCACACTTGGCTGCGGGATCACGTGATCCTCGGCGCGATCCTGGTGCCGGCCACCGCGTTCGTGGAGCTGGCCCTCGCCGCGGGCAGGGTCGTGGGCTCCGGCGTGGTCGAGGAGCTGATCCTCGAGGCGCCGCTGGTCCTGACCGAAGAGGGCGCCGTCCAGCTCCAGCTGACCGTGGGCGAGCGCGACGACTCGGGACGGCGGACGTTCGCGTTCCATTCGCGGGCGGAGGAGCAGCAGGCCGACGGCCCGGCCGCCGATGACGAGTGGTCGCGTAACGCGAGCGGCACGGTGATCGAGGAGGCCGCCGGGGCCGCGGCCGGGGACACCGGCCAGGCCCTCATCGACCGGCTGGCGGCCGAGGCGTGGCCGCCCGAGGGCGCCGAGCCGGTGGACGTCGGCGCGCTGTACGAGGGCCTCGAGGAGGTCGGCTACGCGTATGGCCCCGCCTTCACGGGGCTCCGGGCCGCGTGGCGGCGCGGCGAGGAGCTGTTCGCGGACGTGGCCCTGGACGTGGAGCGGGTGGACCAGGCCGCGGGCTTCGGCATCCATCCGGCGCTGTTCGACGCGCCGCTCCAGCTGGGGGCGTTCGCCGTGCTGGAGGCGGAGGGCTCCGAGGTCAGGATCCCGATCGCGTGGGATGGGGTGCGCCGCTACGCGGCGGGCGCGGCGTCGCTGAGAGTGCGCCTGGCGCCGGCCGGCGACAACGCGACGAGCCTCGCGGCGATCGACGAGGCGGGCGCGGCCGTGGTGTCGGTCGATTCGCTCCTCGCGCGGCCGATCGACGCCGGCCAGCTCAGGGGCGCGCTGCGCGCCGGGCACGAGGCGTTGTTCGAGATCGATTGGGTGGAGGTCCCGGCGTCCTCAGCCGGCGAAGCGCCGTCGCTGGTGGCCGTGCTCGGCGACGCACGGCTGGCGGAGATGGACGCCGAGCGCTACGCGGACCTGAAGGCGCTGGGCGCGGCGATCGACGACGGTGCCCCGGTTCCGGATCTGGTGCTGGCCGCCGCCACCGCGCCCTCGGGCGACGGCCAGGAGGCGCAGGAGGTGCGCGACGCGGTGGAGCGGACGCTGGAGCTCCTCCAGGCGTGGCTCGCCGACGAGCGGCTGACCGACTCCAGGCTCCTCCTTCTGACGACGGGCGCGGCGGCCGTCGGGGCCGAGGAGGTCCCCGAGCTGGCCGGCGCGGCGCTGACGGGGCTGGTGCGCAGCGCGCAGTCCGAGAACCCCGACCGCTTCGGGCTCGTCGACCTCGACGGCAGCGACGCCTCCGCGCGCGCTCTTCCAAGCGCCTTCGGCGCCGACGAGCCGCACATCGTCCTGCGCGAGGGCGGGCTGCTCGCCCCGCGCCTGAGACGCGTCTCCGCGCAGACGGACGGATCCATGCCGGCCTCGACCGATGGCGACGGCCGGGCGCGCGGACCCGCGCCAGCGTCCTTCGATCCCGACGGCACGGTGCTGATCACCGGCGGCACCGGCGGCCTGGGAGCGCTGATCGCCCGCCACCTTGCGAGCGCCCACGGCGCGCACAGGCTGCTGCTCGTGAGCCGCCGCGGCGCCGATGCCGGCGGCACGGCCGAGCTGGAGTCCGAACTGGCCGAGCTCGGCTGCGAGGTGACCGTCGCGGCCTGCGACGTGGCGGACCGCGACCGCCTGGCCGCCCTTCTCGACTCGATCCCGGACGAGCATCCCCTCACCGCGGTCATCCACGCGGCCGGTGTGCTGGACGACGCGACGATCCAGTCGCTGACCCCGGAGCAGGTCGATCGCGTCCTGCGCCCCAAGGTCGACGGCGCGCTTCACCTGCACGAGCTGACCGAGGGCGTCGAGCTGGCCGAGTTCGTGCTGTTCTCCTCGGTGGCCGCGAGCTTCGGCGGCCCCGGGCAGGGCAACTACGCCGCGGCCAACGCCCTCCTCGACGCGCTGGCGCTGCGGCGCAGGGGACAGGGCCTCGCGGCGAAGTCGCTGGCCTGGGGACCGTGGGCACAGGCGGGCGGCATGGCCGGCGAGCTGAGCGAGGCAGACGCGGCGCGGATGGGCCGGTCCGGCGTCGGGGCCCTCTCGGAGGAGCAGGGACTCGACCTGTTCGACACAGCACGCGGCGTCGATCGCCCGCTGCTCGCCCCGGTGCGCCTGGACGCCGTAGCCCTGCGCGCCGCCGCTCGGGCCGGGCTGCTGCCGCCGCTCCTGCGCGGACTCGTGCGCACTCCCGCGCGGGCGGCCGCCCCGACCGGCTCGCTGGCGCGGCGTCTGGCCGACGTGCCGGAGCCGGAGCGGGACCGCGTGGTCCTGGAGCTCGTCCGCACGCAGGTGGCGGCGGTGCTCGGCCACCGCTCCGGCGAGGCGATCGACGCGCAGCGAGCCTTCAAG
>DASVQK010000157.1:0-2367 GCA_036389105.1 Thermoleophilaceae bacterium
GGAGATGGTGTTCGACGCCCACGACCGGGCGTTCGCGCTCCACGGCGGGGCGTGCCGGCGCGGCATCCACGACAACATGAAAACGGCGGTCGACACCGTGTTCGTCGGGCGCGCCCGCGCCTACAACCGACGCTTCTTGCAGCTGTGCTCGCACCACCTCGTCGACCCTGTCGCCTGCACGCCGGCGGCGGGCTGGGAGAAGGGGCAGGTCGAGAACCAGGTCGGCACCCTGCGCGACCTCCTGTTCCGGCCCCGGCCCAAGGTGAAGACCCTCGACGAGCTCAACGCCTGGCTCGCCGACCAGTGCCTCGCCTACGCGAAGCGCACCCGCCATCCCGAGTTCCGCGAACGCACCGTTTGGGAGGTGTTCGAGGAGGAGCGGCCCGCGCTGATGCCCTTCCTCGGGCCGTTCGCCGGCTTCGCCGAAAAGCCGATGCGCGCCACCAGCACCTGCCTGATCAGCCACGACCGCAACCGCTACAGCGTCGACGCGCGGGCGGCCGGGCGCAGCGTCCTCGTGCGGGCCCACGCCGACCGCATCGTCGTGCTGCTCGGGGACGAGGTCGTCGCCGACCACCCCCGCAGCTTCCGGCGCGAGCAGGTCGTCTACGATCCTTGGCACTACCTGCCCGTGCTGATGCGCAAGCCCGGCGCGCTGCGCAACGGGGCGCCGTTCAGGGATTGGGACCTGCCCGCGCCGCTCGCCCGGGTGCGATCCAAGCTCGCCCACCACCACGACGGCGACCGGCAGTTCGTGAAGGTGCTCGCCCTCGTGCCCGAGCACGGCATGGCGGCGGTCGAGGCGGCCTGCGCGGAGGCGCTCGCGGCAGGGATCGCGAGCGGCGACGTGATCGTGGCCGTCCTCGCCCGCCAGCGCCAGCCGCCCACCCCGCCCAGCGTCACCACGCCGGACGCGCTGCGGCTCAGAGCCGAACCGGTGGCGGATTGCGCTCGCTACGACGCGCTCAGGGCGAAAGTGGAGGCGACCTGATGGAACGGCACCAGCTCATCGAGGCCATGACGGGGCTCAAGCTCTACGGCATGCGCGCCAGCTTCGACGAGATCGTCGGCAAGGGCCTGAACCGGCGCGAGGAACTCTACCCGCTGCTCGCCAGCCTGATCCGGGCCGAGCTCAACCACCGCAACGCGCGCTCGATCAACTACCGCATCAGCGGCGCGCGCTTCCCGGTGTTGAAGGACGTCGACGCCTTCGTGTTCAAGGGCACGCCCGTCGACGAGGGCCTCGTGCGCGAGCTGGCCACGGGCGGCTTCCTGGACGCCAAGCGCAACGTCATCCTGATCGGCGGGACGGGCACGGGCAAAACGCACCTGGCGATCGGCGTGGCGTCGGCGGTGATCCGCGCGCGGGCGCGGGGTCGGTTCTTCAACCTCGTCGACCTGATCAACCAGCTCGAGCAGGAAAAGGCGGCGGGCCGCGGCGGCCGGCTCGCGGAGGCGCTGCAGCGCCATGACCTCGTGGTCATCGACGAACTCGGCTACCTGCCCTTCAGCCAGTCGGGCGGGCAACTCCTCTTCCACCTGATCAGCAAGCTCTACGAGACCACCTCGGTCGTGATCACGACGAACCTCGCCTTCGCCGATTGGCCGCAGGTGTTCGGCGACGCGAAGATGACCACCGCCATGCTCGACCGGCTGACCCACCACTGCGACATCGTCGAGACCGGCAACGAGAGCTGGCGGGGCTGGCGGGTGCCGTCGCGGGGAGTGTTGGAAATGGCGGTGAGCGTCTCCGGCGCGGTGACGGTATTGGTTCAGGCGGCGAGGTCAATCGTGCTCGTGGATGGCGGCTGGCCGAGGCTTTGCCAGCCGTCGACCTTGCGCATGGTGATCTGGCCCGAAGCCAGCAACGCCCAGAACAGCATGGCCGCGGTCTCGGCGCTGGGCAGCACGGTTTGCGTCTTGATGCGGCGCTTGAACTCCTCGTGCAGCCGCTCGACGGCATTGGTGGTGCGGGCCGACTTCCACTGGCCCGGGGGCAGGCGGGTGAAGGCGAACAGCCGCTCGCCGGCCTCCTCCAAGCTGTCGGCGACCGCGCGGCACTTCAGCCGCCACTTGCGCAGGAACGCCTTACGGCGCGCCGCGATCTCCTTGGGCGTCTCGGCGTAGATCATGTCCGTGTAGTCGGCCGAGACCTCCTCGTGCAGCGCCTCCGGCGCGTGGGCCAGCAGATTCCTATGCTTATGGACCGTGCACCGCTGCGCCGGCACATCAGGCCAAAGGGCGGCCAGCGCCTTCTCGAGCCCGGCCGCGCCGTCGACGACGAGGAACTCCGGCGTGCGCAGGCCACGCGCGACCAGGTCGTCGAGCACGGCCCGCCAAGCGGCTTCGCTCTCCCCGCCCATGTTG
>DASVQK010000158.1:0-7162 GCA_036389105.1 Thermoleophilaceae bacterium
GCGCGGCAGGCCACCCGCGTGCCGGGGCGTCCGCGCGCGTCCGGGCGTACCCCGTCGCGTGGCGCCGCGCCGTGTCCCCGCCCGCCCTGTCCGTGTCCCCACCGCCGTCTGCATCGGGCTCCCCTTGTTGACCGTCGGTCAGCACAGCCTACAGACTTATCGACCGTCGGTCAACGAGACCCTTGGAGCCAGGGGAGGACCGCTAGAGCCGGAGCTCGACCGCGGGGTCGACCTGCTCAGCCACCGCGAGGGCCCCCAGGAAGGTGCCCAGCAGCAGGTCGCGCAGCTCCGCGCGCGTGACCTGGCCGCGGTCGAGCCAGTCGAGGATCGCCCCGTCCATCCCCCACAGCCATGCGCGGAGGGCCACGCGCAAGGCGGGCCGGACGCGGCCCCGCGCGGCTACGCCGTCCAGCAGGCGCTCCACGGTGCGCTCGCGCACGTCGTCGATCAGCGAGCGGACGTCGGGCGACCCGGCGCTCTCCAGGAGCCGGCGGTAGCCGTCCGCGTTCGCCTCGATCCAGGCCAGGTACGCCGTGAGGCTGCCCGAGAGCTGCTCGACCGGCGTCAGCGACGGGTCGGGCGCGGTGACCGCGGTCAGCTCGGTGGCAGCAGCCGCCAGGGTGGCCGTGAAGAAGTCGCGCTTGCTGGGGAAGTAGTGGTAGAGCAGTCCCTTCGAGATACCGGCCTCGCGTGCGAGGTCGCTCATCGAGACCTCGTCGTACGAGCGCTCGGTGAAGACGCGCGCGCCGGTCTCGAGCAGCCGGCGGCGGCGCTCGTCCACGTCGAGGCGCGTGAAGGCCGGCGTGCCCACGCGCCGACCGTACCAGTGACGGCGGTCTGCTGACCGCCGGTCAGCGAGGTCGCCGCGGCGGGCGGCTCAGCGGGCCGACGCGGCCCGCTTGGCGCGGGCGCGCCGCAGCACCAGGTCGCGGGAGCTGCGGGCCCCGCCGGCGTCGTCGCGGTTGAGCGTGGTGACCTTCGCGGCCAGCGCGCGGTGGCGCGCGATCAGGCGTCGGGCCCGGCGTCCCAGCCGCAGCGAGACCTTGCGCGTCCGCCCCGACCGCATCGACAGGTTCCTGGCGGCCACGCGCCGCGTGCGCGTCGTCGACACCGTGACCGCGAGCGTCAGGCGACCCTTGCAGTCGCGTCCCTTCTGGGCCGGGCAGGCCAGCTTCACCCGTACCCAGCGCCCGCCGCGCCGCACGCGAAGCCCCCTGGAGCGGATGACGATCGCGCGGGCGCGCCGCGGCCCGGCCGGCCCGAGCGCGACGTCGGTCCCGGGCGGCGTCAGGAACAGCTGGAACTCCTGGCTCGACTTGAGCAGCCCGTAGTCCGGGTCGAAGCTGGGCGCGTTCCTGGCCCCCGTGTAGGGACCGGGGTCCTGCACGGTGACGTCCAGGACGGCGCGCATCAGCCGCCGGACCAGCTCGTGCTCGAACTCGCCCGAGCCGGAGGTCGAGAGGTCCTGGTTCAGGTCCTGGTCGCGGTCCCCGGTCACGCCCGTCCGGACCATCAGGAGGTCGAGCCCCGGGAACACCATCACGCGCTGCTCCTGGAAGCCGGCCATCGTGTACATGTCCGGCGGCGCGCTCTCCACCAGCCGCTGGTTGCGGATGTCGCGGTCCGGAACGGTCGGCGCCACATACGGCTTGCAGCAGTTGAGCCACCACATGTAGCCGTAGCCGGGGTTGGCCTTCGAGGGCGAGATCGTCTGGCGCACGTAGTCCGCGGCGATCAGCCGCCGTCCGTTCCAGACGCCGCCGCGCTGCATCAGATAGCCCAGCCGGGCGAAGTCGTCGCGGGTCATGTTGAGGTCGTGGAACCCCAGCGTGTTGCCGGCGTCGTCGCGACCCCACTCCCACGACCCGGGCGGGATCCCGAGGGGGGTGAAGAGCTGCTCCTGCGCGAACTTCTGGAACTCCTGCCCCACCGCGCGCTCCACCACCTTGGCCATGAGCGTGACCGGCGACTGGTGGTACTCGTACCACGTGCCGGGCTTGTGGTCGAAGGGCAGTGTGAGCGCGTCCTTCACGCGGTCGCCCGGGGTGAAGACGTTGTAGTCGCGGTAGAAGTTCCAGTGGAGCCCCGAGCTCATCGTCAGGAGGTCGCGCACGGTGAGCGCCCCGTGCGCGCGGTCGGCCTCCGGCATGAACGCGCCGATCGGGTCGTCCACCGACAGGTACCCGAGCGTGACCGCACGCCCGGTGAGCAGCGACGTGACGCTCTTGGCCATGCTGAAGCTCTGGAAGGTCTGGCCGTTCGACACGCTGGCCGCGCGGTCCTCGCCCGCCAGGCAGCCGTGCCGGTACACCGCGATGGCGCTCGTGCTGCGCGTCATGGCGAAGTCGAGCGCGGCCTGGAGCTTGGCGGCGTCGAGGTCCACGGCGTTGGGCTCGACGCGCTGCCACGACTGCTTCGGGAAGCCGCACGAAGTGACGGCCGCGGACGCGGCGCCCGCGGAAGTGGCGGCCGCTCCGAGGCCGCCGCACGCGGCCGCGAGCGCGATGACACCGATCCGCCATCGCGTTCGTGTACGGACGCCCCTCATCCCGAAGGATTGTCGCACGACCCCAGCTAGCTTTCGGCGGTCATGGGCGACCGGCTCGATCCGTCGGGAGAGTGCGACCTGGCGGTCGTGGGCGCCGGCATCCTCGGCCTGGCAACCGCGCGCGAGCTGAGCGAGCGCCACCCGCGGCTGTCGATCCGCGTGCTGGAGAAGGAGTCCGAGCCGGCCGCCCACCAGACGGGACGCAACAGCGGGGTGGTGCACGCCGGCATCTACTACGCGCCGGGGTCGCTCAAGGCGCGACTGTGCGTGGACGGAGCGCGGCGCCTGTACGAGCACTGCGAGCGCCACGGCATCGAGCACGAGCGCTGCGGCAAGGTGGTGGTGGCCACCGGGGAGCGGGAGCTGCCGGCGCTGGCGGAGCTAGAGCGGCGCGGGCACGCCAACGGGGTGCCGGGGCTGCGGCGCCTCCGGGCGGACGAGCTGGCGGAGGTCGAGCCCCACGTGCGCGGGGTGGCCGCCCTGCACTCGCCGGCCACCGGGGTCGTGGACTTCGCAGCGGTGGCCCGGTCGCTGGCAGGCGAGCTGGCCGAACGGCACGCGGCCGTCCACACGGACTGCGGCGTGACCGGCGTGCGCGTGGCGGGGGGAAGGCTCGTGCTGTCCACGGCGCGCGGCGAGGTGCGGGCGCGGCACGCCATCTTCTGCGCCGGCCTCTGGGCCGACCGGCTGGCCGTGGCCTGCGGGGGGTCGCCCGAGCCGCGCATCGTGCCGTTCCGAGGCGCGTACCTGCGCCTGCGCCCCGAGCGCCGCCACCTGGTGCGCACGCTCGTCTACCCGGTGCCGGACCCGCGCCTGCCGTTCCTCGGCGTGCACCTGACCCGCCACCCGAGCGGCGAGGTGCTGATCGGCCCCACGGCGCTGCTGGCGCCGGCGCGCGACGGCTACCGCCTGGGTCGCGTGCGGGTGCGCGACCTGGCGTCGACGCTGGCGTGGCCCGGCACCTGGCGCCTGGCGCGGCGCTTCTGGCGCACGGGCGCCGTGGAGCTGCGCCACGCCGTGAGCCGCCGCTCGCTGGTCGCGGACGCCGCCCGCTACGTGCCCGAGCTGACCGCGCGCGACGTGCTGCCCGGACCGGCCGGGATCCGCGCCCAGGCGCTGGGCCGGGACGGCGCGCTCCTGGACGACTTCGCGTTCTCGTCGACCGAGCGCGCGCTGCACGTGCGCAACGCGCCGTCGCCCGCCGCCACCTCGGCGCTGGCGATAGCGCGGCTGGTGGCGGACCGCGCGGAGCGCGACCTGGGCCTGGGGGCGTGACGCCCGTGGAGCCCAGGACGACCGTGATGATGCCCGCGCACGACGCGGAGTCGACGATACGCGGCTCGGTGGAGTCCGTCCTGTCGCAGACGGTGGGCGAGCTGGAGCTGATCGTGGTGGACAACGCGTCGGCCCGGCCGGTGCGCGAGTCGCTGGCCGGCGTGCGCGACCCGCGGCTGCGGATCGTGCGCCGGCGGGTGAACGCCGGCGCGGCGGGAGGGCGCAACACGGCGCTGCGCCTGGCGCGCTCGCCGCTCGTCTCCCAGCTCGACGCCGACGACGCGTGGGAACCGGACTACCTGGAGCACGTGCTGCCGTGCTTCGAGGACCCGGGCGTGGGCCTGGCGTACTCGAACACCCACATCGTCGGCCATCCGACAGGCCACGACGACTACATCGGCGACCCATCGGTGCACCCGATGTACCGCTTCCCCAAGCTGGCCGAGCAGAACCCGATCCCCAGCCCCACGGCCACGATCCGGGCGGGCGCGCTGCGCGCGATCGGCGGCTACCGGTCGTGGCTGTGGATGGCGGAGGACTACGAGATGTACATGCGGCTGGCCCGCGCCGGCTGGCGCTTCGCGTACGTGCACCGGCAGCTGGCGCGCTACCGCTGGCCCAGCCAGGGCGGCGGGCTCAGCTCGCGCAGGCGCCGGCACGAGCTGTGGGAGCTGGCCGCGTTCGCCGCCGTGGCCGCGCGCCACCCGCTGACGCCGGGGCCCCGGCGGCAGGTGCGCAGACGCGTGAAACGCGAGCTTCTACGGCTTCGCGACCGCGCCTGAGGGACCCGCCCGCGCCGCTACATTCTCCTGCGTGAGCGGTTCCACCGATGGCGTGCCGGCCGTCGTAGTCGACAACGTCTCGAAGACGTTCACCCTGCCCAAGGAGCAGGTGCACACCCTCAAGGAGCGGGCCCTGCACCCGCTCCGCCGCACGGGCTCGAACCGCTTCGAGGCGCTCCGGAACGTGTCGTTCGCCGTCCCCCGGGGCGAGTTCTTCGGGATCGTGGGCCGCAACGGCTCGGGCAAGAGCACGCTGCTCAAGTGCATGGCCGGCATCTACGGGGTGGACGGCGGCGCCATCTACCTGAACGGGCGCGTGTCCACGTTCATCGAGCTGGGCGTGGGGTTCAACCCCGACCTGGCCGCGCGCGACAACATCGCCCTGAACGCGATCATGCTCGGCCTGTCCCCGCGCGACGCGCGCGAGCGGTTCGAGCGCGTGATCGAGTTCGCCGAGCTCCAGGAGTTCGTGGACCTGAAGCTGAAGAACTACTCGTCCGGGATGAACGTGCGGCTGGCGTTCTCGGTGATGATCCAGGTGGACGCCGACATCCTGCTGATCGACGAGGTGCTGGCCGTGGGCGACGCGGCGTTCCAGCAGAAGTGCTTCGACGTCTTCCACCGGATGAAGGACGAGGGCAAGACGATCCTGTTCGTGACGCACGACATGGGCGCGGTGCGCCGCTTCTGCGACCGCGCGCTCCTGATCGAGCGCGGCGACGTGAGGATGATCGGCCAGCCCGAACAGGTGGCCGCGAGCTATGTGGAGATGAACTTCGGGCGCGAGGGCGGGGACCAGGAGGGCGGCGTCGAGCGCTACGGCGACCGCGCCGCCGAGATCGTGGACGCGTGGTTCGAGGACGAGCTCGGCGAGCGCCAGACCGTCCTGCCGCAGGGGCGCGCGTGCACCTTCAGCGCGCGGGTGGTGTTCCACGAGGCCGTGCAGCACCCCGCGATCGCGGTGGTGCTCGAGAACGACCGCCACCTGCCGCTGTTCGCGACCTCCACCGACTGGGTGGAGACGAGCACGGGCCAGTTCCAGCCCGGCGACGAGGCCACCTTCGCGGTGAGCTTCGAGAACGTGCTGGCGCCGGGGCGCGTGTACGCGTCGCCCTGGGTGGTGCGGCGCGGCACCCAGAACCTGATGGACCGCAGGCCGCGCATGACGTCCGCCGTGGTCACGGGCACGCGCGTGTCCGGCGGCCTGGTCGACCTGCCGCACGACGTGTCGCTCGAGCGCGCCGGCGAGGTCATGACGGCGCACGCCTCCACGGCGTGAGCGTCGACCCGGCGGAGCTGCGGGCGCTCGGGCGCCCGATCCGGGGCCCGTCGGCCCTCGGGGGGGACGCGCGGCGGTTCTTCCACCTGACCTGGACGCTGGCCACCACCGAGTTCAAGCTGCGCTTCTTCGGCTCGGTGCTGGGCTACTTCTGGCAGCTCCTGCGGCCGCTGATGCTGTTCGGCGTCCTGCTCGTGGTCTTCACCAAGTTCGTGCGCCTGGGCAACGACACGCCCGACTACGCCGTGGTGCTGCTGATGGACATCGTGATCTTCACGTTCTTCGCCGACGCCACGGGCGGGTCGGTCAGCTCGCTGGTGGACCGCGAGAACCTGGTGCGCAAGATCCAGTTCCCGCGCATGGTGGTGCCGCTGGCGGTGGTGCTCAACGCGTACTTCAACCTGCTGCTCAACGTCGTGGTGGTGTTCCTCTTCGCCGCGGCGGGCAGCGGCTCGTACGCGAAGGACTTCGAGCCCCGGCTGTCGTGGCTCGAGCTGCCGGTCCTACTGCTGTTCCTCGGCGTCTTCGTCGTGGGCGTGGCGATGCTCCTGTCGGCGCTGTTCGTTCGCTTCCGCGACGTGCAGCCGATCTGGGAGGTGGTGGCTCAGGCGCTGTTCTACGCCTCGCCGGTGATCTACGCGATCGAGAAGATCCCCGACAAGGCGCTTCAGCCGTTCGTGATGGCCAACCCGGTGTCGGTGGTGCTGACGCAGGCCCGGCACGCGGTGATCGACCCGAACGCGCCCAGCGCCGCCCACGCGATCGGCGGCGCCGGCCGGCTGGCGATCCCCATGGGGATAGTGGTGGGAGTGTTCGCGCTCGGCTTCTGGCTGTTCAACCGGGAGGCCCCGCGGATAGCGGAGCAGCTCTAGGCGCGCGCGCCGTCGCGCTCCGCCAGGACCGCCTCGGCCAGCCGCGCGTAGACCAGCGACGCCCTGTGCGGCCGCGCCGCCAGGCGGCCGAACACGCCCAGCGGCCGAAAGGCCGCCGGGAAGCGGAAGAGCGCCGTCGCGTACTGCACCACCTGGTCCTGCGTGGCGGCCGCCAGGTGGTCGGTCCCGGGAAGCAGGCCGAGCGTGGTGCGGCAGCGCGGGGCGATCAGGCAGCGACCCGCGGCCAGCACCGCGGGGGCCGCGGCGGGCGGCGCGGCGGCCTCGCGCTCGTCGTCGGGCGGGAACGCGACCGCCGCCGCCGCGGCCAGGGCGTTCGCCGTCAGCTCGGCGGCGGCGCGCGCGGGGACGTCCCGCTCGGCCAGGCGCTCGACCACGGCCGCGCCGC
>DASVQK010000159.1:0-15235 GCA_036389105.1 Thermoleophilaceae bacterium
CGAGTTCACCGACGGTGCGAACAGCGCCGAGAGCTCGCGCGCGTGCCTCAGCTGGCCGGCGATGAACGCCTTGGCCGTGTCCGAGAGGTGGAACTCGTCGTCGGCGGAGTAGAACGCGTTCTCCTCGCCACGGAAGAGCGACTGGTGGGTGTGCATCCCCGAGCCGTTCTCGCCGAACAGCGGCTTCGGCATGAACGTGGCGTAGTAGCCGTGCTCGGTCGCCACCTCCTTCACCGCGATCCGGTACGTCATCGTGTTGTCGGCCATCTCGAGACCGTCCGCGAAGCGCATGTCGATCTCGTGCTGCGACGGCCCGACCTCGTGGTGCGTGTACTCCACCGGGATGCCGAGCTCACGCAGCGTGAACACCACGTCGCGGCGGAAGTCCGACGCCACGTCGAGCGTGGTCAGGTCGAAGTAGCCGCCCTTGTCCAGCACCTCGGTGCCCTGGTCGTCCTTGAACAGGAAGAACTCGAGCTCCGGCCCCAGGTAGTAGTGGTCGAAGCCCATGTCCTTGGCCCGCGCCAGGGCGCGCCGCATCACGAACCGCGGGTCCCCCTCGTACGGCTCGCCGTCCGGGGTCAGGACGTCGCAGAACACGCGCCCCACCTTGTGGTCGCGGCTGCGCCAGGGCAGCAGCTTGAAGGTGGACGGGTCGGGCATGGCGATCATGTCCGACTCCTCGATCCGGTTGAACCCTGTGATCGAAGAGCCGTCGAAGCCCATGCCCGACTCGAACGCGTCCTCCAGCTCGTCCTTGCCGACCGCGAACGACTTGAGGGCGCCGAAGATGTCCGTGAACCAGAAGCGCACGAACTCCACGTTGTCCTCACGGACCCGGGAGAGAACCTCCCCCGGGTCCACGCGACGTTCCTCGACGGCCGCCATCAGGCCGGCACCTCCTCGTGTGCCTGGAGCACCTCCGCGCCGGACTCCCCGGTGCGGATCCGGACGGCCTCCTCGACCGGCATCAGGAAGATCTTCCCGTCGCCGACCGAGCCCGTCCGGGCGTACTTCAGGATCGTCTCCGTCACGAGCGCCACGGCGCCGTCGTCCACCACGCACTCCAGCTTCAGCTTCGGCCGGAGGTGGATGGCTATCTCGGAGCCGCGGTAGTGCTCCGTCAGGCCCTTCTGCCTGCCCGAGCCCTTCACCTCGCTGATCGAGAGGCTCGGGAAGCCGGCCTCGAGCAGATCCGCCCGGATCGGCTCGAACGCCTCGTGTCTGATGTAGGCGACGACCATCTTCATGCCGTCACCTCCCCGGCCTGCATCGCGGTGACCGGGGCCGGCGTGCCGCCCCGCACCCGATCGGCCACCGGGCCGGTCGAGCCGGCGCCGATCTCGGTGTCCGGGATGAACTGCTCCGGGTAGCCGAACATGCCGTGCTCGGCGATGTCCAGACCGGCGTCCTCCTCCTCAGCCGTGACGCGCAGCCCGATCGTCTTCTTGATCGCCCAGAAGACGACGTAGGAGACGACGAACACGCACACGAACGCGGCCCCCACGCCCAGCGCCTGGGCGCCGAACTGGTGGAAGCTGCCGTTGTAGACGAGGCCGGGCTTGCCGATCGCGTTCAGGTCCGCCAGCCGCGGCGAGGTGAAGATGCCGCAGGACAGCGTTCCCCAGATTCCGGCCAGGCCGTGCGCCGACAGCGCGCCGACCGGGTCGTCCAGCACCTTCTCGATCGCCAGCACGCCGACCACCACGATCACCCCTGCCACCGCGCCGATGATCGGGGCGGCCCAGTACTCGACGTAGCCCGACGGGGCGGTGATCGCCACGAGGCCCGCGATCGCGCCGTTGCCGGCCATGCCGATGTCGACCTTCTTGGTGATCGCGTAGATCGTCGCCGCGGCGAAGATCACGCCGGCCGCCGCCGCCAGGTTCGTGACCAGCACGACCTCGGCGAACCGGTTGCCGATCGCGCCCAGGGTCGAGCCCGGGTTGAACCCGAACCAGCCCAGCCACAGGATCAGGATCCCGAGGCCGACGAGCGGCATCGAGTGGCCGGGGATGGCGCGCGGCTTGCCCCGCGCGTCGTACTTGCCGCGGCGCGGTCCCAGGTGCAGCAGGGCCGCCAGGGCGCCCGTGGCGCCGATCAGGTGGACCACCGTGGAGCCGGCGAAGTCCTGCATGCCCGCTTCCTTGGCCAGCCACCCGCCGCCGAAGATCCAGTGCGAGATGATCGGGTAGATCAGCGCGCTGAAGATCACGGCGTAGACCACGTAGGCCTGCCACTTGATCCGCTCGAGCGTCGTGCCCCAGACGATGGCCAGGGACACTGCGCAGAACACGAACTGGAAGAACAGGAGCGCGGCGGGGCTGATGTCGACGGCGCCCAGCAGCGGGATGTCCTTCGCCGCCGACGCGGCGTCGTGGCCCACGCTCAGGAAGAACCCGTGGTTCCCCGCGATCGCCCCGGCGCCCCCGAACGCCAGCGCGAAGCCGACAGCCCAGTAGGCGAGCGAGGAAATCGAGAAGTTGAGCAGGATCTTCGCCACGCCCGCCCCCGCGTTCTTCATCCGCGAGAAGCCGATCTCGAGCAGCGCGAAGCCCGCCTGCATGAACATCACCAGCACGCCGGCGACGATCACCCAGGTGGTGTTGACGCCGGAGACGGTCTCCGTCAGCGTCGGCCCGTCCGCCGCGGAGGCGGCCGCGGGCAGTGCGAGAAGAGTCACGAGGACGCCCAGACAGGCGGCCAGCGACCTTCTCCGTGCAGGGGCATGCGGAGCCGCCCCGGTGGCTCGTCCGAACATGAATCCTCCTTGTCGGAGCGCGCCGGGCGAGTCCGCCGGCGGCCCTATCCGATTACGACAGCCAAAGTAGGCGCGCTCGGGAGGGGCGTCATTGGACGTGTGTCGGAAATATCGGCCGTCGACTTCGCCCTACGGTCGAAAGCGCCTGGACAGCGGGGCCATTTCCCCGTGCCAGAGCGGAACGTGCCCTGGGGCACTTCCGCCTCCTCGCGCGTGGATCTTTTGACCTCAGGCGGAAGCGGTGGGGCCGCTCCGGCTGCGGCGGCAACTCGGGACCCCATCGGGAGCCCGCGGCGGGAAGCGGGTATAGATCACCTGTCCTGGATTCTTCCCCGCCCAGTCTGGGCTGGGGACAGCGCCGGTCGGACATGCCGCCGGCTGAAGCGTTGGAGGCGCTGATGTCCGATCCTCGTGTCGAGGTGAAGCTCCCCCTCCTGGGGCTGGCCGCAGAGCGCGATGAGTCGGGCACCGCGCTCGAGCGGCTCAGCGAGGACGAAGATGCGTTCGTGCGTGCGAGGGCTAAGCAGCGCTTGGCTCAACGCACGTCGACGACGGAGACGGGGTAAACGAGGCGATGGAGCCGACGCCAGGCGACTAGCTCGAGTCGGTTCAAGCGCGGCGCACCTCCTCCAGTCCCGGACTGGAAACCCTCGGGCCTCTCCACGCGGGTGAACGAAGCCGCGATGGCGGGCTGACGCGGCGCGGCTGGATTCGCAGGCTGCAACCGCACGATGGCAGGCTAATCGAGCGGCGTTGCCCGGCCGGCCGTTCACGGCCTTGGCGAGTGGCGACCGGCGGCGCCGAGCCCGAGCGCATGCTGGGGATCGTGCGGCGGGCATGACGGCGAGCGCCTAGGATCACCGACTTGAGCATGTCGGGGAATCCAGAGCATCTGGCGCGCGAACGCGGCGAGCACCTCGCTCGCGAACTTCACGCGTTCTTGGCGCGAGAGCTAGCGAGTGAGCGGGAGGTCGGGATCGCACTGCTGGCGGCGTATGACTATCTGGCCCGCCACACGCTGATGCTGCGCGCACCTGCCCGAGAGGCATTTACAGCCTCACGGCTCAAGACAGCTCCAGAGAGGGATCCCGACGACCGTCCCTGATTTCTTCGGTGTGATGCGCTACCGAAATTGATGGCCGTAGATGACGCACGACAGGATGCCGAGGTACCGTGGCGACGTGCTGTTCGGGTACCTCGAGCAGTGTGTCTTGTCATCGTTCACGCCGCTCAGATGCCCGAATGGCTCGTCGTTGATCCACTGGTACGGCGCTGGGACCTCGGAGACTGCGTGCCACTCGACTTGCTTGATTCCCCGCTTTTGCCCTTCGATCGTCGCGTCTCCGACTCTCACCTGCATCACCGGGCCGCTGGGGGTGGTGTCATAGCTCTTGCCTATTGAATACAGATGAAAGCTTTTGTCAGACCCGAGCCGGTTAAGGAACGAGTGCCCCTTCAGGTGAATCACCTGCTGTCCTCCGGTGCAGGTTTCCTTGTACGCCCACCGAATTGTGCGCATCTTCTCGGTTCCGCCTCCCTCGGTGTGGATCTCGCGCACTCCTCCCACCTTCTTGCTCATACTGGCGTTGCAGTGATAGGGAGGTCGACCATTTGTGGCGCTGAGCGCGATCGCGTTCGGCAGCGTGAGCCTTCCCGCTTCATACGCCTGGGCTGCAGCCTCATCGAGCGCCAGCCACGAGCCCTCGCTAGTCGCCGTCGCGTCATCAAGATCGTCCCGTTCCGTGGACGGCTCCGCCGGGGGCGCTCCAGGCGATTGAATCGTTACGGATTGGTCACTCCTGGCCCTGTCGGATCCCCGCGAGTTCGATGCCGTGACGGTCACGCCAACCGTGCCGCCCACATCATTGCTCGATAAGACGTACGTGGAACCAGTCGCGCCCGGCACATCAGAGCAAGCACCGTCACTGTCGCATGACCACCATTGGTACTGGTAGGCCGTTGGCGCACCGAACCAGACTCCGTTGCTCGCCGTCAACTTGGCTCCTTCAGTCGGTGACCCCGAGATGCCCGGACGCACCTCGTTCTTGGGCGTCCGACAGTAGGTCCGGCGCCAGGGCGGTCCCAGGAGCCGCCATCGATTTGCAAACGAGTGATCGCCTCCCCGCTACATGGATAAGAGGGCGTGTCCTTTGCCATGTAGTCATACATGGAGAATGTTGCCTGGAGTGTTCCGCGCTGACCTGACCCTAGGTCTACAAGCAGACGAGAGCCATATTGCTCATCGGAGTACGGGGGCGACGTCTTCTGGGAGAACTCTCCGGTATCGGCAAGGGTCACTGATGTGGAGACCGGACCTGCCCCGCCTGACGGCGTCAGCGTCAGCGTTCCGGTCATGGTGATAGGAGCCGCCCCCGTGTCGCAGAGCTGGGACGTATAGCGTCCGGAGATCGTCGCGCGGACTTGAACCGGCGTCGGATCGGGTGCTATCTGACACACCAGATCGCCTGAGCCGGTGAATGAACCTGTCTGCGGGCTAGGATCGTTCGAGCGCCACTCTGACGGAATGTGCCACGTGAAACTAGGAGAACCATCCGTATATCCGTGCATGTTCAACGTCGAGCCCGTGCCCTGACACGCGTAATCTGCCGGATCGGCGGCCATCGCTGGGGCACACCACATGCCAACCGCGATGGCGCCGAGACATGCGAGGACGACTGCGCGACCAACTCGGACATGCGCTCGATCCTTCACTCTTACGACCCCCTGACCCGTGATGGTCCGCGCGGCAGCGCGGTCGCCGGGGTATCGGCCGCCGGGCCGGTCGGGAAAAGCTGAACCGCGGCAATCACCCCGAGTTGGGGGGGCGGTGAGTCCCTAGCAGGCATTCCGGTTCAAGCGCGCGCCAGAGCGGAACGCGCGCCGCTAGCCTCTTTTCGAGGCCATGCGCGACTTCATCGAGACCATCAACTCACGCGTCGTCGTCTACGACGGCGGCATGGGCGCCACGCTCGAGCAGTTCGACCTGACGAGCGAGGACTACGGCGGGCTGCCCGGTAAATGTCACGAGGCGCTGGTCCTGCACCGCCCGGACGTCATCCAGGGCGTGCACGAGTCGATGCTCGACGCGGGCGCCGAGGTGGTCGAGACAGACACCTTCCAGGCCAGCCGGCTGAAGCTGGACGAGTGGGGCCTGGGCGAGCACACGCTGGAGATCAACACGAAGGCGGCGCAGATCGCGCGCGCCGCCGCGGGCGAGGAGCGCTTCGTGGCCGGCTCGATCGGCCCGACGGGCTTCCTGCCGGCGTCCAACGACCCGACCTTGGGCGACATCTCGTTCACCAGGCTCGTGGAGGTCTTCACCGAGCAGGCCCGCGGCCTGGTGGAGGGCGGCGCCGACCTGATCGTCATCGAGACCGCGCAGGACATCCTGGAGGTCAAGGCCGCGGTCTTCGGCGCGCGCGAGGCGTTCAAGGAGACCGGCACCGCGCTGCCGATCCAGACCTCGGTGTCGCTCCTGCCGCAGGGCGGCAAGATGCTGCTGGGCACCGACATCGCGGCGGTGCTCACCACGCTCGAGGCGCTGGACGTGCAGGTGATCGGGCTCAACTGCTCCACCGGCCCCGAGGACATGCGCGACGCCATCCGGTTCCTGGGCGAGCACTCGCCGGTGCCGGTGCACTGCATCCCCAACGCCGGGCTGCCCCTTCAGGGGCCCAACGGCGAGACGATCTTCCCCGAGGAGCCCGAGCCGCTGGCCGCCTCGCTGCAGGAGTTCGTGGAGCGCTACGGCGTGTCGATCGTGGGCGGCTGCTGCGGCACCACCCCCGAACACATCCGGGCGATCGCGGAGCGCGTCAAGGGACGCGAGGCCGCGCCGCGCCCGCGGGACGCCTGGCCGCCGCACCTGTCGAGCATGATCGCCGCGACGCCGCTCGAGCAGGAGCCGCGCCCGGCGATGGTGGGCGAGCGCGTGAACTCGCAGGGTTCGCGCAAGGCCAAGGAGCTGCTGCTGGCCGACGACTACGACGGCCTGGTGCAGGTGGCCGAGGACCAGGTGGAGGGCGGCGCGCACGTGCTGGACGTGTGCGTGGCGCTCACCGAGCGCCAGGACGAGGCTGACCAGATGCGCGAGGTGGTCAAGCGGATCTCGCTGACGCAGCCGTCGCCGATCCAGATCGACTCCACCGAGCCGAACGTGATCCAGGCCGCGCTGGAGCAGATCCCCGGGCGGGCGATCGTCAACTCCATCAACCTCGAGGCCGGACGCGACAAGGCCGACGTCGTGGTGCCGCTGGCGCGCGCGCACGGCGCGGCGCTGATCGCGCTGACCATCGACGAGGTCGGCATGGCCAAGACCGCCGACCGCAAGGTTGAGATCGCCAAGCGGATCCGCGACATCGCCTGCGGCGACCACGGGCTCGATCCCGAGCTGCTGATCTTCGACCTGCTCACGTTCACGCTCACGACCGGCGACGAGGAGTGGCGACCGTCCGCGGTCGAGACGATCGAGGGGATCCGCCGGGTGAAGGCGGAGCTGCCCGGCGTCAAGACCTCGCTGGGCGTGTCCAACGTGTCGTTCGGCGTCGGCCAGCCGGCCCGCGCGGTGCTCAACTCGGCGTTCCTGCACCACGCGGTGGAGGCCGGGCTGGACCTGGCGATGGTCAACCCGAACCACATCACGCCGTACGGCGAGATCCCCGACGAGGAGCGCGAGCTGGCCGACGACCTGGTGTTCAACCGCCGCGAGGACGCCCTCGAGCGCTTCATCGAGCACTTCGAGTCCAAGGGCGAGGACGAGGTGGAGGCGGCCGGCGACCCGACGGCGGACATGGAGCCCGAGGAGGCGCTCCACTGGCACATCCTGAAGCGCAAGAAGGACGGCGTCGAGGCGCAGATCGACGCGTCCGTGGAGAAGATCGGCGCGGTGCCGACCCTCAACGACGTGCTCCTGCCCGCCATGAAGGAGGTGGGCGACAAGTTCGGCGCCGGCGAGCTGATCCTGCCGTTCGTGCTCCAGTCGGCCGAGGTGATGAAGCGCGCGGTGGCGCGCCTCGAGAACTACCTCGACCGGATCGAGGGCTACACGAAGGGCACCGTGGTGCTGGCCACGGTGTTCGGCGACGTGCACGACATCGGCAAGTCGCTCGTCAACACGATCCTGACCAACAACGGCTACACGGTCGTGGACCTGGGCAAGCAGGTCCCGATCGGCACGATCGTGGACGCGGCCAAGGAGCACGACGCCACGGCCATCGGCCTGTCGGCGCTGCTCGTGTCCACCTCCAAGCAGATGCCGCTGTGCGTGAGCGAGCTCCACGAGCAGGGGCTGGGCTACCCGGTGCTGGTCGGCGGGGCCGCGATCAACCGCAACTTCGGCCGGCGCATCCTCTACCCCGGCGGTCAGGAGTCCGACGAGCTCTACGAGCCCGGTGTCTTCGACTGCAAGGACGCGTTCGAGGGCCTGTCGGTGATGGACCAGCTGGTGGACGGCGAGGCGCGCGATGCGCTCGTGGAGAAGGTGCGCAACGAGGCGCGCGTCCTGCGCGAGAAGGGCCCCGAGCCCGAGGAGGCGCCCACCGACGACGACTCGGTGCGCTCGACCGCGCGCACGGACGTGCCCGTTCCCGAGCCGCCGTTCTGGGGCGTGCGCGAGATCCCGGTGGACCTGGACGAGGTTTTCCCGCACCTGGACCTGCACGTGCTCTTCAAGCTGCACTGGGGCGGCCGCGGCGTGAAGGGCGCCGAGTGGGAGCGGCTGTTGCGCGACGACTTCCACCCGCGCCTGGCGCGCATGTGGCGCGAGCAGGACTACCTCGAGCCGCGGGCGCTCCTGGGCTACTTCCCCGCCGCGTCCGAGGGCAACGAGCTGATCGTGTTCGACCCCGACGACGGCAGCCGCGAGCTCGAGCGGCTGGTGTTCCCGCGCCAGGCCGCGCACGACCGCATCTGCCTGGCCGACTTCTACCGCCCGCTCGCGAGCGGCGAGCGCGACGTGGTGGCGCTCCAGGCCGTGACCGCCGGGTCGCGGGTCACCAACCTGATGGCCCGGCTCGAGCAGGACGGGGAGTTCGCCGAGCAGCTGTTCGTGCACGGCCTGGGCGTGCAGGTGGCCGAGGGCATGGCCGAGTGGCTCCACTCCGAGGTGCGCCGCGCGCTGGGCATCGACCCCGCCCAGGGTCGCCGCTACTCGTGGGGCTACCCCGCCTGCCCCGACCAGTCCGAGCACGAGAAGGTGTTCCGCCTGCTGGACGCGCCGTCGATCGGCCTGTCGCTGTCGGGCGGCTACGCGGTGGAGCCCGAGCAGTCGACGCTCGCGATCGTGGCCCATCACCCGCAGGCGGTCTACTTCGGCATGAAGAGCGGCAGGCTGTCCGACGACCCGAAGCCCGACGCGATCATCTACGACCCGCGCAGCCGCGACGGCCACCGCGTGAAGGACGGCGACGTGGTGTTCGGCGACCCGCCGGGCGACGACGACCCCGAGGAGGGCGACATGACGCCGGCTGACACGCGCCCCGCGCCCCAGCCCGCTCCCTAGAGCTCAAGTCAGGAACGTGCGCCGGAACTCCCCGGCGCCGAGAACCTCGGCGCCCATCGCGCGGACCGCGGCGGCGAGGGGGCGATCCGAGGTGACGACGCGGAGCTCGCGGGGCTCCGGCGCGGCCCGGACGTACTCCTCGATCGCCTCATCGGCGGCATTGGGCCCGCCGGGAGCGAACCGGACCTCGACACCCGGCGACTCGGGCAATGCGATCGGCGAACCGTCCAGGAACAGCGTCACCGGCTCGGACAGCGCGCTGTCCAGCTCCTCCACCAGCCGCCGCTTCGCCCCATCGCGATCGCGCCACCAGCCATCGGGCCGCGACCCGATGACGTTCATGCCGTCTACGAGGAGCCTCAGGCCTCGGCCTCGGCGCGGGCCGCCTCGGGCGAGCGGCCGGCCGTGCTCAGCTCGACCGGCGAGGCGTGCAGCGCCCGCAGGCGGAGGTCCTTCCAGGACATCCCCTCGGCCACGAGCGACGGCATGCCCAGCGCGAACGCGGTGGCCACCTCCACGGCCTGGAGGATGACCCCGTAGGCGAAGGCGTCCGTGTGGTTGACGCCGTAGGCGGACAGCACCGCCACGCAGGCCGCCTGGAAGACGCCGATGTTGGAAGGGGTGGCGGGGATGACGGCCGTGACGTTGACCGCGAACAGCACCGCCGCCGCGGCCCCGATGCCGGCCTGGTGGTCCAGTCCCAGCGCGATCAGGAGCGCGTAGCAGGCGAGCCACTGGATGGCCCACGCCAGGAGCTGCATGAACGCCGCCCAGGCGCCGAGCTTTGGCTGGCGGAACACGCGCAGGCCACGTCGCGCCTCCACCATCGCCGCGCGCGCCTTGGCCGCCGCCTGCTGGAGCCGGGCGAACCGCGACGGCGCCCCCCGGCGCAGCGCGGCCGGAGCCAGCGCCACCAGCAGCAGCGCGACCACCGGCGCCACCGCCACCAGCACCAGCGCGCTCTCGTGCCCGTGGAACAGCCCGACGGTGGCGAACATGACCGTCCCGAGGATCAACAGGGCCACGAGGTTGAGCAGCGTCTGCGACACGAGCGTGCCGAGCACCACGGGGAGCCGCTCGCGCACACGTCCCAGCCTGCGGGCCACGATCAGCGCGCGCGACGGCTCGCCCAGCCGGGCCGGCAGCGTGGCGGACATCAGCACGCCGATCATCACCCCGCGCGCGGCGTGGCGCCGGCGCACGCGGGCGCCGGGGAGCGCGGCGCGCAGGATGGCGTGCCAGGACTCGGCTCGCGCGAGCATCGAGATGCACATCAGCGCGAAGGCGATCAGCACGTACCACGGCGTGGCCGCCACGAGGGCCTGGACTATCGACTCGATCCCGATCCGGTCGAGCGCCAGCGCCGCCAGTCCCAGTCCGCCGACGGCTCCGCCGGCAACCGCCACCCGGCGCGCCACTCGCGCGGCGCGCTTGCGGCCGCTGCCGGAGAGCTCCGGCTCGATCGACGGGATGCGCCGCGGCGGATTGCGCGGCAGCCCGTCGGCGGGCTTGAGCCCCGTCCGGAGCGCCGCGCGCTGGACGCGCGTGGCCGGGGCGGCCGCTCGCTCCACGGCGCGCTCGTAGACCTCGAGCACCCGGCCGGTCACCGTGGGCCACGCGAAGCGCTCGGCGCCCTGGCGCGCGGCGGCGGCCATCCGCGCCCGGCCGTCCGGGTCGACGGCCAGCTCGTGCAGCGCCTCGCCCAGGCGGACGGGGTCGCCGGCCGGCACCAGCAGCCCGTCCACGCCCTGCCGGACCACCTCGCGGTAGCCCGCGATGTCGGAGCACACGACCGGCGTGCCCGCGGCGAAGGCCTCCGTGAGCACCATCCCGAAGCTCTCGCCCCCCAGCGAGGGGGCGCACACGGCGTCGGCGCCGTGCAGCAGCCGCCACTTGTCGGCCTCGCTCACGCGGCCGAGCACCTCCACGCCGTCCGGGTCGAGCAGGTAGGGCTCGACCTCCTCCGGGGTGGCGCCGGCCACGGTCAGCCGCGCGCTGACGCCCGCCCCGCGCAGCGCCTCGAAGGCGCGCAGGAGGATCGGCAGGCCCTTGCGCTCCTCGGCCCGGCCCACGAACAGCAGCCGCAGCTCGTCGGACGGCGGCTTCGGCCCGACCGGAGCGGCCGACAGGTCCACCCCGTTCGGGACGACGTCGTAGTTGCCGCCGTAGAAGCGCTCGGCCGTCCAGCGGGCGGCCTCGGACACGGCGATCCGGGCGTGCAGCTTGGAGTACAGCCGGCGGGCGCTCAGCACGTTGGAGCAGAGCTGGTTGGCGAAGCGCTTCGTGGCGTAGCTGTGGAAGGTGCCGACGACCGGGATGCGCGCGTTCTCGACCGCGAACCAGCTGGCCACCGCGCCGTTGGGCTCGTGCACGTGAAGCAGGTCAAAGCCGCCGCCGCGAAGGGCCTTGCCCAGCACGGACGTGGAGTACGGGCTGACGCACACGTTCGACACCGCGCCGTTCATCGGGATGCCCAGCGTCCGCCCCAGCGACACGAGGTGGTCCGGCGCCTGGCGCGTCTCCGGCCGTGCGCCGCGGTGGGTCGCGCGCGCGAGGCGATCGTCCGGGTCGTAGGGGGCGAACAGGCGCACGTCGTGGCCCCGGCGGAGAAGTTCCTCCGCGGTTGCCTCCACGTGCCGTCCGACTCCCCCCGGATACGTGTACGAGTACGGGGAGACGAGCGCGATACGCACCGGCGCCATCCTAGCCCACCGTTTGGGGTCTGACACCAGGATTCTTGCCAACTTCCGCCACCGGAGGCTGTGCTGGAACTGGAGGTTCCGGGCGTCCCCGCGCGTAGCCCGTGGCCAGCAGCAGCAGCATCAGACCGGCCTCGAAGATGAGCGGACCGGAGTCGTTGGCCAGCGTCCCGACGATCGTGGCGGCGAACGCGCCCCATATGCCCGCGCGGAACGCGGGCTGGTCCTGGAGCGGCGCGAACAGCTCGTCGCGGCGGCGCACGCCCACAGTGAACAGCACGATCCCCAGCCCGCACGTGATGGCCGTCGACACGCGTTTGAGGCCGTTCACGGAGATGATCACGCGCCGCTTGACGATGTCGAGGACGTCGCCCGCTCCGCCCCCGTGCACCACCGTGCGGGTGAGGTGCGCGCCCCCGGACGTGACCAGGTCGAGGCCGATCAAACCGGCCACGGCCGCGAACGGGACCAGCGCGGCCAGGGCCAGGGCGCGCCGGCTGGGCCGCCGGCCGAGCGACGCCAGCACGGCCCCGGCGGCCCCGGCGCCCAGCGTGATCACGCCGCCCACGTCCGCGCCCAGGCGTCCGGAGCCGATCACCACCGCGGCCACCAGGCAGCCGATCCCGAACCCCCATCGGGCCCAGCGCGCGGACACGGCCGCCAGGAAGGCCCCCAGGCCGAACAGGACCTCCAGGCTCAGCAGGATCTCCAGCTCGTTGCCGATCCCGAAGAAGCGCGCGCCGCCCTTCGGGTTCGGGCCGGCCAGCGACGCGCCGATCAGCGGCGAGCCCCGCGCGAGGTCGATCGCGTGCGCCCCGAACACGACCGCCGCCGGCACCGCCGGGGCCAGCGGCCACGGCACCAATCGGTCGACCAGCGCTCCCAGGCCCAGGGAGCCGAGCGACAGGATGGCGAGCTCGGCCATGCGAGTGGGCAGCACCGCCGCCGTGAACAGCGCCACCCCGGGCAGCCAGAGGGCGCCCAGGAAGCCGATCCGCAGGGCGGTGTTCACACCCGCGCGCCCGCGCGCGAGGGCCAGGACCAGCGTCATCCCGCAGAAAGCGAAGAACCAGTAGTTGATGGCCGACGGCCGCCGGCCCAGGATCACGTCGAGGCGCGCCATGCGGGCGCGCACGTTCTCGGCGTCGCCGTCGGGCCGGGTCTCGATGACCCTCCCCTCCATCTTTCCCGGCTCGGGAATGCCCAGGTGGTGCAGCACGGTGGGCGCGAAGTCGGTGGCGGCGACCAGCCCGAGGCGGCGCGTGGTGGGCGAGTAGAGCACCTCCCCCTTGGAGCCCGGGCCGAGCAGGCCCGTGGGCAGCAGCCGGCTGCGCCCGGCCGGCGGCGCGCGCACCACCAGGATCAGGTCGTCCGGCTGGCGCGCGGCCAGGACGCCGTCCAGCGCGGCCAGGCCGCTCTCGTCGCTCGGGAAGCGCGCCACCAGCAGGTCGGACTCCCGCCAGACGGCGGTCGCGCGCTCCGCGAAGGTGCCGATGGTGCCGAGCGAGACGCGGTCCACGTGACCGCGCCGGTCGGCGGCCACCACGGCCTCGGTCTGCTGGAAGCCGGCCACCCCGGCGTAGCCCACCCGCCCGCCGCTCTTCTTCACGGTGCCGCCCAGCAGACCGGCCACCACGTCGCCGGGCGCGTCCCTGGCGCGCTTGGCGGCCAGCCTCCAGCCCTTCACCCGGCCGTCCCCGCGCGCGCCCGGGATCAGGTCCAGGCGCTTCAGGTCGTCGGGGTACGCGTGGTTGGCGATCCGGCTGCCCTGGCTCATGTCCAGCAGCATCTGGCGCTTGAAGTAGGCGCCCAGCGTGGGGCTGGTCACCCCGTAGGAGAAGTCGCGCTCGGCCAGGTCGAACAGCAGCGGCATCTTGGGCGCCGGCTGGGTGGGGATGAACGCGATCAGCGCGCGCGGCCGCGCCTGCGCGGCCGAGGCGGCGACCAGGCACACGGCGACGGCGCCGAAGACGGCCACGAAGGCGGCGATTCGACGCATTCCTAAACTCTATGGACGGTGGCCGACCGGCATTTCGTCAAGTTCACGTTCCTGAAGCTCGACCGCGCGTGGCGGCGCCTCGATGTCGAGGAGCGCGCCCGCGGGAAGCGCGAGTTCGCCGCCGCGTGCAACGAGTTCGCGGAGGATCACTTCCTGCGCACGTACTCGCTCGTGGGCACCCGCGGGGACGCCGACCTGATGCTGCGCGTGTCCTGCCCGCGGCTCGAGCCGATCCACGAGCTGCACGTGCTGCTCAACCAGAGCGGCCTGATGAGCTGGGCCGACGTGAGCCACTCCTACCTGGCGATGACGAAGGAGTCGGTCTACTCCGACGAGCCGCAGCCGCTGGCCCCGCGCGAGGGCAGCGAGCGCCGCTTCCTGATCGTCTACCCGATGTGGAAGCGCCGCGACTGGTACCGGCTGCCGGCCGAGGAGCGGATGCGGGTGATGAAGGGCCACATCGAGACGGGGCGGCGCTACGGGTCGATCGAGATAAACACCGCCTACTCTTTCGGGCTCGACGATCAGGAGTTCGTCGTGTCGTTCAACGCGGACGACCCGGGCGAGTTCCTCGACCTGGTGCAGGAGCTGAGGGGCACGGAGTCCAGCGCCTACACCGAGAGCGAGACTCCGATCTTCACCTGCATCTCCGCCTCCGTGGAGCGGGCGCTGGACGCGCTCGACGGGGAGACGGTGGCCGCGCCGACCACCATCGCCTGACATGAGCTCCAACGGAAACCGACCCGACCTCTCCGCGGACAGCGAGATCCGCGACATCACCGTGATCGGCGCGGGGCCGGTCGGGATGATCGTGGCGTTCTGGGCCGGCATGCGCGAGGCCAGCTCGCGGATCGTGGACTCGCTGCCGGAGCTCGGGGGCCAGCTCACCACGCTCTATCCCGAGAAGTGGATCTACGACGTGCCGGGCTACCCGCGCATCCTGGCCAAGGACCTCGTGGAACTGCTCAAGGAGCAGTCGATCGACCAGTTCGACGTGCCGGTGCACCTCGAGACGACCGCCGACCGGGTGGAGTACGAGCCCGATCCCGATGACCCCGAGCGCCGGATCATGCGCCTGGTCACCGACCGCGGCGACCTGCTCACCCGCACGATCGTGATCGCCGGCGGCCACGGCGCCTTCGAGCCGAAGAAGCTGCCGGGTTACGACATGACGCCCTGGGAGGGCAGGGGCGCCCACTACCTGGTGGGCGAGAAGGCCGAGTTCGCCGGCAAGAAGGTGATCATCGTGGGCGGCGGCGACTCCGCCTGCGACTGGG
>DASVQK010000160.1:0-29078 GCA_036389105.1 Thermoleophilaceae bacterium
CGGACGGGCTCGGTCGGCGACGGGAAGATCTTCCTGCTGCCGGTCGAGGACGCGATCCGGATCCGCACCGGCGAGTCCGGCGCGGAGGTGCTCCAGGCGCACGAGGCCGAGGAGGTGGTGGCCTGATGGCGAGCGTCGACACGCACCGCAACGGGCTCGGCGCGGGGGAGGTGATCTCCCGCGCCGAGGCCGAGCAGGTCGAGTTCGTCCGCTTCTGGTTCACGGACATCCTCGGCCAGCTCAAGTCCTTCGCCGTCGGCAAGGACGAGCTGCCCGACGCGTTCGAGCAGGGCATGGGCTTCGACGGCTCGTCGATCACGGGGTTCAACCGGATCGAGGAGTCGGACATGATCGCCATGCCCGACCCGTCCACGTTCAAGCTGCTGCCGTGGCGGGGCCGCTCGAGCGAGCACAAGGTCGGCCGCGTGTTCTGCGACGTCCTCACCCCCGACGGCGCGCCCTACGAGGGCGATCCGCGGTTCGTGATGCGGCGCGCGCTGGCGCGGGCCAAGGACATGGGCTTCGACCACTACTACCTGGGGCCGGAGCTCGAGTTCTTCCTGTTCAAGGACGACCAGGGGACCGAGGTGCTCGACAAGGGCGGCTACTTCGACCTGACCACGCTCGACGTGGCGTCGGACTTCCGCCGCGACGTGGTGTTCACGCTGCGCGAGCTCGGCATCCCGGTGGAGTACACCCACCACGAGGTCGGGCCCTCGCAGCACGAGATCGACATGCGCTTCGCGGACGGTCTCGAGATGGCGGACAACACGATGACGTACCGGGTCGCGGTCAAGGAGGTGGCCACCGAGCACGGGATGTACGCGACGTTCATGCCGAAGCCGCTGTTCGGCGAGAACGGGTCGGGGATGCACACGCACCAGTCGCTCTTCCAGGGCGAGCGGAACGCGTTCTTCGACGCGAACGACGAGTACTTCCTGTCGGACGTGGCCAAGTCGTTCATCGCGGGTCAGCTGCGCCACGCGCGCGAGCTGGCGGCGCTGTTCGCCCCGTCGGTCAACTCGTACAAGCGGCTCGTGCCGGGGTACGAGGCGCCCGTGTACGTGGCGTGGTCCCGGCGCAACCGGTCCGCGCTCGTGCGGGTGCCGCTGTACCACCCCGGCAAGGAGCGGGCCACGCGGGCCGAGCTGCGCTGCCCGGACCCGTCGTGCAACCCGTACCTGACCTTCGCGGCCCTGCTCCAGGCGGGGCTCGAGGGGATCGAGCGGGGGTACGAGCTGCCAGCGCCGATGGAGCGCAACCTGTACGACCTCTCGGCGGAGGAACGGACCGAGGCGGGCGTCGAGCAGCTGCCCGAGACGCTCGGCGAGGCGATCGAGGCGATGTCGCGGTCGGAGGTGGTCGAGAAGGCTCTCGGCGACCACATCTTCAGCCGCTACGTGGACCTGAAGCGCGCCGAGTGGGACGACTACAGGGTGCAGGTGACTCCCTGGGAGCTCGAGCGATACCTCGCGGTTACGTGAGGACGGTCGCGGGCTTGGCGACGGCACCCGAGCAGCTCCCCTCCCCCCGCGGCGCCCACCTGGAGATGGTGGGCGCCGTGCTGGCGGGTGAGGGGCTCGACCGAATCGCGACGATCGCCTCGGCGCACGCCGAGGCGCCCGTCGCGGTGATCGTGCCGCGGCTGAGCACCGCGTCCGCCACCGGGCGGGCGTCGTCGCTCGAGCGCTACGTGGCCGCGCGGCTGGGCAAGGCCCCGGACCTGGAGCGGCCGCCCGAGGTCGTGGCCGAGGTGCCGATCGCGACCGGCGGCCAGCAGCTGGGGGCCGTGCTGATGCTGGGCGAGGGCGGCGCCGACGCGGGCGAGTACCTGCACATGGCGGCCGTCGCGGCCTTGACGGAGGTGGCCGTGGCGGACGCTCGCGACGAGGCCGAGCAGACGCTGCGCGGGTCGCTCCTCGAGGAGCTGCTTCAGCGCGACGACCTGGATCCGCACGACGTCCTGCGGCGCGCGCGCCGGATGGGCTGCGACGTGTCGGAGGGGGTGGCGGCGGTGTGCGCCGACCCGGGCGACCGCTCGCCCGGGCGGCTCCTGGCCGTTATCGCCGACGAGCGCCCCGACGCCATCGCCCAGGCGGTGGGCGAGCGCGTGTACGCGGTGCTGCCGGGGTCGGCACAGGAGGCGCGGGCGCTGGCGGCGCGGCTCGGGCGCCACGGGCTGGTGGGCATCTCGTCCTCGTACCGCGGGCCCGGCGAGCTGCGGCGCGCGCTGGAGGAGGCCGAGCTGGTGCTGGACGTTACGGCCGACGGGCGCGCGCCCGAGGAGCAGGTGGGCGGGGGCACCTACCGGCTGCTGTTCCGCGTGCTGGCCTCGCATCCCGAGGAGGTGCGGAGCTTCTACGAGGACACCGTCGCGCGCGTGGTGTCCTACGACGAGCAGTACTCGACCGACCTGGTGGGCACGCTCGAGGCCTACCTGGCGGAGAACTGCAACATGAACGCGACGGCGTCGGCCATCCACGCGCACCGCCACACGGTGAGCTACCGCCTGGACCGCATCCGCGAGCTGACCGGCCTCGACCCGACGTCCTCGGAGGACCGCGAGCGCCTGGGCCTCGGGCTCAAGGCGTACCGGATCATCGCGCCGCGCCTGCCGCGGTAGGCGCACCGGCGCGGCAGGGCGCACTGGGGATACTTGGCGGGTGACCCGCCCGCCCGCCGGCCTGTGCGACAGCTGCGTCCACCAGCGCGTGATCCGCAACACCCGCGGTTCCGAGTTCTCGCTTTGCGAGCGCTCGCGAGCCGAGCCGGAGTACCCGCGCTACCCGCGCCTGCCGGTCACGGCGTGCGCCGGGCACGAGCCGCGCGCGGCGAGCGGGCCTCAGGCGAAGTAGCCGGTCACCACGAGCACGCCGCCCTCGGCCACGAGCGCGGCGCCGGTCAGCGACGCGGCCAACACGGCTGCCCGCGCACGCTCGCCGCGGCCGGGCAGCATCGCCAGCGGGACGGCGATCGCCACGGCGAGCAACCAGGTGCCGGCGCGCCCGTGGTGGTGCACCAGCAGACCGAACAGCAGCGCCTCGCCCGCGAACGACGCCGCCAGCACTCCGATCGCCAGGACCCGCGCGCGGCCGGTCCGCCACAGCGAGCCGAGTGCGCCAAACGCGGCCCCGCCCGGCACGGCGATCCACAGCCAGCCGAGCCCGAGCGGACTCACCTCGTAGGCGTGCTGCACCAGCGCGAGGATCGCGTAGTACACGAGCGTGGCCGACACGAGCGAAGCGGCCCCGTGCAGCGCGCCGCGCCGAGTGCGGGAGCAGGCCGCGCCGACGGCGAACGCCAGCGCCAGCCACGGCATCCCCACCTTGGCGAGCCACCACCACTCGTGCGGCAGCTGGTAGACGAGCCGCGTCGCGATTCCCAGCGCGGCGCCCGCTCCGAGCGCGAACCCGAGGGTGTCGAGCCGCGAGCGGTTCACGACGGGCGCCCTACGGGGCGCTGCCGCTGACGGCCTTGCCCTCGACCACCGTCTTGCCGTCCTCGCCTATGTGCGCCTGGGGCGGCTTGGGGTCGATCCTCCCGGTGAACTGGCCGGAGATCGGCTCCCCGCTGCGGGCGGGCACGGCGCGGGCCTTGCCGTCGAGCCCCGCGTTGACGCGGTAGCAGATCCGGTACGAGCCCGCCTTGACCGCGGTGACGTTCCACTTGAACGTGGCGGTGCGGCCGGGCTCGAGCGAGCCCAGCGTGAAGGTGTCGACGAACGACGACGAGCGCTCGAGCGGGTCGAGCCGGCCGGAGTCGTAGTCGCGCGGCGTGCGCGTCGGGATGGTGTTGACCACGAACTGCGGTCGCACCGGGTCCGCCACGCCGGGGTAGGAGGTGCGGTAGCCGAACCCGCCGCCGCCCCCGCCCGATCCGCTGGGCGAGCCGCCGGAGCCGCCGGCGCCGCGGGCCTTGCCGGGGCACTTGACGGTGATCGAGACGACCGGGATGCGCTTGGAGCCGGGGTTGCGCACCGCGATCTCCATGTTCGACGCGGCGGCGAGCCGCTGGTGGCCCGGGAAGCTGGCGCTGACGATCTCGACGGGGAAGCTGCCCTTGGGCTCGTCCTCGTCCTGGCGCGCCCCGCTGCCGCAGCCAACCAGGGCGATCGCGGCCAGGCAGAGCGGAGCGAGCGCTCGCGGGGCGATCCCTCGATGCGGCGCGTTCCTCCCCAAAGCGGCCGGAACATACCACGGCCGAACGCTGCTACGGCGCAGCCCAGCTCCACGCGCGACGGTTGTCGGTTGGCACCCGACGGCCGAATGGCGTACGCTTCGTGCCGGCTATCGGCGCCGCCTTGGCGCGGCCGGTCAGGGAGGAAAACACAGAATGGTCAGGGCAGCAGCAGACCGGGCGTTCTTACCGACGAAGAACCTCCTCGAGCAGGTGGGGGACATGATGATCCTCACCGGCAAGACGATCATGTCCGCCCTGAGACCGCCGTACCCGTACGGCGGCGAGTTCGTCAACCAGTTCCTGTTCGCGCTCAGGCTGTGCTGGTTCCCGCTCCTGATCTCCACGATCGCGTTCGGGTACGGCGCGCCGGGCCTCCAGGCGGGCAACTTCCTCGTCCTGTTCGGCGCGATCGACCGCCTCGGCGGCTTCTTCGTGCTGGCCACCATCCGCGAGTTCGCGCCGTTCGTGACGGCGATCATCCTCGCCGGCGTGGCCGGCACCGCCATCACCGCCGACCTCGGCGCGCGCAAGATCCGCGAGGAGCTGGACGCGCTCCAGGTGCTGGGCGTCGACCCGGTCAAGAACCTGGTGGTGCCGCGCTTCCTCTCGCTGATGGTCGTCACCGGCCTGTTCAACATCTACGCGCTGCTGTTCGGCATCTTCGGCGGCGTGCTGGCCACGCTCACCTTCAACGCGCCGCTCGGCCCGTTCTTCGCCACGCTGCTCACCAACGCGTCCACCACCGACCTCTGGGGATCCGTGGTGAAGACCACCTTGTTCGGGGCGATCATCGCGATCGTCTGCTGTTACAAGGGGATGACCGCGTCCGGAGGCGCCGAAGGCGTTGGCCGCGCCGTCAACCAGGCGGTGGTCATCTCGTTCCTCGGGATCTTCTCGTTCAACTACGTCTTCACCCAGACGCTGTTGGCCACCCATCCGGAGATCTCGGTCATCAAGTGATCGGAGCCCATTGACCGACGACGACCGCAGGGACGACCAGGCGACACCGCTGTCGGGCTATCAGGTCCCGGAGGAGTCGGACCAGCCGCAGGACGCCGACGACGGCGGGCAGCAGGAGCAGAGCGCGGACACGCCCAGCGCGGACCCGCGCGACTCGCTGGTCCACCACGCCGCGGTCAAGCAGGAGGGCCCCGCGGCCGAGCCCAACCCCGAGGGCGACGACGAGTACAAGTGGCACACCACGCGCACCGGCCGCAGCGAGTCGGCCGAGTCCGACGCCGTGGAGTTCATCGACGTCAAGAAGAGCTTCGGGCGCAACACCGTCCTGAACGGGCTGAACCTCGGCATCCCCGACGGCCAGATCTCGATGATCCTCGGCCCCTCCGGGACCGGCAAGTCCGTGTGCATCAAGCACATGGTCGGGCTGCTCTACCCCGACGAGGGCGACGTCATGGTCCACGGGGAGTCGGTGCCGAACATGCGCGACGACGACCTGTTCGAGATGCGCAAGAAGTTCGGCGTCCTGTTCCAGGACGGCGCGCTGTTCGGGTCGATGAACCTCTACGACAACGTCGCGTTCCCGCTGCGCCAGCACACGGACAAGGGCGAGGACGAGATCACCGAGATCGTCACCCGCCGGCTCAAGGAGGTCGGCCTGGGCGGCGCCGGCGACAAGATGCCGAACGAGCTGTCTGGCGGCATGCGCAAGCGCGCCGGTTTCGCGCGCGCACTGGTGCTCGACCCGCAGATCGTGCTGTTCGACGAGCCCGACTCGGGCCTCGACCCCGTCCGCACGGCGCTTCTCTGCGAGCTGATCAAGGAGATCCACGAGGAGAACGGCGGCGCCTACGTCGTGATCACGCACGACATCATGTCGGCTCGCCGGGTGGCCGAGTACATCGCGATCCTGTGGAAGGGACGGATCGTGGAATCCGGACCGGCCTCGGAGCTCTTCAACTCGGACAACCAGTTCGTCCGTCAGTTCCTCTCCGGGGAGGCGCGGGGCCCCCTGGGGATGGAATAAGCTCGAACACACGAAATAGGACGATGGAGCCGGCGTACGGGCGCCGGTCAGGAACGCCACGGCCCGCGGCGTCGGGGGGCACCGTGATCATGCGACTCGCACATGGCCCCCCCAGACGCTACGACTGACAGACCCACCGCCCCGACGGCCGCCGACGAGCCGCGCTCGCGGCTGGCCCGCGCCGCGGCAGCGCTGGCGGTGCTGGCCGCCGTTGCGATCGCCGCCGTGATCCTGTTCACGGGCGGCAGCGGCTACGAGGTCACCGCCGTCTTCCCCAACGCGGGCCAGCTCGTGAAGGGAAACGACGTGGACATCGGCGGGCGGCCGGTGGGATCGGTCAACGACATCTCGCTGGACGACAACGGCCGCGCGCTGGTGAGGATGAAGCTGTCCGAGCACACGCCGCTCCACGACGGCACCACGGCGGTGATCCGGGTCACGTCCCTGAGCGGTATCGCCAACCGCTACGTGGCCATCGCGCCGGGGCCCAACAGCGCCGACGAGATCCCCGAGGGCGGCCGCATCCCCGGCGACCGGACCACTGCCCCGGTGGACCTCGACCAGCTGTTCAACACGCTCGACCCGGCCACGCGCGCCGGGCTCCAGCAGATCGTCAAGGGCTCCGCCCGGCAGTACATCGGCAAGGCGGCCCAGGGCAACAGGGCGCTGCACTACCTCAACCCGGCGCTGTCCACGTCCTCGCGGCTCACGCGGGAGCTGGTGGTGGACCAGGCGGCGTTCAAGCGGTTCGTGACCGACACGTCGCGAACGGTCGGGGCGCTGGCCGAGCGCTCCACCGAGCTGACCGCGCTGGTGGGCAACGCCAACGCCACCACGCGCGCGATCGGCGACGAGAACGTAGCGCTGGAGCAGTCGCTCGGGCTGCTGCCCGGCACCCTGCGCCGGGCCAACACCACGTTCGTGAACCTGCGCGCCACGCTCGACGACCTCGACCCGCTCGTGGACGAGTCCAAGCCGGCCACGCGCCGCCTGGCGCCGCTGCTCAGCGCCCTTCGCCCGCTGGTGGCCGACGCGCGGCCGACCATCCGCGACCTGCGCGTGCTGGTCCGCAAGCCGGGCGCGGACAACGACCTGATCGACCTGACGAAGAAGATGCCGCGGCTCGAGAAGCTCACCAGCACGGTCTTCCCGAACGCGATCAAGGCGCTTCAGAAGGCGCAGCCGGTGATCGAGTTCGGGCGCCCGTACGCGCCTGACCTCACCGGCTGGTTCACCAAGTTCGCCGAGGGCGCCGCCAACTACGACGCCAACGGCCACTACGCGCGCATCCAGCCGCTGTTCAACGCGTTCCAGTTCAACTCCACGCCCAGCGGGCCGGTGCTGACCCCGCAGACCAGCCGCCTGGCCGGCCTCCAGACCTTCAAGAGCAAGCGCTGCCCGGGCGGCGCCACCCAGCCGCCGCCGGACGGCTCGGCGCCGTACAAGGAGGCCGCCAACGACAGCTGCGATCCCTCGACCACGCCCCCCGGCCCATGAGGCGGATCGCGGCCACAGCCTGCCTCGCCGTCGGGATCGTGGTGGCCCTGGCCGCCGGGCTGGGCGCGGGCGGAGGCGGCTCCGGCTACACCGTGCGCGCGATCTTCTACAACGCCGGCAACGTCGTGACGGGCGAGGACGTCAAGACGGCCGGCGCCAAGATCGGCTCGGTCGACTCCCTCGACGTGACCAAGGACAAGAAGGCCGTCGTGGTCATGAAGATCGAGGAGGCGGGCTTCACCCCGTTCCGCGCCGACGCCGAGTGCACCATCCGCCCGCAGGGCCTGATCGGCGAGAAGTTCGTGGACTGCAACGCGGGCTCGGCCCCGCACGCGGAGCTGAAGGAGGTCCCGGACGGCCAGCCCGGCGCCGGCCAGCACCTGCTGCCGGTCTACCGCAACCACGCGCCCGTTGACCTCGACCTGGTCAACGACACCCTGCGCCGGCCGTTCCGGGAGCGGCTGTCGATCCTCGTGAGCGAGTTCGGCACCGCCCTGGCCGGCCGCGGCGACGAGCTGAACAAGGCCATCCACGCCGCCAACCCGGCGCTGCGCGACACCGACAGGGTGCTGGCCATCCTGGCGGAGCAGAACCGCACGCTGTCGCGGCTGGCCGTGGACTCCGACCGCGTGCTGGCGCCGCTGGCCGCGCGCCGCAGGCGCGTGTCCGACTTCGTGGTGCAGGCCAACACCACCGCCCAGGCCACCGCGGAGCGAAGCGACGCGCTCATGCGCACGTTCGAGCGCTTCCCGTCCTTCCTGCGCGAGCTCAAGCCCACGCTGGCCGACCTCGGAGCGCTGTCCGACCAGATGACGCCGGTGCTGGTCGACCTCGGTCGCGCGGCGCCGAGCCTCAACCGCTTCGTGCTCGAGCTCGGGCCGTTCTCGAAGGCCGCCACCCCGGCGCTGCGCTCGCTGGGCGACGCCGCCGACGTCGGGCGCCCGGCGCTCACCCACTCGCACCCGCTCATCCGCCAGCTCGTGACCTTCGGGCGCAAGGCCAAGCCGCTCTCCACCAACCTGGACCGGCTCACCGCCAACCTGGACAAGAGCGGCGGAATCGAGCGAATCCTCGACTACATCTTCTACCAGGCCACCGCGATCAACGGGTTCGACGGGATCAGCCACTACCTGCGCGCCGAGCTGCTCACCAACCTCTGCTCGCAGTACACCACCACGCCCGTCGGCGGCTGCTCGGCCAACTACACGGCCACCCGCTCGATCCCGGGCGGCAGCGCCGCCAAGCTCGACCCGTCGCTCGAGCGGCTGCGGCGCGCGCTGCGCGAGGGCGCGGGCGGCGACAAGGCCGCGGGCAGCGGGGGCGGCGACGCTCCGCGCCGGCCGGCGGCGTCCGACGACCCGTTCCAGGCGCTGCGCGACCTGGTCAACCCCGCCGTCTCGCGCATCCGCAACGGCGGGGTCGACCGCATCCGCCGCGGCGTGCGCAACGGCTCGCCCGCCTACGGCCAGCGCGACGCGACGGACGCCGCGCTCGACTACCTCCTGGGGAGCTCGCCATGAGGCGCGGCGACCGGACGGCCTCCAGCGTCATCGGCAGCCCCGTGCTCGTGGGCGCCGTCACCGTGCTCGTCCTGGTCGTGGCCGTCTTCCTGGCCTACAACGCCAACAGCGGGCTGCCGTTCGTGCCGATCTACGAGCTGAAGGCGCAGGTGCCGAGCGCGGCGAACCTCGTGCCGGGCAACGAGGTCCGCGTGGGCGGGCACCGCGTGGGCGCCGTCACCGAGATCAAGCCCGAGCGCCAGCCCGACGGCTCCACCATCGCGGTGCTCAAGATGAAGCTGGACAGGGAGCTCCAGCCGCTGCCCGTGGACACGCACGTGCTGGTCCGGTCGCGGTCCGCGCTCGGCCTCAAGTACGTCGAGATCGATCCGGGCAGGGCGGAGGCGGGCTTCCGGGCGGGCGACACGATGCCGCTGGCGGCGGCCACGCCGAGGCCCGTCGAGATCGACGAGGTGCTCAACATGTTCGACGAGCGCACCCGGCGCGGCATCCGCCGCAGCCTCGAGGGCTACGGCACCGGGCTGGCCGGGCGCGGTTCGGACCTAAACGACGTCATCTCCCGGCTGCCGCCGCTCCTGTTCAACCTCCAGCCGGTCACGGCGAACCTGGCCGACAGGCGCACGCGGTTGCGGGCGCTGTTTCCGGCGCTCGGCCGCGCGGCGCGCATCGTCGCCCCGGTCGCCGAGACGCAGGCGCGGCTGTTCGAGAACCTGGACACCACCTTCGGCGCGCTGGCGCGCGTGGCCCGGCCGTTCATCCAGGAGACGATCTCGGAGTCGCCGCCCACGCTCGAGACGGCCATCGCCCAGTTCCCGGCCCAGCGGCCGTTCCTCGAGAACACCACCGCGTTCGCGCGCGAGCTGCGGCCCGGCATACGGGTGCTGCCCGGCACGCTCCCCGACCTGGCGGACGCGCTGCGCTTCGGCCGCACCACGCTCAAGCGCTCGCCGGCGCTCAACAGGCGGCTCGAGGGCGTGTTCCGGTCGCTCGAGTCGTTCGCCACCGACCCGCTCGTGCCGAAGGGCATCAGCAGGCTCACCGACACCGCCACCTCGCTCGAGCCCACGGTGGCGTTCCTCACGCCGGTACAGGTGAACTGCAACTACGTCACGCTCTGGTTCCGCAACACCTCCAGCCTGCTGTCGGAGGGCGACAAGAACGGCACCTGGCAGCGGTTCATCATCGTCGCCACCCCGCAGGGGCCGAACAGCGAGAGCGGGCCGTCCAGCGCGCCGGCCAACGGGCCGGCGGCGGACAACTACCTGCACTCCAACACGTACCCGAACTTCGGCGGACCGGGGCAGCCCAACGAGTGCGAGGCCGGCAACGAGGACTACATCGTCGGCAGGAAGGTCCTGGGCAACCAGCCCGGCACCCAGGCCACCAAGACGGACGGGCAGGTCAAGCCGTGAGCCGCCGGCGCGAGGTGAGCCCCTTCAAGGCCGGGCTGATGCTGGCCACCCTGGTGTTCGTGTTCGCGTTCTTCGTGTTCACCAAGACCAACCCGTTCTCGGACCCGTTCGAGCTCAAGGCCGTCTTCCAGAACAGCGACGCGCTCCAGGTCAAGTCACCCGTGCGCATCGCGGGCATCGAGGTGGGCACGGTCAAGTCGGTCGACCCCGAGGGCGGCGACTCCTCGGCGGCCACGGTCACGATGTCGATCAAGAGGAACGGCCTGCCGGTCTTCCGCGACGCCCAGGCCAAGATCCGGCCGCGCATCTTCCTCGAGGGCAACTTCTTCGTGGACCTCCAGCCGGGCACCCCGGGCGCGAAGAGGGCCTCGTCTGGCTACACGATCCCGGTCAGCCAGACGGCCGCCCCGGTGCAGCTCGACAACGTGCTCACCTCGCTACAGGCCAACACGCGCGCCGACCTCCAGACGCTGGTCAAGGGCTATGGCGACGCGCTGGCCGGCCAGCCGAAGCCGGGCGAGGACGACGACCAGGACAGGTCCACGAAGGGCGAGACGGCCGCCAAGTCCCTCAACGACTCGCTCAAGACCGCGCCCGACGCGCTGCGCGGCGTGGCGGTGGTGAACGGCGCCCTGGTCGGCACCGAGGCGCACGACCTGTCGGGCTTCGTCAAGGGGCAGCAGAAGGTCTCCACCGCGCTCGCCTCGCGGGAGGAGTCGCTCAAGGACCTGGTCACCAACTTCAACACCACCCTGGCGGCCTTCGCCGACGAGCAGGACAACCTGCGCACGACGATCCACCTGCTGCCTGGGGTGCTCCAGCGGGCCAACCCGCTGTTCGACCACCTGAACGCGTCGTTCCCGCCCACGCGCGCGTTCGCGCGCGAGATCCTGCCGGGCGTCCGCGAGACCCCGGCCACGATCGACGCGGCGTTCCCGTGGATCGCGCAGACGCGCGCCCTGGTCTCGCCCGACGAGCTCCAGGGGGTGGCGCGCGACCTGCGGCCGGCCGTCCGCGACCTGGCTCAGCTCACCAACGGCACGGTTCAGCTGCTGCCCCAGGTGGACCTGGTCAGCAAGTGCGCAACGCAGGTGGTGCTGCCGACGGGCGACATCAAGATCGACGACCCGCCGCTGACCACCGGGGTTGAGAACTACAAGGAGTTCTTCCACACGCTGGTGTCGCTCTCCGGCGAGTCGCAGAACTTCGACGGCAACGGGCAGTACACGCGCTTCCAGACCGGCGGCGGGGCGCACCAGGTTTCCACGGGCGCGCTGCCGGGGCTGGGCCAGCTATTCGGCAACGCGGCCGTCGCGCCGATCGGCACGCGGCCCGCCGCGCCGGCCAGGCGCCCGCCCTACAACCGCGACGTCCAGTGCTACAGGAACAAGCTGCCGGACGTGAACGCCGCGAAGACGGGGCCAGGGGCATGAGGCGCGTGATCCGCAAGCACCTGCGCGACTTCGTCGCCGTCGCGGCGCTGTTCCTGATCGCGATCGCGGTCTCCGGCTACATCCTCGGCCAGCAGCGGCTCAACCTGCCCGGCTGGGTGCCGTTGGTCGGCAAGGACTTCTACACGGTCAAGGCCGAGTTCTCGAACGCGCAGGCCCTGACACCGGGCGAGGGGCAGACGGTGAACGTCGCGGGCGTCCCCGTCGGCGAGATCGGCAAGGTCGAGCTGAAGAACGGCGTAGCCCTCGTGACGCTGAAGATCAAGCGCAAGTACGCGCCGATCTACCGCGACGCCACGATGCTGCTGCGCCCCAAGACCGGCCTGAAGGACATGACCGTGCAGATGGACCCGGGGGACCCGCCCGCGGGCAAGCTGCCGGACGGCGGCACGGTCCCGATCGGCAACACCGCGCCGGACGTGAACCCGGACGAGGTCCTGTCCGCGCTGGACACCGACACGCGCACCTACCTCCAGATCCTCCTGAACGCGGGCGCCAGGGCCTTCGGCAAGCAGGGGTACCCGGCCGACCTGCGCGAGACGTTCAAGCGCTTCGAGCCCACCAACCGCGACCTGGCCAAGATCACGGGGCAGCTCTCCAAGCGGCGGGCCAACATCGCGCGCGTCGTCCACAACCTGCGCAGTCTCACCCAGGAGCTGGGCACGAAGGACAGGCAGATCGCCTCGCTTGTGGACTCCTCCAACGCCAACTTCCGTGCGCTGGCGTCGCAGGACGCGCGCATCCGCGAGTCGCTCCAGCTCCTGCCGGGCACGCTCCAGACCGCGCAGTCCACGCTGGGCAAGGCCGACCGCCTGGCCACGTACCTCGGGCCCACGCTCCAGGCCCTCCGGCCGACGGCTCGCGCGCTCGGACCCGCGCTCCGGTCCACGCGGCCGTTCCTGCGCGACACCAGGCCGATCATCCAGAACCAGCTCCGCCCGTTCGCGCGGGAGGCCGGGCCCACCGTGCGCGACCTGCGCAAGGCGGCCGCCACCCTCGGGCCCACCACGCCGAAGCTCACGCGGGTGTTCAAGGTCGTCAACTCCGCGCTGAACGAGCTGGCCTACAACCCGCCCGGCGAAGAGGAGGGCTTCCTCTTCTGGAACTCGTGGGTCAACCACAACGGGGCCAGCGTGTTCAGCACCCAGGACGCGCACGGCCCGATCCGGCGCGGGCTGATCGTGGCCTCGTGCCAGAGCCTCGAGCTGCTCGAGAACATCGTCAAGGGCCAGCCGGCGCTGCGGACGCTCAGCGAGCTGCTCAACTCGCCCACCTCGACCCAGGTCTGCCCGAAGCAGATCAGCCCGAAGGCGGACGGCTGATGCAGAAGAACGCCCCCAACCTGCCCCGCCTGGCCGCCATGACGGTGTTCGCGCTCTCCTGCATCGGGATCCTGCTGTTCCTCTGGCTGGCGTTCGGCGGCTCGGTGCCGCTCCAGGCGAAGGGCTACCGCGTGCACGTGCGCTTCCCGGAGGCCACGACGCTGGCCATGGAGGCCGACGTGCGGATCTCGGGCGTTCGCGTGGGCAACGTGGTCAAGCTCGAGCGCGGCGGGCGCTTCACGGATGCCACGCTGGAGATCGACCAGCGCTTCGCGCCGCTGAACGCCGACTCGCGCACGATCCTGCGGCAGAAGTCGCTCCTGGGGGAGACGTACGTGGAGCTCACGCCCGGGACGAAGAACGGGAAGACGCTGGCGGACGACGCGACGCTGGCGCAGGGCAACGTGTCACCCACCGTCGAGCTGGACGAGATCTTCCGCACGTTCGACGGACCCACGCGCACGGCGTTCAAGCAGTGGATGGACCAGCAGGGCCAGGCCGTGCACGGGCGCGGCGCCGACCTGAACGACGCGCTGGGCAACCTCACGCCGTTCGTGCACGACGCCAACCAGGTGCTGTCGATCCTGAACGAGCAGAGCGGCGACACGCGCCGGCTGGTGCGCGACACGGGCGTGGTGTTCCAGGCCCTGACGGCGCGCGACGGCGAGCTCGCCGACCTGATCACCAACTCGAACCGGGTGTTCGAGACCACCGCCCGCCGCAACGCCGAGCTACAGCAGACGTTCACGATCCTGCCCACGTTCCTGCGCGAGGCCCGCGCCACGACCAACCGGGTAACCGGCTTCGCCCGCAACGCCAACCCGCTGATCACCCAGCTGCGGCCGGCGGCGCGCCAGCTGTCGCCCACGCTCATCGAGCTGCACGGCCTGGCGCCGGACCTGAAGGGCCTGTTCCGCGACCTGGGCCCGCTCATCACGGTCTCGCGCAGGGGCCTTCCGGCGCTGCGGCGGGTGCTGGACGACGCCAAGCCGCTGCTCGGGCAGCTGGACCCGTTCCTGGCCCAGCTCAACCCGATCGTCGACTGGCTGGGCATCTACAAGAGCGAGATCGCGGCCTTCTTCCCGCAGGGAGCGGCGGCCGGACAGGCCACCGACCGTCCGCCCGGCTCCACGGCACCCATCCACTACCTGCGAACGGCCAACCCGATCAACCCCGAGAACCTGGCCGCCTACCCCACGCGGATCTCGTCCAACCGCTCCAACCCGTACGTGGAGCCGCTCGGGTACAAGAACTTCCCGCTGAAGGTGTTCGGCACCTACACGTGCACCGGCAACCAGGTCCCGACGCTGGCCCAGCCGTCGGACATCCCGGCGCCGATCCTGGCCCTGCTGCCGCCGGACCAGCTCGAGCTGGTCCAGACCTACGCGTTCTCGGGTGGCGTGCCCGCGCCGCCGTGCGTCGAGCAGCCGCCCAACGGCCGCTTCCTGAAGCAGGCCGGCAAGTACGCGCACGTGACCAAGGCGCCGTAGGGGCCCCGCGCCGTACGCTCCCGGCGTGCGGCCGCTCGTCTACCAAGCGGGGCCGGCTCAGGTCCTGTTCTACGCCAACGGCGCCGCGTACGTCGTGCGCGAGCTGGTGCTCCAGGTCCGCGCCCCGGGCGGCCGGCGCGACCCGAGCTACTACGCGATGCTGGCGCTGCCGCTCGCCGGTCTGGCGCTGGCCTTCGTGTTCGCCTCGGTGGACGACCGGCTGCCGGGGCCGCGCTGGGTGCCCGCCGCGGCCGGCATCGCCCTGATGTGCACCGGGTTCGCGTTCCGCGCCTGGGCGATCCGCGAGCTGGGGCGCTTCTTCACGGTCACGGTCGGCGTGGAGGAGGGGCACAGGGTGGTGGACACCGGGCCGTACCGCCGCGTGCGCCACCCGAGCTACACGGGCATGGCCGTGTACTTCGCGGGGCTGGGGATCTCGCTCGACAGCTGGCTGAGCCTGGCCGCCGCGACGCTGCTCCCGCTGGCCGGGATCGTGGTGCGGATCCACTACGAGGAGCAGCTGCTGCGGCGCGAGCTGGGGCCGCCGTACGCCGACTACTCGGAGCGCACCAGGCGCCTGGTGCCGGGGGTGTGGTGATGGCGGAAGCGGCGTAGGCGCCCTGCGCGTCTCGTAAGCTGGCAGCGTGCTGAGACGGTGGTTCGGGCGCTTGGGGGAGGGCGGCGCCCGCGAATGGTTCGGTCGCGTCGCGCGGCTCGTCACCGAGCGGCCGCTCGCGACGGTCGCCGTGGTGGGCGCCCTGGCGCTGGTGGGCGTGGTGCTCGCGCTCCAGCTCCAGCCCAGCGCCTCCACGGACACGCTCGTGGGCCGCTCCAGCAAGTCGTTCCAGGCCACGGAGCGGTTCCGCAAGCAGTTCGGCGACGAGGCCGTGCTGATCCTGGTCCGGGGGCGGCTCCAGAACACGATCCTGACCCGCGACCTGTTCCCGCTGATCGGGCTCGAGGGCTGCCTGTCGGGCAACGCGCCGTCGAAGGCCGCGCTGAGGAAGCTGCCGCGGCCGTGCGCCGAGCTGGCGCGCGAGAAGCCGGCCAAGGTGGTCTACGGGCCGGGGACGTTCATCCAGACCGCCGTGGAGCAGATCCAGAGGGGCTTCCAGGCCAAGCAGGCGCAGGCGGCACGGGAGGGCGAGGCGGCCGCCGCCAACGCGCGGCTGCTGGGCAAGCGGCAGGGCTATTCCAAGGCGCGCCAGGACGAGCTGGCCCGGGCCGCCAAGCAGGTCTCCTTCAACAAGTTCGTGCGCGAGTCGGTGCTGCTCGGGCTGCGCTACGGGATGACCGGCCTGCCGCGGATCGACGATCCGGAGTTCGTGTCGCAACTGGTCTTCGACACGAGCAAGGGGCTTGGCGTGCCCAAGGCGCGCTTCGCGTACCTCTTCCCGAGCAGGAACTCGGCGCTGATCCAGGTGCGGCTGAAGCCCAACCTGACCGACGCGCAGCGGCGCCGCGCGATCGACCTGATGCAAGCCGCCGTCGACGCGCCCAGGTTCAAGCTGAAGCACGACCAGCGCTACGTGGTCACCGGCATCCCCGTGGTGGTGGACGCTCTCGCGTCCGCCGTCGAGCGGTCGATCTTCGTCCTGCTGGGGGTGGCCCTGCTGGTGATGGCCGCCACCCTGGCCCTGGTCTTCCGCACGCGCATGCGGCTCCTGCCGCTGGCGGTGGCCCTGATCGCGGCGGCGCTCACCTACGGGGCCATCTGGCTGGCAGGCTACGACCTGACGATGGCGTCGATAGCGGCGCTGCCCGTGCTGATCGGGCTGGCGGTGGACTACGCCATCCAGCTCCAGGCGCGCTTCGACGAGGCGCGCTTCGAGGAGGGGCGCGCCCCGGTGTCCGCCGCGCGCGCCGCGGCCATGCGCGGCGGCCCTCTGATCGCCGGCGCCGGCCTTGCCACCGCGGCCGGCTTCCTGGTCCTGCTGCTCTCCCCGGTCCCGATGGTGCACGGGTTCGCGATCACGGTGATCGCCGGGATCGTGCTGGCGCTGGCGTGCGCGCTGACCGCCGGGCTGGCGACGCTGTCGCGCTGGTCGGACCGCGGGTCGGTCGCCGGCGACGTGCCGCCGATCCTTCCGCGCGCCCGGCGGCGGCTCGCGTCGGCCTGGGACCGCGCGGCGGGCAGCCGCCTGGGCCGCGACCTCGGCGACGTGGCCGCCGACGTCTCGTACTGGGCCCGCCGCGCCGGCCGCGGCGCGCTCGGGTTCGCGCTCGACCGCCCGCGCAACGTGCTGGTGGCCGGGCTCGCGATCGCCGCGCTCGGCTGGGCCGCGGACACCCAGACCGATGTCGTGTCCGACGTGCGCAAGCTCGTGCCGCAGGACCTCGGCGCGCTCAAGGACGTGAACACGATCCAGCGCGAGACCGGCGTGTCCGGCGAGATCGACGTGATGGTCCGCGGCGACGACGTGACGCGCCCCGAGGCGATCGCGTGGATGACGCGCTTCCAGGACCGGATCCTGGCCACGCACGGCTACAGGAAGGGCACGACGTGCCAGCAGCCCGGTAAGAGGAAGCCCGAGCTGTGTCCGGCCCTGTCCATGGCGGACCTGTTCCGCGGCACGCCGGGCACGCCCGTGAACGCGCGGGCCCTGCTGGCGGCCGTCCCGCCCTACTTCTCGCAGGCGGTGGTCTCGCGCGACCGCAAGGTGGCCAACCTCGCGTTCGGCATCCAGCTGATGCCGCTCGACCGCCAGAAGCGGGTGATCGACGACATCCGCCGCGAGCTGCACCCCCCGGCGGGCTTCCAGGCCGAGGTGGCGGGGCTGCCCGTGCTGGCGGCCGAGTCCAACGACAAGCTCGCGTCCGACTGGAGGCGGGCGCTGACGCTGCTCGCCGGGCTGGCCGCGGTGTTCCTGGTGCTGCTGGCCATCCGCCGCCGCGCCTCGCTCGCCGCCGTCCCGCTGATACCGATCGCGTTCGCCACCGGCTGGTCGGCGCTGATCCTGTTCCTGATTCGCATCCCGCTCAACCCGATGTCCGCCACGCTCGGGGCGCTGGTGATCGCGATCTCCACGGAGTTCAGCGTCCTGCTCTCGGCGCGCTACCGCGAGGAGCGCGCGGCCGGCCTGGACCCCGAGGACGCGATCGAGGCCACCTACCGCTCGACCGGGGCCGCCGTCCTGGCCTCGGGCGCCACGGCCATCGCGGGCTTCGCGACGCTGATCGTCTCGGACATCCAGATGCTCCAGGACTTCGGAATCGTGACGGTGGTGGACCTCACGGTCTCGCTGCTCGGCGTCATGGTGGTGCTGCCGGCGGCGCTGGTGTGGTCCGAGCAGCACGGGCCCTTCACCGTCCACGACCTCGACCCCCGGCGGCTCTTCCGGGGCCTGCGCGACTACCTCGCCGACGCCGCCGGCGGCATGCGCTGGCGTCCCCCGGCCGTCCGCCGCCCGCGGACCGCCCTCACGCGCGTGAGCGCCCTGCGCCCGGGCCGGCGCAGGAGCCGTGCCTGACGACCGCTTCGCCGACCTCGGCCCGCCCCGCGAGGGGCCGAGCGCCGCGGAGCGGTTCGAGGACCTGGACCGCACGTCGCCCGAGCCCGACGCGCCGAAGCCGCCCGACCCGGTGCGGGCGTCGGGTCGCTACACGTGGGTCGTCGGCGTCGCCTTCCTGATCGTGGTGATCATCGGCGGCATCAACGCGCTCAACAACGAGGGCGGCGGCTACCAGGGGATCCGGGCGGGCAGGGCGCTGCCGGTGTTCGCGGCCCCGCTCACCACGAGCGACCACGACAACGACGCCAGCGTCCAGCCGCGCGCCGGGGGCGGCCACCCCGGCGCCTGCGACGTGCGCCTGGCCGGCGTGGTCACCCTCTGCGACCTGCGCCGGCGGCCGCTCGTGATCACCTTCGTCGCCAACGCGGGCAACAGCTGCCGCACCCAGCTCGACCGGGTCGAGCGCGTGCGCTCCTCGTTCCCGGGGGTCAACTTCCTGGGCGTGATCAGCCGCAAGTCGCTCTCCGAGGCCAGGGACATCGTCCAGGAGAACGGCTGGACCCTGCCGGTGGCCCTCGACCGCGACGCCGCGCTGTTCAACCTCTACTCGATCGGCGACTGCCCCACCACGGTCTTCGCCAGGAAGGGCGGCCGCTCGGCGGGCAGCCGGCGCGGCTTCCTCACCGACGCGCAGCTGCGCGCGGCCATCCGGGCGCTGGTCCGGAAGGCGCCGCGGTGAGAGGGGAGCCGCGCCGGTGATCGAGGCGCCGGAGATCGAGGTGGGCTGGGTGGCGGACGAGCTGGCCGCGGAGTTTCCCGAGCTGCGCCTGCTGTCCGTGACGCTGGAGGCGCGCTCCGGACGCAGCCCCGCGGCGGTCAAGCAGCGGCTCCGCACGCTGTCCGACCGCTTCACCGGCGGCAAGGCCGTGACCATGCGCCAGCAGCCGGTGCCGTGGGCCTACCGGGTCTTCTTCCGCCAGGTGGGGATCGACCCCGACCAGCACCGGACGCCGATCGAGGCCGTTGCGCTCGAGCGAATGCGCGCAGGCCAGTTCCAGAGCCGCAGCCTGCTGGACGACGCGATGCTGATCGCGACGGTCGAGACCAGCGTACCGGTGGTCGCGTTCGACGAGGACAAGCTGTCGGGGCCGCTCGGACTGCGGCTCTCGGCGCCCGGCGAGCGGCTTGGCGGCGACGGCAGGCCGCTCTCCTCGCGGCAGGTGGTGATCGCCGACGCCGACCGCTCGGTGGCCGTGCTGTTCGCCGACCTGGCGGAGGGCCGCGGCGTGCACCCGTCCACGGAGCGGATGCGGATCGGCTCCGTTCAGGTCAAGGGCGTACCCGACGTGAGCGTCGAGGAAGCGCTATGGATCGTTGCGGAGACCATTCAGGGGGACGGATGAGGTTTTCGCGGGCCGTCGCTTAACCATCGCTTCGGCGGGCCGGCGGTGGTACCATCCGGTCGCAGCGACGCGAGGAGGGACCGATGGCGCAGGTGATCGAACGGCCGCCGGACATCCTGGCACCGCCCCTGCACGCTCCCATCCGGCCCCAGGTCGCGCCGGACGAGGCCGCGGCGCGCCGCACGCTTCGCGAGCAGATCGCGCGCCTGGAGTCGGACCTCGGCGCTCTCTTCTGCACCACCTATCCGCGCACCGGCTTCGAGTGGCACGTCACCTCGCGCGGCGGCCCGCGCGTGCTCACGCTCGGCGAGCTGGCCGAGGTTCGCGACGAGCTGGCCAACTGCCTGGCGCACAACCGCCGGCTGCTCGGCGACCGCACCTACGTGGAGGAGCTCAACCGGCGCCGCATCGAGGAGATGATGCTCGAGCCGGAGCGCCACAAGTGGGTCGTCATCCGGAACGAGGACATCGGCGAGCGAGGCTGCAAGTCGTACCACGTCCGGCCCCGGTTCGGCGTGCTCGGCATGCTGATGAACTGGTGGCGCGTCCGGATCTCATCTGGCTGTCCGTTAGCCATGGGGCGCGGCCCGAGGCCGCGACCCCTCTCCACCGCCTGACGACGGCCCGTGGGTAAGCGGAGCCGCAAGCGCGGCGCGTCCGACGCGGCGCCGGTCTCCGTCGCGGGGAGCTCGCGGGCCGAGCGCGATGCCGCGCGGGCCCGCCGTGCGCGGTCAGCCGCGAGCGGCGGCGCGCCCGAGCGCCGCTCCGGCTCGGCGCGCTCCGGGGCCCCGCCCGCCCGCCGCCGCCGCGGCCGTCCGGGCATCGACGAGCGCCCGCCGGCGCCCTGGGGCAGCTTCCCGCTCGTCGAGCTGGTGGTCCTGATCGCGCTGATACTGATCGTGGTCAGCTTCTTCATCGGCGGCCCGCGGTCCGTCGTGATGCTCATGGCGGGCCTGGCGCTCGGCTCGCTCGCCGGGCTGGAGCTGTCGATCCGCGAGCACTTCGCGGGGTTCCGGTCGCACAGCATGCTCCTGGCGGGCGCCGTCGCGTTGACGGCGATCGCGATCGTGTTCTTCGCGGGCGGCCGGGGGGACGCGGCCCAGGCGATGGTGCTGCCCGTGGGCGGGATCGTGTTCGTCGCCGCGTTCTGGCTGTTCCGCGAGGCGTTCAAGCGCCGGTCAGGCGGGCTCGGCTTCAGATAGGTTGGCCGCGGTGCGCAACCTCATGCGAGCCGGCTCGAACACCGCCCTGCTCGTGGCGATCATGTTCCTGGGCAGCCTGGGCCTGTGGGTGGGTATGCCGCTCGGCTGCCTCTACATCGGGTCGCGCGTGCAGGGCGCCACCCACTCGGTGGGCGCCGCGCTCCTGGCCATGGGCGCGGGGGTGATCGTGGGCATCCTGCTGATCGTCCCGCTGCTCGGCTTCCTCAACCGCAAGCACATCGAGCTGCGGGCCGCGCGCGGGCTCGACACCTACGGCAACGCCCCGCTCGAGGGCGTGCTGGTGGCGAGCGCCACGGTCGCCCTGCTCGGGTTCGGCATCTGGTTCTTCTTCTTCTCGGGCGCGTCCCCGATCCCGTTCTTCTCGGGCAATTGAGCGCGCAGGCGGAGACGCCGCAGGGCCAGGAGCGCCGCCTCCAGCTGCGCGGCATCCACCACATCACCCTCATCTGCTCGAGCCTGGACCGGTCGGCGGCGTTCTACCGCGACACGCTCGGGCTCCGCCTGGTCAAGCAGACGGCCAACTACGACGACACCAGCGCCCGGCACTTCTACTTCGGCGACGCCGTGGGCACGCCCGGCACCGTGATCACCTGCATGGAGTACCCGCGGATGGAGGACGGCGTGGTGGGCCGCGGCTCGACCCACCACTTCGCGTTCTGGGTCGAGAGCGCGGAGGAGCTCCAGGGCTGGCGGAGCTACCTCGAGTCGCGCGGGGTGGGCTGCACCGAGATGCTCGACCGCACGTACTTCCAGTCGATCTACCTGCGCGACCCCGACGGCCACGTGATCGAGATCGCCACGCGCGGTCCCGGGTTCACCGTGGATGAGCCCGCCGAGCAGCTGGGCGGCCGCTTCATCCCGCCGCCCTCCTGACGCCCGCCGGTCAGGCCTGACTCGCCGGATGCGCCTTTCGCCGGAGACGTTCCCGCTGGTCGAGGCGCCGGAGCTCACCCGCGGTCCGGACGGGCGCCACCGCGTGGACTACCGGCTGCCGATCCCGTACTTCCGCTTTCTGTGGGCGCTCCAGGCGCGCCGCCGCGCGCGGGCGATCGAGGCGGCGGCCGACGCCGGGGAGGAGCTGCCGAGCGGCACGCCGTGGTGGGCGCCACCGGAGCCGCAGCCGCCGGCCGCGACCGCCGCCATCGCCTCGGTGGCGCTGATCGCGCTCTCGACCGGCTTCGCGGGGGGCACCGGCGGGCTGCTGACGCAGACGCTGCCCTACGCGGGCGACGCCTACCACGCGAGCGACAGCGAGCTCGGGGTGGGGCTGGCGATCGTGCGCACGGGCGTGCTGCTGGCGCTGGTGGTCGGCGCGATCGCCGACCGGCGGGGGCGCCGCCGCTTCGTGGCCGCGGCCGCCGTGGTGCACTGCGTGGCGGCGGCCCTCGTGGGTCTCGCTCCGACGTTCGAGGTCTACATCGCCGCGCACGTGGCCCTGCGCTGCCTGGACGCGGCGCTCACCATCACGATGTTCGTCCTGGCGGTGGAGCTGGTGCCGGCGCGCAACCGGACCGTGGTCGTCTCGCTGCTCGCCCTGGCGAGCGGCGGCGGCAGCGCGCTCGCCGTGGTCGCCATCCCCCTGGCGGCGGCGGGGAGGTGGGGGCTGGCCGCCGCGTACGGGCTCCAGCTCCTGGCGCTGCCGCTGGTCCTGCGGGCGGGCCGCCGGCTGCCCGAGTCAGGCCGCTTCATCCGCCACGCCGCGGAGCGCCACGGGCTGATGGAGCTGATGAGCACGCGCGACGTGCGGGGAAGGGTGGCCCTCGTGGGCGCTGCCGTCTTCCTCAGCTCGATCTTCTTCGCGCCGCTCACCGAGTTCTTCAACCGCTACCTGGACGAGGTGCACGGGCTCTCGCCGGGTGTGATCGTCCTGTTCCTGGCGGCGACCGCCGCTCCCGCGATTCCGGCCCTGCTCGTGGGGGCGCGCCTGGCCGACACGCGCGGCCGCAAGCGGATCGGTCTCCCGCTCGGCGCCATCGGCCTGGCCGGCTACGTGGGCTTCCTGCTCGCGGGCCCGGTGCTCATCTGGCCGCTGGCGGCGGTCGCCAACGCGGCGGGCTCGGCCAGCGGGGTGGCGCTCGTCGTCTACGGGCCGGAGATGCTGCCGACGCGCGTGCGGGCGGCGGGCAACAACGCCATCCTGGTGCTCAGCGTGACCGGCTCGGCCGTCGGGCTGCTGCTGGCCGGAGTGCTGGGCGACTCGCTGGGCATCGGCCACGGGATCGCCGTGCTGGCCGGCTTCCCGCTGATCGCCGGTGCGATCGTGGCGCTGCGCTTCCCGGAGACTGCCGGCCGGGAGCTGGAGGAGACGAGCGGGGACCTGCCGCCGCTCCCGCTCGTTCGCTGAGCGGAAGCGGCGGCGGGACGTCCGGACGCGGTGGCGAGGGGTCCCCCGCGGCCGGAGCGGCCCCCGTCAGGCGGTTACGAGCGCCTCCTCCCGCAGGATTCGAGGTGTGCCCGTCTTCGCCGTCAGAAGCGCGGCCAGCGCGTGACGCTGGCGCGTCGTGAGGGTCCCGATCTGCTTGTTCTCGGGAAGCCCGAGCGACAGCAGCAACCGCCGGCACCTGGCCCGCCCCCAGCGCCGCTGGCTCATCAGGAGGTCGCTGATCTCCATGCTCGCGGCCTCCCACGGGCAGTCGAGGATCACCTCGGCGGCCGACGTCTCCTGCGACGCAATCCTGCGCTTCAGGTCAGCCCTGGCCAGCCGGACACGGTTCGCGCGCTGGAGCGCGCGCAGGTGTTGCGGGGCAGCGGTCCTCACGGCGGTGTCGCCCATTCGTCCTCCCCAGACGGTTGTTCCCAGTACAAGTTCTCGGCACGCGGTACGAGGGCGACTCTCGTCCCGCTCCCTCGGCTCCCAATCCGATTCCGCGTGTCGCGACGGCCTCGGAAACCTACGCCCAAGGATCCCCGAAGGTCAACCGGGCAAACCGTGCCGCCCCGCTAAGAGCGGGCTTTTCTTTTGCTCGCGAGCTTGTCCGATTTTGGACAAGCGTGGGAGCCACTCAGGTGGGGGACCGGGTGGCCTTGCGAACTCGGACACGGGACCCCCGGTGGGTGTATACCTCCCCGAGATGCGGTCAACGAAGATCGTGGCGACCATCGGACCGGCCTCGCGCGAGCCGGAGGTGCTGGACCGGATGGTCGAGGCGGGGATGGACGTCGCGCGGCTCAACTTCGCCCACGGCGACGTCGACGAGCACGCCGAGACCGTGGGGCTGGTGCGCGCGGCGTCGGAGCGCGTAGGCCGCCAAGTGGCGGTCCTCCAGGACATCCCCGGCCCCAAGCTCCGGATCGGCCCGGTGGCCGGCGACGTGGCCCGGCTCGAGGTGGGCAGCAGCGTGCTGCTCACCGCCGAGAAGATCGAGGGCGACTCCGAGCGGCTGCCGGTGGCGTGGCCCGGGTTCTCGGAGCTCGTGGAGGCCGACGACGTGGTCTACCTCTCGGACGGCGCGATCCGCCTGCGGGTCCGCGACGTGCGGGAGGGCGAGGTCAGGGTGCTCGTGGAGGTGGGGGGGACCTGCGGCTCGCGCCAGGGGCTCAACCTTCCCAACGTCACGATGTCGCTCCCGGCCGTGAGCGACGACGACCTGCGGATGATCGACGCCGGGATCGAGATGGGCGTGGACCTCATGGCGCTCTCGTTCATCCGCAGCGGACGGGACCTGGAGCCGGTGCGCGAGCGGCTGCGCGCCCATGACAGCGACACGCCTGTGTTCGCCAAGATCGAGAAGCCGCAGGCGGCGTCCAACGCCGCGGAGATAGTCCGGGCGGCCGACGGGATCATGGTGGCCCGCGGGGACCTGGGCATCGAGCTGCCGATCGAGGAGGTGCCGCTGGTGCAGAAGCGGCTGCTGCACGAGGCCGGGCAGCAGGCCAAGCCGTCGATCACCGCCACGCAGATGCTCGAGTCGATGGTCAGCTCCACCCGGCCCACCCGCGCCGAGGTGGCCGACGTGGCCAACGCGATCTTCGACGGCACCGACGCGGTGATGCTGTCCCAGGAGACCGCGATCGGCCGCGACCCCGCCGGGGCCGTGTCGATGATGGCCGCCATCGCCCGCGCCACCGAGCGCGAGCTGCCCTACTGGCGCATGCTCACCGAGCGCGGCCTGCGCGGCGGCGACGAGTCGGCCGCCATCGCGTTCGGCGCGGTCGGGGCGGTCTACCAGCTCGGCCTTAAGGCCCTGGTGTGCCCGACGCTCACGGGCCGCACCGCGCAGCTCATCTCCTCCCACCGCCCGCAGGTGCCCACCCTGGCGCTGTCCCGGCGGATCGAGGTGGTGCGCCGCTGCTGCATCTACTGGGGCGTGCGCGGCCAGCTCAGCGAGGAGCCGCACGACACCCCGGCGCTGCTCGAGGTGTGCGCCGAGGCGGCCAAGCAGGCCGGCCTTGTCGAGGCGGGCGACAAGATCGGCATCACCGCCGGCCTCCCCGCCCACCTGGCCGGCGGCACCAACCTCTTCAAGGTCCAGACGATCTCGTAGCCCCGTCCCTCGGCCGGGGGCGAATCCGGGGGTGGATGCACTTAGTCTCGCTATGCGAGATCAAATGCAACCACGTGCCGCACGGGTCGCTTCGCTGGCGCGTCGGCAGCATGGAGTCGTCGCCCACACTGGAGCGGGTATGGGAAGAGGCCCACGGCTGCACATTCTCGATGTTCGCGCGGTGGAGGCGACTATCGGCCGCAACCCTGGGCGGCGCGGCGTGAAACCGCTGGCGGCGCTGGTAGAGCGTCGCTTGGAGCCGCCGCCGGTGCGGTCGGAGCTCGAGCGCGACTTCCTGGACCTCTGTCGCGAGGAAGGCCTGCCGGACCCGGTCGTCAACTCCGTAGTCGCCGGCTTCGAGGTGGACATGGCGTGGCCGGAACGGAAGCTCATAGTGGAGCTCGACGGGCGCGGCTATCACGAGAGCGCCAGGGCTTTCGAGGAGGACCGCAAGCGCGACGCGGTCCTGCAGCTGGCCGGCTACCGGGTGCTGCGGGTGACCTGGCGGCGGTTGCGCGACGAGGCGGGCGAGGTCGCCAGGGAGATCCGGGCCTTCCTCATTGCTCGATGACCGACCGGCAGCGCTCGAACACGCCCAGCGCCCGGTCGAGGTGCTCGTGCTCGTGGGTCGCCATCACGCTGGTGCGGAGCAGCGCGCCCCCGCGCTCCACCGCGGGATAGAGCGCGACGTTGGTGTAGACGCCGCCGTCGTACAGCGCCTTCCACAGGAGCGCGGCCTTCCAGTCGTCGCCCACCAGCACCGGCACCACCGGTGTCACGATCTCGGAGCCGTCCGGCGCCACGGCCCCGCTGCGCACCACGCGGAAGCCCAGCGACTCGAGACCGCGCTCGAGGTACTTGGCGTTGTCGGCCAGCCGCGCCAGCAGCCGCGGCCCCTCGTCGGAGCGGATGATCCGGACGGCCTCCAGGGCCGCGCCCACGGCGGCGGGAACGGCGGCCGCCGTGAACATGAACGCGCGCGACTGGAGCCGCAGGAACTCGATCACGTCGGCGGGCCCGGCGATGAACCCGCCGCAGCTCGCGAGCGACTTGGAGAAGGTGCCCATCCGCAGGTCCACCGCGTCCTCGGCGGCCAGCGCCTCGCTGGCGCCCGCGCCACGCGCGCCCAGCACCCCGACGCCGTGCGCCTCGTCCACCATGAACCGCGCGCCTTGCGCCCGGCACAGCTCCGCCACCCGCGGCACGTCGCACACGTCGCCCTCCATCGAGAACACGCCGTCCACCACCACGAGCACGCCGCCGCCGTCCTCGGCCGCCCGCGCGAGCATCGACTCGAGCTTGTCCAGCCGGTGGTGGCGGAACGGGCGCAGCTTGGCCCGCGACATCATCACGCCGTCCATGATCGAGGCGTGGTCGCCGGAGTCGCAGATCACGGTGTCCCCCGGCGCCAGCAGCGTCGACAGGCAGCCCACGTTGGCCTGGTAGCCCGTGGTGAACGCCAGCGCGGCCTCGGTGCCCATCCAGTCCGCCAGCTCGCGCTCGAGCTCCAGGTGGAGCGGCACGGTGCCGTTCAGGAAGCGCGAGCCGGTCAGGGCGGTCCCGTAGCGGTCGAGCGCCGCCCGCGCGGCGTCCTTCACGCGCGGGTCGCGCGTCAGGCCCAGGTAGTTGTTGGACCCGAGCATCACCCGCTCGGCGCCCTCCATCGCCACCACCGGCCCGGCCTCGCCCTCGAGCAGCCGGAAGTACGGCATGACGTCCGCCTCGCGGGCCGCGCGGAGCAGCTCCAGGCGCTCGTGAGTGCGCGCCTTCTCGAACAGGTCGGTAACGGTCTGCGCCATTGGGAGTAGGTTCCCCTCGTGCCGGTAGACGTCCGTCCAGTCAGCTCCAAGGCGGAGCTGAAGCGCTTCATACGCCTGCCCTGGCGGATCTATCGTAACGAGCCGCTGTGGGTCCCCCCGCTCGTGTTCGAGCGCAGGCGATTCCTCGACCGCGGCAAGAACCCGTTCTTCGGCCACGGCGAGGCCGAGTACTTCGTCGCCTGGCGCGACGGCGAGGCGGTGGGCCGGATCACCGCCCAGATCGACCACGACTTCAACCGCTTCCACGGCAACCGCTGGGGCATGTTCGGGTTCTTCGAGTCCGAGGACGACCCCGAGGTGGCCGCCGCCCTGCTGGGCGCCGCCGAGGCCTGGCTGCGCGAGCGCGACCGCGACCGCATGGTGGGCCCGATGGACTTCACGATGAACGACGAGTCCGGCATCGTGATCGAGGGCTTCGACCTGCCGCCGATGGTCAAGCAGCCCTACCACCCGCGCTACTACCAGGGCCTGGTGGAGGGAGCGGGCCTGACCAAGGCGCAGGACATGTTCATGTGGAACCTCGAGGTGACCGACCGCGACAGGGTCCTCCCGGTCATCTGGGAGATGGCCGAGCAGCTCGAGCCCAAGCACGGCATCACCCTGCGCAAGCTCGACAAGCGCAGGATCGAGGACGAGTTCGACACCTTCCTCGAGATCTACAACGTGGCCTGGAGCACGAACTGGGCGTTCGTCCCGATCAGCCGCGAGGAGATCGCCCACACCGCCAGGGAGATGAAGCCGATCCTGGACGAGGACTGGCTGATGGCCTGCGACACGCCCGACGGCACCACCGTGGGCATCGCGCTGACGATCCCCGACGTGAACCAGGTCTTCAAGCGGATGAACGGCCGGATCCTGCCGTTCGGCTGGGCCAAGTTCCTCTGGTACAAGCCGCGGGTGAACCGTGTGCGGGTGGGTTTCCTCGGCGTCCTGCCCGAGTACCAGCACACCGGCATCGCCGCGGCGATGTACGCCGAGCACTTCCGGATGGCCGCGGTGAAGCCCCAGCACGGCGGCGAGATGGGCTGGATACTCGAGAGCAACGAGGCGATGAACCGCGGCATGGAGGCCATGGGCGGCCGGATCGTCAAGCGCTACCGGGTGTACGAGCGGGTTTTCGCTTAGAGCGCACAGGGGCTGCCGGGAGCGGTCCCGGCCATCCCGGGGGGCGGGTACACTCGCCGCTCTCATGGAGGAGGAAGCCGCCATCCCGCCGGCCGAGCCGGCCGCCACCGGCGACCGCGACGAGCCGCGGAACCTGCCGGTGCTGGCCGAGCCGCGGGTGGTCGAGCCCGCCCCCGAGGCTCCGCTCGCCGCGCCCGTGGTCGCCGCCACGGGGGGCTTCCTGGCCGGTCTGGCCGCCATCGTCCTCCTGCGGGCCCTGCGCGCGCGGCCGCGGCGCTTCGGCATCGTGCCGCGACGCAAGAGCCGCGCCGAGCGTGCGCTGGAGATCGCCGCCTCGCGCTCGTTCCTCGTGGACGTCCACGTCGTCAAGCGATAGTTGACGGCGCCGCTCGCCCCTCCGGAGCGGCGGCGGGCGGCGGGAGTCGGGCGGCCCGCCCGGGCGGGCGCCGCGATCGAGCTCGACGTCCGGCCGCCGGGCCCCTACCGGCTGCCGCCGGCCGGGCGCGACGGCATCCTGCGCCGCCGCCGCGGCGCCCTGGTGCGCGTGCTGCACCGCGACGCGGAGGAGGCCATCGTGGCCGCCTGGCCCACGTCGTCGGCGGTGCGGCTGCACGCGCGGGCGCCCAGCGCCGACACCGCGGCCTGGGCCATCGACCGCATGCGCTTCGCCCTGGGCGTGGACCACGACGTGCGCCCGTTCCAGCGCGAGTTCAGCC
>DASVQK010000161.1:0-6521 GCA_036389105.1 Thermoleophilaceae bacterium
GCGCGGCACGAGATGGAGGCGCTGACCGGCAGGCGCGTGCATCTGGACCTGTCGGTGCGCGTCAGGCGCGGATGGCGGCGCGACGAGGGCCTGCTGGACCGGCTGGGGATCGAGTAGGCGGCGCTCGGCCGCCGCTGCTCAGGGCTTCTCGGGCCTGGGCTGCCGGCGGAGCAGCGCTCGGAGCGCCACGCCGGCGGACGCCATCGCCGCGCCCAAGGAGGCCAGGAGCATCACGGGGAAGCCGGTGAACGGCAGCTTGCCGCCGCCCCCGCCGCCGCCGGATCCGAGGCCCAGAAGGCCTCCGCCGCCTCCCCCGCCGCCGCCGCCGCGAGCGCCTCCGACCTGGTTGGTGTCGAGCGTCCCGGCCACGGTCGGGTCCTGCATCGGGGCCATCGGGCTGCTCATGGCCGCCATCACGACGTTGGCCGCCACGCCCACAGTGTGCACGTCCAGCTGGGCCGTGAGCTCGAGGAGCGTCCCGTAGTCCTTGACCTCCGGCCGGCTATACGTCGAAGCGTGCATTTTGTGCCCTTGACTGCGTGGGGCTTCCATACCCCGTGGGCCAAAGATACCCGCTGTGGTCGGGCAGCGCTACAGGTTCGCGGCGCGGTCGGGCATGCGCATGACCGTCGAGCTCGCCAGTTCGCGCGCCCGCCGCCGCTCGCTCAGGCGCCACGCGACCGCGGTGGCGCCGAGCACCGTCGTCGGCAGGACGACGATCCAGACGATGAGCAATACGATCAGAGCGGTCGACACTTGCTGTCCATCCTAGTCGCGCAGTCTTGCGGAAACCGGGCCGGAAAGCCAGTTCGCGACCTCGCTTTCCCCGGATATGCCGGACGAATTTCAGCGGCTTCTCGCGCGCTCAGCCCCGTTTGACCGCTGCTCGGGCGCGTTGCCAGGCGCGAAGCGCGGACGGAAGCCGCGCGGCCAGGTACAGCCAGCGGCGCGGGTAGGAGGCCGCCAGCCCGCGGCTGGAGCGCCGGGCCAGCGGGCTCCACCAGCGCATGAACTCGGCGCTCGGCAGCAGCTCGTCGCGCAGCACGGCGCTCCTGGCCCGAAGCCCGCGCGTCGCGCTCAGCCGCTCCAGTCCGGCGGCCAGCGGGACGCCGTCGGCGTCGAGGAGCGCCTCCACGGACCAGCGCCCCTCGAGTCCGAGCTCCGGCAGGAGCCGGGCGCCGTCCGGCGTCAGCGCCAGGCCCCGCGCGAAGGCCGCCGCGGCGCCGATTGCGTCGGCCACCTTGGTGGCGGCGTGCCACTCCTCGGGCGACGCACGCTCCAGCGCGCGGCGCAGGTCCGCGATCGGCCGCTCGACGCGCGGCCCGTGGTGGGACGCGTGCAGCGCCAGGTGCGCCAGCCGGGCGGGCCTGGAAAGGACGGGCACGGCACGTCCGCCCACGGTCTGCCATTCGCGTCCCGCGCTGAGCACCGCCCACACCACCCGGCGGTCGGCGGTCGAGCCCGGCAGCGTCTCGTGGAGGTCCACGGCCGACTCCCCGCGGTGCCACGGGTACGAGGGCGCGGCCCGCATCCCGGGGTGGGGCAGCGGCCCGAACCCGCGGTGGAAGCCATGCCGCTCGAGCGTGGCCGCGGCGGTGGCGAGCTTGGTGGGGTCCACGAGCAGGTCGGAGTCCACGTAGGGCCGCTCGGCGGGGTCGTCGTACAGCCAGCCCGCCACGCTCGGGCCCTTGAGCAGGATGCTGTCCACGCCCGCGTCCTCCAGGGCCGACGCGACCTCGGCGGTCACCGCGTCCACCGCCATCGTCCACATCGCCGTGGTGCGGCGGGCGTCGTCCACGACGGGCGCGGGACTACTCGAGGCGGCCGAGCAGGCGGTCCACGACGCCGCCCCTGCGGCGCCGGAGGCCGGGCGGCCGGGCGCCGTTCGGCGCGGTCGAGCCATCGGGCGGTCGCGGGCCCTCCGGCGCGCCCGAGCCGTCGCGCACGCCGGCGGCGTCGGGCGCCCCGGCCGCGATCTGGTCGGGCGTCTTCGGCAGGGACGGCGTCTCCGCGGCGACCTCCTCGACGGGGCCGAGACTCTCGGGCGCCACGAACGTGGCCATCGCGGCGATCACCGCGGCCGTGCCCATGCGGTCGAGCGCCGCTGAGGCCGCGTCGCGCACCTGCTGCTGGGGGTCCTGCGTGGCGGTCAGAAGCCCGATGACGGTGCGCGTGTGGTTCAGCTGGCCGGCGGCCATGGCGGCCGAGCGCCGCATCGCCGGGTCCGCGCTCCTCAGCTCGCGCAGGATCGGGTCCACCGCGCGGTCGTCGCCCAGCTGGCCCGCCACGCGCATCGCGCCGGGCGAGGCCTTGCCGTCGACCAGCGCGTTCAGCACCGTGTCGGGCGCGAGGGGGGCGAGCCAGCCGAGGATGCGCTCGGCGCGGGGCTCGGCCTGCTCGTCGGGCGCCTCCTGCAGCACGGCGACGATCCCGTCGACCAGCAGCCGGGCGGCGTCGGCGCTCCGCGGGTCGGCCTCGATCAGCCGCGTCAGGGCCTCGCGGTGGCGGTCGTCGAGCGGGGGCGCGCCCGGCTCCAGCAGTGTCTCCACGAGCAGCTCCGCCGGCCCCTCCACCTGCCAGCCGGCCAGCAGATCCAGCGCTCGGTCCGAGACCTCGTCCGCGCCCTCGTCGCGCGCCGCCACGCAGCGCGCCAGGTCGTTCACGGCTACCACCAGGCCGAGCTTGGACAGGGCGTCGATGCTCGCCAGGCGTGCGGCTGGCTGAGGGTCGTCGAGCGCCTCCGCCAGGTCGGCGGCCACGGCGGGGCCGTTGAACTCCGACATCGCCTCGGCGGCGGCGACGCGCACGTCCAGCCCGACGTCCCACTCGCCCTCCTCGTCCACCACCGTCTCGCGATAGCGGAGCGCCTCGCGCAGCCCGTCGAGGTCGCGCTTGCGCTTCATCCGCTCGACGTTGGGCTTGCGGGACCGGAGCACGCGCACGGGGCCAGAATAGACCCGCCAGGCGGCTCCACGGCGCAAGAACCGTTGCCAACTGGTATGCCCCCGCGGGTGGACGACGGCCCGGCCCAGCCCTCAGTGTGCGCGCTCGTCGGCGGCGTCGACGAGCGGATGGAGGGCGCGCTGGCCGCTCAGCGCCGCCCGCCGCGGACGGTGGTGCGCGACCCCGGCGGCCTGCGCGCGGGGCTGGAGCGCGCGCTGGACACGGGCGCGGACTGGGTCTGGGTGCTGGACGGCACGGCCGCGCCGGCCCCCGACTCGCTGGCGGCGCTGCTCGACGCGCTGGAGGACGCCGCCGGCCTGCCCGCTCCGGTCGTGCTCGCCGGCGTTGTGCTGGACTCGAACGGGCGCGCGGATCGGGGGCGGGGGGTGTGGTTCCACCGCGACCGGGCCGACCTGGCGCTGGCAGCCGCCGAGCGCCGCCTGCTGCCGGTCAGGGCCACGGCGGCCCCGGCGCTCGTGGCACGCGGCGCCGCCGAGTCGGAGCTGCCCGCCCGCCGCGCGCGCCTGGGCCCGAGCGGCGTCTTCGAGTGGACCGCGCGGCTGCTGCGCGAGGGCGCGGGCTACCTGGTGCCCGCCGCCGAGAGCCGGGCGCTGCGGACGGTGCGCGACCCCGCCGGCGATCCGCTGAGCGCGATTCGGCTCCTGCGTGGACGGGCGCTCTCGGGTCGGGAGAAGCTGGTGCTGGGCTACAAGCTCGCCGAGCGCGCGGGCGAGTGGATCAGCGCGCCGGCAGCCGCAGCCCGGCCGCCAGGCCGGCGATCAGCGTCCTGACGCTGGCGCGGCTGAAGCGGTTGAGCCTGAGGTAGGCGGCCGACGATCGCACGAGCCACCAGACCAGGCTCGGCTTCTCGCTCGGGGCCCACGCGCCGCCGCGGAGCATCAGGACGGTGTTGCGGGTGTGGTGGAAGAAGCGGTGGTCGTCGTCGACCGCCGTGTGCTGCGCCGGCGTGCGGTGCTCGACCACGCTGGTGGGGACGAAGTAGCCGCGGGCGCGGCGCAGGATCCGCGCGGTGTACTCGATGTCGTCGGCCTGGTAGAAGAAGTGGCGGAGCGGCATGCCCGAGCGCTCCACCGCCTCCTTCGAGATCAGCAGCGAGACCCACGTGGCGGCCCGCACGGGCAGCAGGCCGTCCCTCAGCGCGGCGAACAGCACGTCCTCGTCCCGCGAGCGGACGATCGGCCGGTTCATGGGATGCGGCCGCCCGTCGCGCCACTCGACGCGGCTGCTGAGCAGCGCGGGCGGCTCCGCCCCGTCGAGCCGCTCCAGGGCGGCGAGCAGCTCCGCCAGCGCGGTCGGCCGCGGGAAGCAGTCGTCGTCCAGGAGCCAGAGCCAGTCGGCGCCCTCGCGCAGGGCCGCGGCGATCGCCTCGTGGAAGCCGCCGGTCGCGCCCTGGTTGGCCTCGAGGGTCACGACCAGCGCGCCGGGGAACGACTCGGCCAGCATCGCTCCGGTGCCGTCGTCGCTGCCGTTGTCCACCACCACGACGCGGTCCGGCTCGCGGGTCTGCCCGATCACCGCGGGCAGGCTGTCGCGCAGCATGTCGCGCCGATTTCGCGTGACCACTGCCGCGACGACCCGCGGGGAGCTCACCGGGAGCTAGACGCCGGGGACGGCGGGCTGGCGGCGCCTGGCCTCGTACTCGCGCGCGATCCGCTCGCCGGCCGCCCGCCGCTCCGGGTCGGTGGCCCAGCAGATCTCGGTGCCGCCCCAGCGGCGCTGGACCTCGTCCATATCGGGGTTCCGCGCGTCCCAGCCCCACTTCTCGCGCCAGTAGGCGTGGTGGCGGCCCAGGAGCAGGACCTGCGGGCGGGTGAAGTGCATGTCGAGGTCCACGCGCACGCGCCTCTCGATGGCTGCCCGCATGCCCAGCGGCAGCCGCCCGCCCGTGCGCCGGACGATGGCCTTCGCGATCCGCCGGGGGTGGAATCGCGCATACCACCGCTCCGACCTGCGGCGCGCGACGAAGTAGTGGATGACCCGGACGTCCGGGAGGTAGAAGACCTTCTTCCCCAGCTTGCGGATCGACAGGCACAGGTCAACGTCGTCGAACCACACCGGGGCGTAGGCCAGGTCGTAGCCGCCGACCGCTAGGGCCTCCTCGCGCCGGTACATCATGCAGCAGCCGATCCCGGAGTCCACCTCGGCCACCCGCGCCTCCGCGTCGCCGCCCTGGCCCTCCTTGGGGTGCTCCGCGCGCGTCAGCCACAGCCGCCGGCCGGTCTTCTCGAGCGGGCGCGAGGGCCGGTCGTGCCATCCCAGCGGGCCCACCACGTTGACGCCGCAGGCGTGCAGGTAGCCCGAGTCCATGACCACCTTCCCGGTCACCACCCCGACCGACTCGTCGAGCGTGATCAGGTCCACCATCCGCTCGATCCAGCCCGGGGTCTCCACCGTCACGTCGTCGTCGAGCTGGACGCAGAGCTCGCCCGTGGCCGCGTTCAGGGCCGTGTTCAGCGAGTCGATGGCGCCGCTGTTGGGCTTCTCGATCAGGTTGAAGGCGCCCGGGAAGCGGCCACTGTCGCGCCAGCGGCGGAGGATCTCGCCGCTGCGGTCGGTGGACCCGTCGTTCACCGCCACGAGCTCGACCTCGGGGTAGGTGGTGTTCTCGCACAGCTTCTCGAGCACGCGGTCGAGCAGGTGCTCCCGGTTGTAGACGGGCATCAGCAGCGAGACGGACGGGGCGGCCGTCAACGCGCGCGGACCGCGTTCGAGGCGCGGCGTGCGGCTCCGGCGGCGCGGCTGCGGCTCTCGGCGCGCAGCGCGACCATGCCGATGCCCAGGGCGAGCCCGAACAGGATCCCGAACAGTACGTTGCGCGTGGTGTCGGGGCTCGACGGGGCGGCCGAGAGCTTGGGCCGCTCGATGATCTCGGGGCTTCCGGTTCCCACGCGCCGAAGCACGCCGACCACGCCCAGCTGGTCGCGCAGGGCAGCGCCCTTCAGGCCGAGCGTCTCCTTGTGCGACAACGCCGCGAGCTGGGCTTTCAAGGCCCGTTCCACGACGCCAGCCCGGGTGCGGTCGCGACCGCGGCGCAGCCGGAGGAACTGCTCCCCGTACACGCCCGCCAGTCGCGCCGCTCGCTCGGGGGTCGACGAGTGAGCGGTGATCGCCACGACCAGCGTGTCGCGTATCGGCAGCACGTCCACGTGGCGGGCCACTTCCCCCGCGGTGTAGCCGAGGTCCGGCGCGGCGGCCGCCGTGGCCCGGGCCACGTCGAACGACGCGACCACTGCCGCCTCGGTCTGGAGGCGAATGCCTGCGTCGGGTACGGGGTCGGAGAAGTTCGGCCCGAGGACCTGCAGCTCGGGAGAGAGCAGGCGCCCGAAGGAGAACCGCATCGCCGACGTGTACTCCCGCGGCTGGGCGTCGGAGAATGCGATGGCCGCCCCGCCCGCGAACGCGGCGACGCACAGCACGAGAACTACGCGGGCGATCGCGGCCCTCACGCGGTCCGCCGTTCCAGCAGCTCGCGTCGTCGTAGCGCCACGCCGCCCATATACCAGAAGATCATCCCTCCGATCCCGTACAGCTGATCGCCGGCGAACAGCGTCAGCGCG
>DASVQK010000162.1:0-32852 GCA_036389105.1 Thermoleophilaceae bacterium
GAGCGGATCGGTTGGAGGCGGTAGCGGCAGCAGGCTCTGCATCGGGCGCGGGAACCGGGGGCGGCCGCGCCGTCGTGTTCGTTGGCTTCATGGGAGCCGGCAAGTCGAGCGCCGCCCGCTCGGTGGCCGCCCCGCTCGGCCAGCAGCCGCTCGACTCCGACCACGAGCTCGAGCGGGCGCTGGGCGAATCGATCGAGTCGTTCTTCGACCGCGAGGGCGAGGCCGAGTTCCGCCGCCGCGAGGAGCAGCTGGTGGTGGACCTGCTCGGCCGGCCGGACGTGCGCGTGCTCGCGCTGGGCGGCGGCGCGGTCGAGTCGTCGCGCGTGCGCGACGCCCTCGAACGGCACGTGGTGGTGCACCTGGAGGTGGGCTCGGACGCGGCGTGGCGCAGGGCGTCGGGCAAGGGACGCCCGCTGGCGCGCGACCGCGCGAACTTCGACGCGCTGCACGCGGACCGCCGCGCGCTGTACGAGTCCGTGGCGGACGCCACCATCCCGGCGGCCGACCGCGGCGTGGCCCTGCGCGCGCTGCCGGCCCTCCTGCGCCTCCCGGAGGCGCCCGCGGGCACCCGTCTCGTGTGGGCCCCCGCCGCGTCCGGCGAGTACCCCGTGTTCGTCGGCAGCGGCCTGCTGCGCGGGGATTTCTTCCACCCGCTCGAGGGACGCCGCTTCGCCGTCAGCGACACAAACGTCGCGCCGCTGCACGCCGTGCGTTCGGACTGGGCGGCTCGGATCCCGCCCGGCGAGAGCGAGAAGACCCTGGCGCGCGCCGAGGAGGTCCTGCGGGCGATGGCCCGGGCCGGTGTCGGGCACGACGACCTGGTGGCGGCGGTGGGCGGCGGCGTGGTGGGCGACCTGGCCGGCTTCTGCGCGGCCGTCTACCAGCGCGGGATACGCCACGTGCAGGTGCCCACGACGCTGGTGGCCCAGGTGGACTCGGCCTACGGCGGCAAGACGGCGGTGGACCTGCCCGAGGGGAAGAACTACGTTGGGGCGTACCGCCAGCCCGCGGCCGTCCTGGTGGATCCCTCCGCGCTCGAGACGCTGCCGGCCGCGGAGGCCGCCGCCGGCTACGCCGAGGTCGTCAAGACGGCTCTGATCGCCGGAGGAGAGCTGTGGGCGCGCGTGCGCGACGGCCGCGACCCCGATCGGGCCGTGGTGATCGGCTGCCTGCGCACGAAGCTCACCGTGGTGGCCGAGGACGAGCGCGACGAGGGCCGCAGGCAGGTGCTCAACCTCGGGCACACCGTCGGGCACGCGATAGAGGCCGCCACCCGCTACGGGCGCTACCGCCACGGCGAGGCGGTGGGCCTCGGGCTCATGTGCGCCCTGCGCCTGTCCGGCCGCGAGCCGCTGCGGGCGGAGGTGGGGCGCCTGCTGGCCGCCCGCGGCCTGCCGCTCCGCGCGGACGGGGTCGATCCCGACGCGGTCGTGGACCTGGTGGGCCGCGACAAGAAGCGCCGCGGCGACCGCGTGCCGTTCGTCCTCGTGGAGTCGCCGGGCCGGGTCACTGCGGGGCACGACGTGGACGAGCAGGACCTGCGCGCGGCGGTGGCGGAGGTGTGCGGCGCGTGAGGAACAGGGTCGAGGTCATGCACGGCGTGAACCTGGATCAGCTCGGCCGCCGCGACCCCGAGCACTACCCGCGGATCACGCTCACCGAGCTGGAGGTGCGCGTGCGGCGCTTCGCGCTCGACCTCGGGCTCGAGCCGGCGTTCTCCCAGACCAATCACGAGGGCGAGTTCTGCGAGGCCCTCCACGAGGCGGCCGAGACGGTGGACGGCCTGGTGCTCAACCCGGGCGCCTGGACCCACTACTCGTACGCGATACGCGACGCGCTGGAGGCCAGCGGCCTACCGGCCGTGGAGGTTCACCTGTCGGCCGTCGACCAGCGCGAGGAGTGGCGCCGGCGCTCGGTGGTGCGCGACCTGTGCGTGGGCTGCGTCCAGGGCAAGGGCGTGGACGGCTACCGCGAGGCGCTGGAGCTGCTGCGCGACGAGCTCAGAGCGGGCGCGTGACCCGCGCCGACCGCCTGGAGGCGCTCGTGCGCGAGCGCGAGCTGGACGCGCTGCTGGTCACCGACCTGGTCAACGTGCGCTACCTGACCGGCTACACGGGCACCAACGGCCTGTGCGTGGTCGGCGAGGGGCTGCGCCTGTTCCTGACGGACTTCCGCTACGTCACGCAGGCGCGCGGGGAGGTGGGCGACGCGTTCGAGCGCGAGCAGGGCCGCCAGGACCTGCTGGAGGACGCCGCCAAGCGGCTCTCGGGCCGGGTGGGCTTCGAGGACTCGAGCCTGACCGTGCGCCGGCACGAGCGGCTGGCCGGATACGTGGGCGAGGGGGTGGAGCTGGTCGCCGCCGGCCGCCTGGTGGAGGAGCTGCGCAAGGTCAAGGACGACGGCGAGCTTGAGCGGATCCGCGCGGCCGCCGCGCTGGCCGACGAGGTCTTCCGCCTCATCCCCGAGGTGGGGCTGGCCGGGCGCACCGAGCACGAGGTGGCGCTCGAGCTCGAGACGGCGATGCGCCGCCGCGGGTCCGACCCGTCCTTTCCGTCGATCGTCGCGGGCGGGGCCAACGGGGCGCTGCCCCACGCGCGCCCGGGCAACGGGCCCATCGCGCGCGACACCCTCGTGGTGGTGGACATGGGCTGCGTGCTGGACGGCTACTGCTCGGACTGCACGCGGACCTTCGCCACCGGTCCGCTGACCGACGAGGCCGCCGAGGTCTACGACCTCGTGCTCCGTACGCAGGTGGCCACGCTCGGAGAGGTGCGCCCGGGCGCCGCCTGCCGCGACGTGGACGCCTTCGCGCGCGAGCGCATCGAGGCGGCCGGGCACGGCGAGCGCTTCGGCCACGGCCTGGGGCACGGCGTCGGGCTCGAGGTGCACGAGCAGCCCACCCTGTCGCGTGCGGGCGAGGGCGAGCTCGAGGCGGGCAACGTCGTGACCGTGGAGCCCGGCGTGTACGTGCCGGACGGGTTCGGCGTGCGGATCGAGGACCTGGTGGTGGTCACCGAGTCCGGCGGCGAGGTGCTGAGCGGGTTCCCGAAGGAGCTGACGGCGGTCGGCTAGGAGCCGGCCCGGCTACCAGGTGCCGCTGCGGCAGGCGCCTTCGTCGTTCGTGGCGCCGGCGGTGCAGGTGCGGTCGTTGGTGCCGGCCACGCTCTTGTCGATCGAGAACGTGTGGTTGGAGCCGTCGCTCTCGGCGCGCGAGATGGCGGTGACCTTGAAGGTGCCGCTGGTGGCGCTCACCACGCTGACCTCGCCCGGGGAGGTGCCGTAGGGCATGTTGAGGTCGTTGCCGATCTCCGCCGGCGTGTCGCACTCCGTGTAGTTCTCCTGCGTGGCGTAGCAGAGCTCGACCTTCGAGACCAGGTTGCGCGCGTTCGACTCGGCGTCCGCGTCCTTGCCCTTCTTCTGATGGCCCAGGTACGCGGGAATGGCGATGGCCGCCAGGATCGCGATCAGGAGGATCGTGACGAGCAGCTCGATCAGCGTGAAGCCGCGATCGTCGCGAAGTCGCTTGGAGAGCTGGGGCAACAAGGGAGGTCCTTTGAAGTGGTCGGGTCGCTTGGTCGAGCGGCGACGGGAGATGCCGCCGGTCGAGGGCCTTATCGACAGCTCCCCGGGGGTGCTTTAGCCCCGATACGCCCAGGTGGGGGAAGCCTGTCCCCGCAATGGCCCAGCCGTCCCAGAAGTGTGCGAACATACGTTCGTATGACCGTCTGCGTCCTGTACGTGCGTTTCGCTCTGCTGGCGGCTCTCGGCGGTAGGCAGGGCCTGCTCGGGCAGCCCGTGGCGCTGGCCCCCGAGCCCGGTCGGCGGCAGGTGGTGGGGGAGGTGTCCGCGGGCGCCGAGGCGTTGGGCGTGGCGGCCGGCATGAGGGTGGGGGAGGCGCTCGCGCGCTGCCCCGAGCTGCGGCTGGTGCAACCCGATCCCGACGGCGTCCGGACCGCCTGGAGGCGGGTGCTGGACCTGCTGGCGGGCATCGGGGCGGAGTGCGAGTCCGACCGCGAGGGGGTCGCGTTCTTCGCCGCCGACGGGCTGCGCGGGCTGCACGGCGGCCGGCTCGACGGGGTGCTGGCGGCCACCCGGGGGGCGGTGGGGCGCGGCGCGCGCATCGGATGCGCGCCCAGCCGCTTCAGCTCCTACGCGGCAGCTCTCCACGCCCGGCCGCGGCGGCGGGCGGCGCCCGCGCCCGGCGCCGGGCTGGCCATCTCCGCTCCAGGCGTCGTCACGGTGCCGGCGGGGTCGGTGCGCGCGTTCCTGGCGCCGCTGCCGGTGGGGCTCCTGCGCACGCGTCCCGAGCTGGCGGCGCTGCCCGACGTGCTCGAGCGCCTGGGCATCCGCACGCTGGGCGAGCTGGCGGCGCTGCCCGCTCCGGCGGTGGCCGAGCGGTTCGGGCATCCGGGCCGGCTGGCGCTCGACCTGGCCGGCGGCCGCGACACGCCGCTCGAGGCGCGCCGGCCGCCCGAGCCGGTCAGCGAGCGGATCGACCTGCCCGACGCCGCGCTGGGCCCGCAGCTCGAGCGCGCCCTCGAGCTGCTCCTCGGGCGCCTGCTGGCGCGGCGCGAGCGGCGCGGGCGCACGCTGCGCTCGCTCGCCCTGTCGGCGCGCTTCGTGGAGGGCGGCACCTGGCGCACGCGGATCACGCTCAGGCGTGCCAGCGCGGAGGGCGACCGGATCCTGGTCGCGCTCGCTCCCAAGCTCGCCGAGCTGCCCGCCCCGGCCCAGGCCCTGGGCCTGGAGGTCGAGGCGTTCGGCCCGCCGGCGCACGACCAGGGTCGCCTGCTCGGGGACTCGCCCGTCGCGGTGCGCCGCCGCCGCATCTCGGACGCCGTGGGCCAGGCGCGCCAGGCCGCCGGCGCCGACGCCGCTCTGCGGGTGCTCGAGGTCGACCCCGGCTCGCGGCTGCCGGAGCGCCGCGCCGTGCTGGCGCCGTTCCAGGCGGGCGGGGACAGACGGTGGAGCGGGGGCGGCTCCGGGCGGGCGGGCCGTCGCGCGACCGGAAGCTAGTCGTGAGCGTGCGCCGCCTGGGCGCGCCGCGGCCCGCGCGGGTGGACGCGGATCGCCACGGCCGTCCGGCCGCGCTGGACTCGCGGCCGGTGGACGCGGTGGCCGAGGAATGGGTCGTCGAGGACCGCTGGTGGGGCGGTCGCCCGCTGCGCCGGCGCTACTTCGAGCTGATCCTGGAGGACGGCCGCAACGCCGTGGTGTTCCGCGACCTGACCGGAGGGGGGTGGTTCGAGCAGCGCTCGTGAGTAAGGGAGGCATGACCCGGCAGTACAGGCATCCGGAGAAGCCGGGCAAGGTGACTCTGCCGGGCCATCCCAACGATGACTTGCCGGCTGGCACACTCCGCCTATCTGCCCGATGTGCCCGGCTGTGTTACGACCGGGCGCACGCCCGAGGAGACGGTGCGCAACATGCGCGAGGCGCTCGAGCTCCACTTCCAGGACCTGCCCGAGGACCAGGTTCCCGAACCGACCTCGTCAGCCGAGTACGTAGCAATCGAATAGCTCTACAGCGCCGGATTGCCGTGTGGAAGGGCGTATGTTCGCCTACTAGCGCTGTGTTATTCGACCCACAGGTGAATGAGCGGGTAGCCGCCAACGACGACGACGAGGAGATGAGATCCCCATGGCAGAGGGCGAGATTCCGGTGTTGGGGCCGACGGCGTGCTACATCTGCGGCGGCCATCATTGGGCCAGCTACTTCTGCGCTCAGTGCGAGAGGCCGATCTGCATGACGCACACGAAGGAGGGCAACGACGGCAAGCCGTACTGCCCAGAGCACATCGGAGCTCACACCTGAGGGGACTAGGAGGCTCTAGCGAAACGCTAGGCGTACGCCTCCGAGTGCCGCTTTCCACGCGATCCGTCCTGCTCCTCGAACAGGACGTTGTAGCTCGCGTTGCTGTTGAAGGGCGGATCGAGGTAGACGAGATCGACGGACTCGTCAGGAACGTATCGACGCAGCACATCGAGGTTGTCCCCGTAGTAGAGCGCCCCCCGTTACAGCGCCAGGCGTACTCGCCCCCGCCGTATGCGAACATACGTTCGCATGCCCTACGTCGAGCTGCACTGCCACACGGCCTTCTCGTTCCTCGACGGTGCGTCGCACCCGGTCGAGCTGGCGGGGGCGCTGGCCGAGCAGGGGCACGCGGCGATCGCCGTCACCGACCACGACGGGCTGCACGGCGCGATGGAGCTCGCCCAGGCCGCCAAGTCGCTCGGCGTGCGCACGATCGTGGGCTCCGAGCTGACCCTGGAGGACGGTCACCACGTCACGCTCCTCTGCCAGGACCGCACCGGCTACGGCAACCTCTGCCGGCTGATCACGCGCGCGCACGCCGGCACGCGCGACCGACCCGCCGATCCGCGGCCGCCCGCCACGCGGCTGGAGGACCTGGAGCGCCACGCCGAGGGGCTCGTCTGCCTGTCCGGCTGCGCGCGCGACGGCGCGGTGGCGGGCCGGGTGGACCGCGACGGCCACGCGGAGGCCGCGGCCATGGCGCGGCGCCTCGCCCGCGCGTTCGGGCCGGGCCGCTTCCGCATCGAGCTCCAGCGGCCGTTCGCGCGGCGCGACCGCCGCCGCAACCGCCACCTGGCGCAGCTCGCGGAGCGCCTCGGGGTCGCGTGCGTGGCCACCGGCAACGTCCACGCGCACGCACGCGATCGCGTCCCGCTCCAGGACGCGTTCGTCGCGGTGCGCAACCTGCTCACCCTCGACGAGTCGGAGCCGCTCCGGCGCGGCAACTCCTCGCACGTACTGGCGCCCCCCGAGGCCATGGCGGCGCGCTTCGCCGACCATCCCGGCGCGGTGGAGGAGTCGGGACGGCTGGCCGAGCGGCTGCGCTTCGACCTGACCTCGGACCTGGGCTACCGCTACCCGGGCTCCGAGGACGAGTCCGCCGACCGGCGGCTGGCCGAGCTGTCGCGCGCGCAGCTCGCCGACCGCTACGCGGGGCGCGCCACGCGCGCGGAGGCCGAGCGCCGCCTGGAGGAGGAGCTGCGGATCATCCGGTCGCTGGGCCTGTCGGGCTTCTTCCTTCTCCATCGCGACCTGCTGGAGCTGGCGCGCGAGGTGGCAGTGGAGGTGCGCGGGCCGGACACCGCCCGATCCCTGCTGCCGCCGGGACGTGGCCGCGGCTCCAGCGTCTCGTCGATCGTCTGCCACCTGACCGGCCTCTCGCACATCGACCCGGTCGAGAACGAGCTGTTCCTGGGGCGCTTCCTGAACGAGGACCTGAGCGCGCTGCCCGACATCGACCTGGACTTCCCGCGCGACATCCGCGACGTGCTGATCCCGCGCGTGCACGAGCGGTACGGCCACGACCGCTCGGCGCTCGTCGCGGCGTTCGCCACCTACCAGGTGCGCTCGGCCGTCCGCGACTTCGGCAAGGCGCTGGGGCTGCCGCCAGGCGAGATCGAGCGCGCGGCGCGCGCGGCCGATCCGTTCGGCGCCCACGACGTGGAGCGCTACCTCTCCGACGCCATCGGCCGGCGCCGCGCCGACTCGCCCCGCTGGCGCGCGCTGGTGCGGCTGGTGCACGACGCGTGGGGCCTGCCGCGGCACGTGACCCAGCACCCCGGCGGCATGGTCATCTCCACCCAGCCGCTCGACGAGATCTGCCCGATCCAGCCGGCCGCCATGACCGGCCGCCAGATGGTGCAGTGGGACAAGGACTCGTGCGCCGACGCGGGCTTCCTCAAGATCGACCTGCTGGGCCTGGGGATGCTGTCGGCGGTCGAGCGCTGCGTGGACGAGATCGCGCGGGTGCGCGAGGAGCGGATCGACCTGTCGCGCATCCGCTTCGACGACGAGCGTGTGTACGAGGAGATCCAGGCGGCCGAGACGATGGGCGTGTTCCAGATCGAGAGCCGCGCGCAGATGCAGATGCTGGGGCGCACGCGGCCGGAGTCCCTGGACGACCTGACCGTGCAGGTTGCCCTGGTGCGCCCCGGCCCGATCCAGGGCGGCGCCGTCCACCCCTACATCGAGCGCCGCAAGGCGCTGCGGGCGGACCCCTCCTACAGGGTGCCGTACGAGCACCCCTCGCTCGAGGCGGTGCTCAGCGACACGCTGGGCGCGATCGTCTTCCAGGACCAGGTGATCGAGGTGGCGATGGCGTTCGCGGGCTTCACGTCCGGCGAGGCGGAGGGGCTGCGGCGCGCGATGAGCCGGAACCGCTCGGAGGCCGCGATGCGCTCCTACGAGCGGAAGTTCGTGGAGGGCGCGATCGAGCGCGGCGCGTCGCCGGCGGTGGCACGGAGGGTCTACGGGCAGATCGTGGGCTTCTCCGGGTTCGGCTTCCCGAAGGCGCACTCGGCGGCGTTCGGGCTACTGGCGTACCAGTCCACCTGGCTGAGGGTGCACTACGGCCCGGAGTTCCTGTGCGCGCTCCTGAACGAGCAGCCGATGGGGTTCTACCCGCCGGACTCGCTGGTCCACGAGGCGCAGCGGCGCGGCATTCCCGTGCTGCCGCCGTGCGTGCTGTCCTCCGGCGCGGAGTGCGGGGTGGAGGGTCGGCCGCCGGATCTGGCGGTGCGCGTCGGGCTGAGTTACGTGGCCGGTGTGGGCGAGGAGGACGTCCGGGCCGTTGTCGAGGAGCGCGAGCGCAGCGGTGGGTTCGGCTCGCTCGCCGAGCTGGTCGGGCGCTGCGGCGCGCAGCGCGACGCCCTAGAGCGGCTGGCGTGGGCGGGGGCCCTGGACGAGCTGGTCGAGGGCGGGCGGCGGCAGGCGCTGTGGATGCTGGGCGTCTCGGCGCCCGGGACGACCGTGCCTGGCGGCACGCAGCTGGCCCTGCCGCTCGATCCCGGCGCGGCGCCGGCGCTGCGCGGGCTGTCGCCGTGGGAGCGCCTCCTGGCCGACTACGGCTCCACCAAGGTCACGCTGCGCGAGCACCCGATGGAGCTGATGCGGCCGGACCTGGACGCGGGCGTGGCGTCGAGCGCCGATCTCGAGCGGGCGCCGCACGGCGCGCGGGTGCGGGTGGCGGGGATGGTGGTGGCGCGGCAGCGTCCGGCCACCGCCAAGGGGGTCACGTTCATGCTGCTGGAGGACGAGCACGGAACCATCAACCTGATCGTCCCGCCGCCGGTCTACGAGAGCTGCCGCCTGACGGTGCGGGCGGAGCCGATCGTGGTGGCCGGCGGCAGGCTCGAGCGGCGCGAGGGCGTGGTGAACGTCGTGGTGAGAGAGGTGCACCGGCTCGAGCGGCCCGACCTGCCGCTGGGCGAGATCCGGCACATCGAGCCGCGGCGCGTGTGGAGCACCGACGAGGACGTGGGCAACCTGCGCTCGGTGCTGCCCGCCGCGCACAGCTTCGGGCGGCGCGGCTAGCTACCGTGGCCGGCATGGCGGGACGGATCCTCGTGGGCACCTCGAGCTGGGCCGATCCGGGCTTCGTGGAGGAGTGGTACCCGCCCGGCATGCCGGCCCGCGAGCGCCTGCCCTGGTACGCCCAGCACTTCGAGGCCGTGGAGCTCAACTCGAGCTTCTACGCGGTACCCGAGGTCGACACCGTCTCCCGCTGGGTGCGCGCCACGCCGGACGGGTTCGTGTTCGACGTGAAGCTGCACCGGCTGCTGTCGCGCCACGCCGCGCCGCTCGACTCGCTGCCGCCGGACATGCGCGACGGCGTGGAGACGACCCCTCGCGGACGCGTGCGGCTGACGCCGGAGCTGGAGCGCGCGGTGGCCGAGAGGACGATCGAGGCGGCGACGCCGCTCGAGGAGGCGGGCAAGCTCGGCGCGTTCCTGCTCCAGCTGACGCCGGCGTTCTCGCCTGAGAAGCACGAGCTGGCCGAGCTCGACGGGCTGTTCGCGGCCCTGGCGCCGCGGCGAGTGGCGCTGGAGCTCCGTCACCGCGGCTGGGTGTCGGGCGACCGCGCCGAGCGCACGTTCGCCGAGCTGTCGGAGCGCGGCGTGGCGTTCGTCGCGGTCGACGCGCCGCGCGAGGCGCACGTGCCGATCATGCCGCCCGTGGACGCCGTCACCTCCGACGCGCTGGCCTACATGCGCGCCCATGGGCGCGACGCCGAGGGCTACATGCACGGCAAGACCGTGGCCGAGCGCTTCGGCTGGGAGTACTCGGACGAGCAGCTCGAGGAGATCGCCGGCCGCGCGCGGGGGCTGGCCGAGGAGGCGCGCGAGGTGCACGTGATGTTCAACAACAACCGCGGCGCCGACGCGCCCACCTCGGCGGCGAAGTTCAGGGACCTGATCGGCCCCGCGAAGAAGGCCCGTCCCGCGCCCGCGAGGCCGACCCTGTTCTAGCGCGCGCATGGCCGCGCGCCACGAGGCGGCGGGTGCGAACATGGACCCGTGACGACCAAGATCGCGACCGGCCTGGCCACCGCCGACGACGGCGTGGACGCCTTCGCCGAGGCGGCCGGGCGCGCGGCCCTCGGCCTTGGCGGCGTCCCGGCCGACCTGGCGGTGGTGTTCGCGGGCGCCCGCAACCTGAGCCACGTCGAGGACGGCCTCGCCGCGGTGCGCCAGCGCATCGGCGCCCCCGCGCTGGTGGGCTGCGGCGCACAGGGCGTGGTCGGGTCGGGGCGCGAGCTCGAGGAGGGCGGGGTGGCCGTCTGGGCAGCGTCCCTGCCCGACGCCGAGGTGGACGCCTTCCACCTGGAGACGGCGCCGGCCGGCGAGTCGCGCGTGGCCGTCGGCGGCATGCCGGACCTGGACGGCTCGGACGCGCTCATCCTGCTGGCCGACCCCTACTCGTTCCCGGTCGAGCCGCTGCTGGCCCGGATCGCGGAGGAGCACCCCGGCCTGCCCGTGATGGGCGGGCTGTCCAGCGCGGGCGGCGGGCCGGGGCTCGGCACCCTGATGCACGGCGGGACCGTGTCCCGCGAGGGCGCGGTGGGCGTGGCGCTGAGCGGCGTGGACGTGCGCCCCTGCGTGTCGCAGGGCGCGCGGCCGATCGGTCCGGAGATGGTGGTCACGGCCGCGGAGGAGAACGTGATCCTGGAGCTGGCCAGCAAGCCGGCCCTGCTTCGGCTTCGCGACGCGATCGCCGAGCTCGACCTGGCCGAGCGGGCCCTCGCGGCGCGCGGCCTGCTGCTGGGCATCGTGATCGACGAGAACAAGCCCGACTACGAGCGCGGCGACTTCCTGATCCGCGGGCTGCTCGACGTGGACGAGGAGGCCAACACGCTCACCGTCGGCGAGCGCGTGCGCGTGGGCCAGACCGTGCGGCTCCAGGTGCGCGACGGCGACTCCGCGGACGAGGACCTGCGCGAGGCGCTCGAGCGCCGGGTGCGCGAGATGCCCGGACCGCCGGCCGGGGCGCTCGTGTTCACCTGCAACGGGCGCGGCACGCACATGTTCGGTGCGCCCGACCACGACGCGAGCGCGATCGACGACGCCCTGCACGGCGCGCCGGCCGCCGGCTTCTTCTGCGCGGGCGAGATCGGCCCGGTCGGCGACCGCAACTTCCTGCACGGCTTCACCGCCACGCTGGCGGTGTTCGCGGAGTAGGCCGCCCGGCCCGCGCTACGCCCCGGCGCCGGCCATCGCCGGCCGCCGGTCCGCCCACGGCGCGGCCTGCTCGAGCTGGCCGGCCAGCGACAGCAGCATCTCCTCGCCCGCGGGCGGCCCGACGAAGTGCACCCCGATCGGCAGTCCCTCGGCCGACTGGTGCAGCGGAACCGACATGGCGGGCTGGCCCGTGGCGTTGATCGGCGGGGTGAACGGGGTGAAGTAGCCGGCCGTGTGCAGCATCTTCATCGCTGGCTCGCCCTCCTCGGGGTCGAGCCACCCGAGTGGCTGCGGCGGCAGCGCCAGCGTGGGCGTGACGAGCACGTCGTAGCCCTGCCACCACGACACGATGTGCCTGCCGAACCCGCGCAGCATCAGGATCGCGTTGAGCCCCTGCGTGGAGGGCATGTTGCGCGCCCCCTCGAGGATCTCGCGGCTGAGCGGCTCGAGCTGGTCGGGCTCGGGCATCTGCCCGAAGAGCGGTGCCAGCGCCTCGATGCCCGATCCCACCTCGGCGACCCAGACGTTGATGAAGGTGTCGATCAACGCGGGCTCGACCCACCCGGGTGCGGCCTCCTCGACGTCGTGGCCGAGCGATTCGAGCAACTGGGCGGCGCCGTGCACGGCGGCCACGCAATCCTCGTGGACGTCGACCATGTTCGGCGCGACGGTGGTGAACCCGATGCGCAGCCTGCCCGGGTCGCGGCCGACCGCCTCGGCGAACGGAGCGGAGGGCGGCGGAGGCCACGAGGTGTCGCCCCACTCGTAGCCGGCGCCCAGGTCGAGCCCCAGCGCGGTGTCGGCGACGGTGCGGGTCAGGAAGCCGTCGGTCGACAGGTGCGTGGCGGACTCCACCAGCGGGGCGAACGACATCCGTCCGCGGCTGGGCTTGAGCCCGAACAGCCCGTTGCACGAGGCGGGGATGCGTATCGACCCGCCGCCGTCGTTGCCGTGCGCGATCGCGACCATGCCGGCGGCCACCGCGGCCGCGCTGCCTCCCGACGACCCGCCGGTCGTGCGCTCAAGGTCCCACGGGTTGTGCGAGGCGCCGAAGCGGTGCGGCTCGGTGGTGGGGAGGATCCCGAACTCGGGCGTGTTGGTCTTGCCGACGACGATCGCGCCGGCCGCGCGCAGCTTGGCCACCAGCGCGGTGTCGAAGGGGGACGTGAACTCGCCGGACGCCTCGGTGCCCATCGCCGTGCGGATGCCCTCGGTCAGCTGGAGCAGGTCCTTGATCAGGATCGGCACGCCGGCGAGCGGACGCTCGTCGCCCGCCTGGACCCTGTCCGCCTCGGCCAGGGCGCGCTCGTCGACTCGTGTGATGACCGCGTTCAGGTCGCCGTTCAGCCGGTCGATCGCCTCGAGCGACGCCTCGACCAGCTCGCGCGCCGACAGATCGCCCGCGCGGACGGCCGCGGCCTGCTCGATTGCGGACATCGACATCAGGTCCTCCGGCATGTCTCTCCCCTCGGTGGTCCAGGGGACCCTACCCCGTGCTGCGAAGATCGGGCAATGCCGACACGCGATCGAGCCCCCGAGGGGGTCCTGCGCCTGCGCGCGCCGAACCCGTCGGCGCTGACCCTGGACGGGACCAACACGTACCTCGTGGAGGGCTGGGTGGTGGACCCGGGGCCGGACGTGCCGGAGCACGTCGACGCGATCCTGAGCGCGGCGGAGCCGGCCGGCGTGGCGGGCATCGTGCTCACCCACTCGCACAGCGACCACGACGAGGCGGCCGGCACGCTGGCCGCGCGCGCGGGGGGCGTGGAGGTGGTGCGGCCGTCCGAGGGCGACCGGGTCGGTCCTTTCGAGGCGCTGTTCACGCCGGGGCACTCGCCCGACCACGTGTGCCTTCTCCGTGACCGCGCCTGCTTCACCGGCGACACGGTGCTGGGCAAGGGCAGCGTGTTCGTCGGCTCGGACGGCGGCTCGCTGGCGGACTACCTGGATTCGCTGCACCGGCTCCGCGAGCTCGACATCGAGGTCATCTGCCCCGGGCACGGGCCGTTCGTCTGGAACCCGCACGAGCGGATCGACCTGTACGTGCAGCACCGGCTCCAGCGCGAGCTGTTCGTGCTCGGCGCGATCGAGTCGGGCGCCACCACTCGCGACGAGATCCTCGAGCGCGCGTGGGCCGACACCGACCTCGGCGCGGACCCGATGCTGCGCTGGGCGGCGAAGCAGGCGCTGAACGCTCACCTGGAGAAGCTGCGCGACGACGGCCGCCTGCCGCCGGACGTTCCGGCCGACTGAGCGCGTCAGTCGGGGCGGGGGCCGCCGTGGCGCGGCACGCCGTCGTCGGGGATCGGCTCCCACGGGGCGGCCGAGTCGACCCACTGCCGGTAGCGGATCCGCGTCCCCTCCGGCACCTCGTCGAGCACCCCCATCCGGATGGTCACCTCGTCGTCGGCCAGCGGGTCGCCGGCGAACAGGCTCGCCCCGCACGTCGAGCAGAAGACCTTCGGCAGCCCGCCCTCGGGCCGTAGGCGCGCAGCAGCTCGGAGCCCTTCAGCAGCCGGAACCCGGACCGCCGAACGCGGACCTGCGCCGACGACGCCGTGCCCGTGCGGCGCTGGCAGTGCGTGCAGTGGCAGTAGCCGGCGGTGACGAAGTCCTCGGTCACCTCGAACCGCACCGAGCCGCACAGGCAGCCGCCGCGAAGCGGCGCGTCCGCGGACGGCGCCCCGCGGCTCATGCGCGCAGCGGGGCGCTCTCCCGGTCCACGCCGTCCAGCAGGCGCCAGTTGGCCGCCAGCACGCGCTCGGCCTCGGCGACGAGCGCGTCCGCGTCTCCGGCGGCCGCGTCGAGCTGGCCGGCGATCAGCTCGCGGCCGCTGCGAGCGTGCTCGCGGTCCAGCACCACGTGGGTGTCGAAGTAGGCGGTGGCGGATCCCGGGGCGAAGCCGTAGTGCTCGCGCAGCCCGGCGCGCTTGGTCTCCGAGATCGCCGGCTGGGCGGACTCGATCGCGTACAGGGCCACCAGCGTCGCGAGCCGTCCGCGCTCGGGGTCGGACCAGGCGCGCACGCAGTCGGAGGTCTCGGCCAGCGGGGCGTCCGCGGGGTCGAAGTCCACGGCCTCGCCGAACTGGCGCCACAGGTCGACGTGCGCCTCCTCCTCGGCGGCGTGCTCGGCCAGCTCGCCGGCCAGGTGCGCGGGCGCGTCCGTGGCGGCCTGCCGGGTGGCGGCGGCCAGCGCGCCGACGACGTGGGCGTACTGTCCGGCGTACAGCGACAGCTCCTCGAGCGTCAGCTCGCCGTTCGACCAGCGCGCGTAGAACGGGTGCCGCAGCACGTTCCAGCGGTCGGCGACGGCGTCCAGTCGGTCCCAGAAGTCCATGTACGAGAGCCCCTTCAGGTCGTTGCGGTCCGGTCACCCTAATACGTGTCGAAACGCGGCTAGCCTTTCCTGCCGTGATCAGCACCAACCAGTTCAAGAACGGCACCCACATCGAGATCGACGGGACGGTCTTCAAGATCGTGGAGTTCCAGCACGTCAAGCCCGGCAAGGGCGGGGCGTTCGTGCGCACCAAGCTCAAGCGCACGAACGACGGCGCCGTGATCGACAAGACCTTCCGCGCCGGCGAGAAGTTCCGGCCGATCCGCACCGAGACGCGCAAGATGCAGTTCCTCTACTCGGACGGCAGCGAGGCCCACTTCATGGACATGGAGACCTACGACCAGCTCGCCATACCCGAGGACCAGGTGCGCGACTCGCTGCGCTGGGTCCTGCCCAGCCAGGAGGTCGACGTCCTCCACGTCGACGAGCGCCCCGCCGACGTGCAGGTGCCGAGCGCCGTCGAGATGGCCGTGCAGGAGACCGAGCCCGGCGTGAAGGGCGACACGGCGTCGGGCGGCGGCGACAAGCCGGCCAAGCTCGAGTCGGGCGTCACGGTGCGCGTGCCGCTGTTCGTGAACGAGGGCGACCGTGTCCGCGTGGACACGCGCTCGGGCGAATACGTCTCGCGCGCGTAGGGGAGACGGGCGGGGAGCCAGGCCATGCGCCGCACCGACCAGCGACGGGCGGCCGTTGTCGCGCTCTACCAGTCCGACGTGACCGGCCGGCCGCTCTCGGACCTGCTCGACCCGCGCGCCAAGGACTTCACGCGCGAGCTGGTGGAGGGCGTGGACGCCGAGCGCGAGGAGCTGGACGCCCTGATCGAGCGCTACGCGGAGGGATGGACGGTGGACCGCGTGGCCCCGCTCGAGCGCAACATCATGCGCGTGGCCCTGTTCGAGCTGCTTAGCCGCGACGACATCCCCGCGGAGGTGGCGATCGACGAGGCCGTCGAGGCGGCCAAGGAGCTGTGCTCGCGCGAGGCCCCGTCCTTCCTGAACGGGATCCTGGGCGCGGTGCAGCGGGAGCGGGCGGCGCAGGCGTGAGCGAGCTGGACGACTCCATCGCCGAGCTGGAGCAGGCCGCGGCGCGGCTCCGCGCCGAGGAGATCGCGGCCGACGAGGCGGCCGAGCTGGTCGAGCGCTGCGCGCAGCTGGCGGCTCGCCTGGGAGCCGAGCTAGACCGCGAAGCCGCGGCCTCGTCGCAGGAGGCACCGCCGGACCAGGAGACGCTCCTCTGAGCGTTCGGTCGGCCGAGGCGACCTACCCGGCCGGGCTCCAGGAGCGCGTCGACGCCTACCTCGCGGAGCTGCGCTTCGCGCCCGAGCCCGCGATCGAGGGCCTCGAGCGCGCCATGCGGCACTCGCTCCTGGCGGGCGGCAAGCGCATCCGCCCGGTCCTCGCGCTGGCCACGGCCGAGGCGCTCGACCGCGACCCGGACGAGGTGCTGCCGCTGGCCGCTGCGCTCGAGCTGGTGCACACCTACTCGCTGATACACGACGACCTGCCGGCGATGGACGACGACCGGCTGCGCCGCGGCGAGCCGACCTGTCACGTGGCGTTCGGCGAGGACGTCGCGATCCTGGCCGGCGACGGGCTGTTCGCGGAGGCGATGCGTCTGGTGCTGGAGCGGCAGAGCGGCGCGGCGCGGCGCGTGTTGGCCGCGCTCGGCCGGTTGGTGGACGCGGCGGGCGTCGGCGGGATGGTGGGCGGCCAGTACCTCGACGTGACCGTGACCGACGACCTGGACGCGCACGGCCTGCGCCACGTGCACGAGCTCAAGACGGGCCGGCTGATCGCCGCGTCGGTCGAGTGCGTACTTCGCTGGGCGGGCATGGAATCTCCTGCCACAATTGCCTACGAGCGGTTCGCCACGGAGCTGGGCGTCCTGTTCCAGATCGTCGACGACATCCTCGACGTGACGGGTGACGAGGTCGTGCTGGGAAAGCCGCGGGGATCGGACGAGCGCCAGGGCAAGCGGACCTACGTGAGCGTCTTCGGACTCGATCGGGCACGCGAGCTGGCCGCCGAGTCCCACCGGAACGCCCGCACCGCGCTCGCCGAGGCCGGGGGCCGAACCGCGACGCTCGAGCAGATAACCGACTACATACTCACCAGACAGACATGACCCTCCTGGAAAAGATCGACGGCCCCGAGGACCTCCGCGGGCTCTCGGACCGCGACCTCCAGCAGGTCGCGCAGGAGGTCCGGGAGCTGATCATCGACACGATCGGGGAGATCGGCGGGCACTTCGGCGCCAACCTGGGCACGTGCGAGCTGGCGGTGGCCCTGCACAGCCTGCTCGACTCGCCGCGCGACAAGGTCCTGTGGGACGTCGGCCACCAGGCCTACCCGCACAAGATCCTCACCGGCCGCCGCGACCGCCTGGCCACGATCCGCAAGTACGGCGGCCTCGCGCCCTTCTGCTCGATCCCGGAGTCCGAGCACGACATCATGGGCGCGGGTCACGCATCCACCTCGGTCTCCTACGCGGTCGGCCTGAAGGAGGCCATGCGCCAGGGCGTGGAGCGCGACGGCAAGGTGGTGGCGGTGATCGGCGACGGCGCCTTGACGGGCGGCGTGGCGTTCGAGGCGCTGCACAACGCCGGCGGGATGGACATGCCGATCGTGATCGTGCTGAACGACAACGGCATGTCGATCGCGCCGAACGTGGGCGCGCTGTCGCGCTACTTCAACCGCGTGCGGCTGAACCCCGATCTCCACCGGGCGCGCGAGGCCGTCGAGACCGGCCTGACCAAGATCCCCGCCGGGATCGGCGAGCGCTTCGAGCGGCTCGGCCCGCAGCTCAAGGAGTCGATCAAGGCGTTCTGGGCGCCGGGCCTCCTGTTCGAGGAGCTGGACCTGGCCTACGTCGGCGTGGTGGACGGACACGACGTCGCCGCCCTGCGCGAGGCCATCGGCGAGGCGCTGGTGGCGGACCGGCCGGTGGTCGTCCACATCAAGACCGTCAAGGGCAAGGGCTTCGAGCCGGCCGAGGCGGGTGGGCTCGAGGGCATGGAGAAGTGGCACGCGGCCAAGCCCGCCTCGATCGTGGATCGCAAGGCGGCGCCGAAGAAGGCGACCCCGAGGACCGCGGCGCCCGCCGCCGCGCCGCAGTACACGACCGTCTTCGGCAACGCGCTGGTGGCCGAGTGCGAACGCGACGAGCGGGTCGTGGGCATCACGGCCGCCATGAACTCCGGCACCGGGCTCAACATCCTCCAGAAGGCGCTGCCCCACCGCTACTACGACGTCGGCATCGCCGAGCAGCACGCCGTCCTGTTCGCGGCCGGCCTGGCGCTGGGCGGCATGAAGCCGGTGGCGGCGATCTACTCCACGTTCCTCCAGCGCGCCTACGACCAGATCGTGCACGACGTCTGCCTCCAGCGGCTGAACGTGGTGTTCGCGATGGACCGCGCCGGCCTGGTGGGCGACGACGGGCCGACGCACCACGGCGCGTTCGACATCGCGTACATGCGCTGCCTGCCCAACATCGTGCTGATGGCGCCGCGCGACGAGGCGATGCTGGTGGACATGCTCCACACCGCGACGCTGTGGGAGGACGGGGCCATCGCCCTGCGCTACCCCCGCGGCGAGGCCGAGGGCGTGCCGATCCCGTCCACGCCCCGAGCCGTGGAGGTGGGCCGCGGCGAGGTGCTGCACGAGGGCGAGCGGGTGGCGCTGCTGGGCTACGGCTTCGGGGTGTCGCTGGCGCAGCGCTCCGCGGCGCTCTTCGAGGAGCACGACTTGGACGTAACCGTGGCCGACGCGCGCTTCGCCAAGCCGCTCGACCAGGAGCTGGTGGCCACGCTGGCCGCCGAGCACGAGCTGATCGTGACGCTGGAGGACGGCGTGGTGCACGGCGGCTTCGGGTCGGCCGTGGCCGAGCTGATGATGGACCGCGACCTGGGCGCCGACACGCGCCTGCTGCGCGTGGGGCTGCCGGATCGATTCGTGACGCACGGCAAGCCGGCGCTGCTGCACCAGGAGGTCGGGCTCACGCCCGAGGCCGTGGTCGAGCGGGTGCTCGAGGCCGTCGGCAGCCGCTCGCGGGCGCTGGCCTAGCGGTCCCGGCTCAGCGGTAGCCGGTCGGGTCCGCCGGCAGGCCGGGGTCCTGGACCTCGACCATGTAGCGCCAGCAGTCGGGCTGGGAGCCGTCCAGATCGGTGAAGCCGTACTCGCGCGCGAGGCCGCCGGACGAGAACGACCCGCCGCTGCGGGCCTGGAGGTCCGGGTCCGCCGCCAGCGCGGCGACCGCGCGGCCCACGAACCGCGGGCTCTCGGAGATGGCCGCGAAGTGCGGATTGATCGCCGCCCCGTCGCGCCAGTTCTCCTCCGTGACCCGGTAGTTCTCGAGCATCATCTCCGAGCGCATCCAGCCCGGCGTGAGCGCCACGGCCGCGCACCCGTGCGGGGCGAGCTCCCTGCTCTGCGCGAACGCGAGCCGGATGACGGCGGTCTTGGCAAGGTCGTAGAAGGCGGAGAGCCGGTAGTTCTCGGCGTTGTACTCGCGCGTGCCGTCCGTCATCTCCACCACCAGGCCGCCGGGCCGGCGGATCAGCAGCGGCAGCGCGAAGTGGCTCGTGATCAGGTGCGTGTCGATCGCCAGGCGCAGGATTCGCAGCCCGTTCTCGAGGTCGTGCTCCCACAGCGGCTTGTCCCATTCGAACAGCAGCTCACCGCCCCATATGTCGTTGACGAGAACGTCCAGGCGCCCGCCCTCCGAATCGATCCGCCCCACGAGCGCCTCGACCTCCGCCGCCTCGAGGTGGTCCACCGCCAGCGCGATGCCGGCCCCGCCGGCGGCCGTCACGAGCTCGGCCGTCTCCTCGATCGTCTCCGGGCGGTCGTACTCCGACCGCCGCTCCCGCGTGCTGCGTCCCGTGCAGTACACGGTGGCGCCCGCCTCGCCGAGCGCCACGGCGGTCCCGCGGCCGGCGCCGCGCGTCGCGCCGGCCACCAGGGCGACCTTTCCAGCGAGCGGCCCGGGCACGCCTCGACGCTACCTCAGCTCGCGGAGGACGGCTTCGGTGTGCTCGCCGAGGGCGGGTCCGAGCGCCAGCGCGTGCGGGTCGGCGCCGCGGGCGAGCGAGACCAGCGGGAGGGAGAGATCGCCGTACGCCCAGTCGGCCGGTCGTCCCACGAGGCCGCGCGCGGCTAGCAGGGGATCCGCCCAGGCCTCCTCGATCTCGCGCACGCGCTCGCAGAGGCCGCCGGCGCGGGTGATGCGTTCGACCCAGTCCCGCGCCGTGCCGGTGGCGATCGCCTCCCCGATCCGCTCGTTCACGAGGCGACGGTTGGCCACGCGCGCCGCGTTGTCCGCGCAGCGGTCGTCGTCGAGCCATTCGGGCCGGTCCAGCGCGGCGCAGAGCGCCTCCCAGTGGCGCTCGTTGACCGCCACGACCTGCACGAACCGGTCGTCCGCCGTCGCGTACACCGCGCTCGGCACGACCAGGTGGCTCTCCGAGCCGAGCCTGCGCGGCTTGTCCGCGCCGCACAGCGCCAGCAGCGCCGTCAGGCTCGTGAGCGTCGCGGCGCTGTCCACGAGCGCGCAGTCGAGGAACGCTCCCCTGCCGGTGCGCTCGGCTCGCCAGAGGGCGGTGAGCACGGACTGCGCCGCGTACATCCCGGTCATCAGGTCGATGAGCGGGACCGGGACGCGGAGGGGCGGCCGGTCGGGCTCGCCGGTCAGCGCCATCAGGCCCATCGAGGCCTGGAGGCTCGGGTCGACGGCACGACCGCCCTCACGCGCGCCCAGGCCCGTGATGGAGCACCAGACGAGCCTCGGGTTCGGCTCCGAGACGTCCTCGTAGCCGAATCCGAGCCGCGCCGTCGATTCGCCCAGGTTCTCGACCACCACGTCCGCGCGGGCGACGAGCCGGCGCGCCGTCTCCCGGGCGGCGGCATCGGAGAGATCGAGGACCGCGCCGCGCTTGCCGCGGTTCAGGGCGTGGAAGTACGCGCTCGAGCCGTTCGCGAGCAGGGGAGGGAACGAACGGGCGTCGTCGCCGCCGGGCGACTCGACCTTGACCACGTCGGCTCCGAGATCGGACAGCGTCAGCCCGCAGAACGGAGCGGCGATCAGCCTCGAGAACTCGACCACGCGCAACCCGTCGAGCAGACCCTCGCCAGAGCGCCCGTGCGAGTCGGCCAGCATCGGCGCGCATCATCCCAGAGGGATCGTGTCGTGGGCAGATGCGAACATGTGTTCGTGTCACCCGAGGCCGCGGTCCTGCACGCCGACCTCGACGCGTTCTACGCGTCGGTCGAGCAGCGCGACGACCCGCGCCTTCTGAATCGCCCCGTCATCGTGGGCGCCGGCGTCGTGCTCGCCGCCAGCTACGAGGCCAAGGCCTTCGGCGTCCGCACGGCGATGGGCGGCGCGCAGGCCCGTCGTCTCTGTCCGCGGGCGGTCGTCGTCCCGCCGCGCATGTCGGCGTACAGCCAGGCGAGCAAGGCGGTCTTCGAGGTGTTCGAGCAGGCCGCTCCGGTCGTCGAGGGCCTCTCGATCGACGAGGCGTTCCTCGACGTCCGCGGGCTCGAGCACATCTCGGGCACGCCGCTCGAGATCGCCGCCCGCCTGCGCCGCGACGTCCGCGAGCGCGTCGGGCTGCCGATCACGGTGGGGGTGGCCAGGACCAAGTTCCTGGCCAAGGTCGCCAGCGGCGTTGCCAAGCCGGACGGCCTCCTGATGGTGCCGCCCGACGGCGAGCTGGACTTCCTCCACCCGCTCCCGGTCGAGCGGCTCTGGGGCGTCGGGCCGGTCACCGCCCGGAAGCTGCGCGAGCTCGGCATCGCGACGGTGGGCGAGGTGGCCCAGCTCGCCGAGCCCGTTCTCGTCTCGATCCTCGGCCGGGCGTCCGGCCGCCATCTCCACGCCCTCGCCCACAACCGCGATCCGCGCCGGGTGCGCTCCGGTCGGCGGCGAAGCTCGATGGGGACGCAGCGCTCGCTCGGAAGGCGCGGGCCGCGATCGCCGGAGGCCCTCGACGCCACCGTCGTCGCGCTGGTCGACCGCCTCGCCCGCCGGCTCAGGGCCGCCCGGCGGGTCTGCCGCACGATCGTGCTACGGCTCCGCTTCGACGACTTCTCGCGAGCCACGCGGTCGCACACGCTGTCGGAGCCCACCGCGCACACGGAGGTGATCCTCACGGCGGCGCGGGGCCTGCTCGCCGCGGCCATGCCGACGATCCAGGTCCGGGGCATCACGCTCGTGGGCGTGGCGCTCGGCAACCTCGAGGACGACGGCGCCGTTCAGCTGGCGCTGCCGTTCGACCGCGGGCGCGCGACCGCCCTCGACGCCGTGATGGACGACGTCCGCGAGCGGTTCGGATCCGACGCCATCACCCGGGCCGTCCTGATCGGCCGCGACCCCGGTATCTCCGTTCCGCTGCTGCCCGACTGACCGCGTCCGCGCGCGATCCGATCAGCTCGGCGTCACCGCGACGATCGGGATCGGCCGGGTCGTCTTCTCCTGGTAGGCGCTGTAGCGGTCCTTGTTGTTCTCGTTGACGATCTTCCACAGGCGGTCGTAGTCGGGGTCGGACGGCTCGAGGATCCGCGCGACCCCCGTCCGCCGCTCGCGGCCGATCTGGACCTCCACGTCCGGGTGGGCGCGCACGTTGTGGAGCCACGCCGGGGCCCGGTCGGCGCCGCCGTTCGAGGCGACCACCAGGTAGTCCTCTCCGTCGCGGGCGTAGACCAGGCCGTTCGTCCGGGTGGCGCCCGAGCGCCGTCCGGTGCTCCTGAGGAGCAGGGTCGGCACGCCGATCATGCGGTGGCCGACACGCCCGTCGGTCGCCTCGTAGAGCCGCTCGTGGAGTCGCAGCACCTGGCTCGTCACGCTCATGCCGACCGCAGCCTAGCTCGGCCCCAGAAAGAGAGCGGCCCGCCTGGGGGCGGGCCGCTCGAGGGAGGAGTGATGCGTATGTGGTGCTGGGGGAGAAGCTTGTGCCTGCAAGCTACCCAGGGTGGAGGCGAACTTGTGTGCGTACGGGCACACAACCTGCCCTGGCGCACCCGCGCAAGCGCGCGGCACGTCCCCGGATACCCTCCGCGCGATGCCGAAGACCCGACTTGACGCCCTGCTGGTGGAGCGCGGCCTGTTCGAGAGCCGCTCGCGCGCAGCGGCGGCGATCCTGGCGGGCACCGTGCGGCTCGGGGACGACGGCCGCCGGGCCGAGAAGCCGGGCCAGATGGTGGCCGCCGAGGTGGCGCTCGAGGTCGATCCGCCGCCCCCGTTCGTCTCGCGCGGCGGCGTGAAGCTGGCCAACGCGCTGGACCGGCTCGGCGTGGACCCGGACGGGCGCCGCTGCCTGGACGTGGGGGCGTCCACCGGCGGGTTCACCGACTGCCTGCTGAAGCGCGGCGCCTCGCACGTGGTGGCCCTGGACGTCGGCTACGGGGAGCTGGACTACGGGCTCAGAGGCGACGCGCGTGTGACGGTGATCGAGCGGACCAACGCCCGCGGCATCGAGCCGAAGATCCTGCCCTACCGGCCCGACCTGGTGGTGGTGGACGTGTCGTTCATCTCGCTGCTCAAGGTGCTGCCGGCCATCCTCGCCTCGGCCGGCGAGAGCTTCGACTGCCTGGCGCTGGTCAAGCCCCAGTTCGAGGTCGGCAAGGAGCGCGTGGGCAAGGGCGGCGTGGTGCGCGAGGCCGCCGACCGCCGCGAGGTGCTGGTGGAGGTGGCCCGAGCCATGTCCGCCGAGGGCTGGCCGGTGCTCGGCTTCGCCTCGTCCGAGCTGCCGGGCCCCGCCGGCAACCGCGAGACGTTCGTCTGGCTGGCCGAGGCCGGTCGCGACGGCGCCCTGGCCGACCTGGAGGCGGCCGTCGCAGAGGTCGAGCCGTGAACCCCCCGCGCTCGGTCACGCTCTTCACCCACCACCACCCCGAGGACAGCCGCCAGGCGGTGGAACGCCTGATCGAGGTGGCGTGCGCCGCGGGGGTCGAGGTCCGCGTCCCGCCGGCCGAGGTCGAGAAGCACGAGCTGGGCGCGCGCGAGGGGTGCGTGCTGGGCGCCGACCCGGAGGAGGCCACCGACCTCGCGCTGGTGTTCGGCGGCGACGGCACCATCCTGACCGCCCTGCGCGCCACCGCCAGCCGCCGCGTGCCGGTGTTCGCCTTCAACTACGGGGCGATCGGCTTCCTCTCGACGGTGGACCGCGAGGACCTGGAGCAGGGCATCGCCCGCGCGCTGGCCGGCGACTTCGAGGTCCTGCCGATGCCGGCCCTCGGGCTGGAGCTCGGAGGCCAGCCGCGGATCGGGGTCAACGACATCTCGTTCCAGCGGCGGCCCAACAGCCGCGTGGCCACGCTCGGCTACTCGGTCGGGGCCGAGCAGCTCGGCCGCGTGCGCTGCGACGGCCTGGTGGCGGCGACGCCGGTGGGCTCGACGGGCTACAACCTGGCGAACGGCGGACCGGTTCTGGCCTGGGGGGTGGAGGGCTTCGTCGTGTCGTTCATCGCGCCCCACACGCTCACCGCGCGCGCTCTCGTGGTGGCCCCCGACGACGCCCTGACCGTCTGCAACGAGTCCGAGCGCGATCCGGTGGACGTGACCACCGACGGCCGTCCCGCCGGCGAGCTGGCGCCGGGCGAGGACCTGGAGCTGCGCTTCCTCCACGACCAGGTGCTGCTCGCCCAGCTCGACGGCACCAGCTTCTACCACCGCTTCCGCGACAAGTTCGGCCGCCTGGCCTGGTGAGCCCTACCCTCGGACGGCGTGAGCCGGTGGAAGTGGACAGCAGCGGCGCTCGCGGCGGCGGCGGTCGGCGCGGGGGTGGTGGCCGTGTCGGGCGGCGGCGACGGCGACGGCGACGGGCCGCGTCAGAAGGGTGCGCCGCGGCCGCTGGAGGCCGGATCGCGTCCGGACGCCGGCCGCGGTAGGCGCGAGGGCAGGCGGGGGCGGCGGAGCAAGCGGGAGGGCGGCGGCGGCCACGGCCGCGGCATCGAGATCGCCCTCCAGGACAACGCCGTGCTGGTCTCGCGCTCCTATTACGACCGCGAGCGGGCGCTCGCGCAGACCCGCGCCCTGGGCGCCAGCTGGGTGAGGATGTCGGTGCTCTGGTACCGCGTGGCCGGGCGCTCCGCCAAGCGCCGGCGCCCGCCCGCGCGCCCGCCCTACGACTGGACGGCGTACGACAGCGCCGTCTCGGCCGCCCGCGCCCACGGACTGCGCGTGGAGCTGTCGCTGAGCGGACCGGCGCCCGCGTGGGCCGCCGGGAACGGCCGGGTGGGCAACGAGCGACCCGACGCCGCGCGCTTCGGCGAGTTCGCCCGCGCGGCGGCCGCGCACTTCCGCGGCCTGGTCACGCGCTACTCGATCTGGAACGAGCCGAACTACGTCAGCTGGCTCACCCCCCGCGGCGAGGCCCCGCGGCTGTACCGGCAGCTGTACCAGGAGGGGTGGTCCGCCATCAAGGCGGTCGACCCCGGCGCCCAGGTGCTGATCGGGGAGACCGCGGCGTTCGAGCAGCCGGGCCGCGCCAGCGCGCCGCTGGCCTTCCTGCGCGGGGTGGCGTGCCCGGGCTGCGCGGAGCTGCACGCCGACGGCTACGCCCACCATCCGTACGACTTCACGCACGCGCCCGAGTACCGCTACCCGGGCGCGGACAACGTGACCATCGGGACCCTGCCGCGGCTGTTCGGCGCCCTGAACGGACTGGCTCGGACGAACCGGCTCTCGACGTCGGCCGGCGGGCCGCTCCCGGTCTACCTGACCGAGTTCGGCTACTTCGCCAGCGGCGCCCGGGCGCTGCCGGCCGCCACGCGCGCCGCCTACCTGCGGCGCGCCTTCGACATCGCGGCGCGCCAGCGCCCGCGCGTGCGCCAGATGCTCCAGTACATGCTGGCGCCGCCGCCGCGCGGGTTCGTCGGATCGCGCTTCGACACCAGCCTGACGTCTAGCTCGGGCGCCGCCGGGCCCGTGTACGAGGCGCTGGCGGCCTGGGCGCGGTCGGCCATCCGCGCCGGCAGGGCCGTCGCGCCGGCCCACCCGTAGCCCGCACGCCCCGCTCCGTCGGCCCCCGCTGGTAGACCTGGGCCGATGCTGCTGGAGCTGCGAGTCGAGAACCTGCTGCTGATCGAGCGGGCCGAGCTGCGGCTGGGGCCCGGCCTGACCGCCATCACCGGCGAGACCGGCGCCGGCAAGACCGTCCTGGCCCATGCGCTCGACCTGCTCCTGGGTGGGCGGCCGCGGTCCGGCATCGTTCGCCCTGGGGCGCGCGACGCCTACGTGGAGGGGGTCTTCCAGGCGCCGCCCGGGCTCCTCGAGGGCGACGCGCTGGCCGACGTGCGGGACCGGCTGGGCGAGCAGCCCGATGAGATCGTCCTCGGCCGGCGCGTGGGCGCCGAGGGCCGCAGCCGGGCGTTCGTGCAGGGGCGCTCGGCAACCGCCGCCGACCTCCGCGAGCTGGGCGGCCGCCTGCTCGCGTTCTACGGCCAGCACGAGCACCGGCGGCTCACCGTCGCCTCCGCGCAGCTGGACATCCTGGACGCCTTCTGCGGACACGCGCACCTGGAGCTGCGCGAGCGCTACGGCGCGCGCCACCGCCAGGCCGCCGCACTGCGCGGCGAGCTGGAGGAGCTGCGCGGCCGGGCTGGAGCGCTCGACCGCGACCGCGACCTGCTGGCGTTCGAGATCGAGGAGATCGAGCTGCTCGATCCTGCCCCCGAGGACGAGCGACTCCTCCTGGGCGAGCGCGAGCGGCTTCGCCGCGTGGACGCCCTGCGCGCGGCCGCCGGCGCGGGCGCCGAGGCGCTGGCGCCGGACGCCGCCGACGGGTCGGGCGCCGGCGCCGCGCTGGCCGAGGCCGAGCGGCTGGCCGACGCGGTGGCGGGGGTGGACCCCGAGCTCGACGCGCTGGCCGAGCGCGTGCGGGCGCTGCGGATCGAGGCCGACGACCTGGGCGGCGAGCTGCGGCGCTACGCGGACGGGCTCGAGGGCGAGCCGGGCCGCCTCGAGCAGGTCGAGGAGCGCCTGGACGGCTACGAGCGCCTCAAGCGCAAGCATGGCGGCACCGTCGAGGCCGTGCTCGCGCACGCGGAGCGCTGCCGCTCCGAGCGCTCGCGGCTGGAGAGCGCCGAGGTGGACCTGGAGCGCGTGGCGGGCGAGCTGGCCGCGACCGAGGCCGACGAGCGCGAGCTGGCGGGCGAGCTCGGACGGGCCCGGCGGGCGGCTGCGCCGGGGCTGGCCGGGGCGGTGCTGGCCGAGCTGCGCCAGCTGGCCATGGAGGACGCCGCGTTCGAGGTGCACGTCGAGCCGCGCGACCGCCTCGGCCCCGCGGGGGGCGACCGCGTCGAGCTCACCGTGGCGCCCAACCCGGGCGTGCCGGCGGGCCCTGTGCGCGAGGTCGCGTCCGGCGGCGAGCTCTCGCGCGTGATGCTCGCCCTGATGAGCGTGGCCAGCGCCGGCGGGACGCCGACGCTCGTGTTCGACGAGGTGGACGCCGGCGTCGGCGGCCAGACCGCCCGCGCCGTGGGCGAGCGGCTGCGGCGGCTCAGCCACGACCGCCAGGTCGTGTGCATCACCCACCTGCCCCAGATCGCGTCGCTGGCCGACGCCCACTTCCGGATCGAGAAGCGGGCCGCGGGCGAGCTGGCGGAGGCCACCGTCGAGCCGCTCGAGGGGGCCGAGGTGGTGGCCGAGCTGTGCCGCATGCTGGGCGCGGACAGCTCCGACGCGGGCGCTCGTCGCCACGCCCGCGAGCTGCTCGCAGCGGCTTAGCGCCCGCGACGTAGACTCCCGGGCGGCACCAGGGGTGCCCCTGGCAATGGCCGCGCCACGACTCAAATCACGCGCATTCCGCGCCCGGCCGCCCGCCGCGCTGACCCAGGGCGCCGGCGGGACGAGCCACGGGCCGGTCGGACCCGCCCGGCTCGGGAGGCGCACCAAGGACCTGGTCAAGCGGCTCGGACCCGGGGACATCGCCGTGATCGACCACTCCGGGATCGACCGGGTGGCCGGCGAGGACATCGTGGCCAGCGGCTGCCGCTGCGTGATCAACCTCGCGCCCTCGGTCTCGCCCCGCTACGCCAACCAGGGCCCCGCGATCCTCGTGGAGTCGGGGGTCCACCTCGTGGACGCCCCGGGCGCGCCGCTGTTCGACGTCCTGAAGGACGGCGACGAGCTACGGCTGGACGGCGGCACGATCCTGCGCGGCGGCGAGGCGGTCTGGGAGGGGCAGGTCCAGGACCGCGAGCACATCGAGCGCGCGTACGAGGAGGGACGGCAGCGGATCGGCGAGGCGCTCGAGGCGTTCGCCGAGAACACGATGCGCCACATCCGCGAGGAGCGCGAGCTGCTGTCGGGCCAGATCGACCTGCCGGACTTCGACACCGTCCTGCGCGACCGGCCGACGCTGGTGGTGGTCCGCGGCGTGGACCACAAGCGCGACCTGCGGATCCTGCGCGCGTACGTGCGCGACACGCGCCCGGCGCTGATCGCGGTGGACGGCGGCGCGGACGCGATCGTGGAGGCGGGCTGGAGGCCCGACATGATCGTCGGCGACATGGACTCGGCGGGCGACGAGGCGCTGCGCGCGGCCGGCGAGCTGGTGGTGCACGCCTACCCCGACGGGCGCGCGCCCGGTCGCGAGCGCCTGGACGCGCTCGGGCTGCCGTACAAGGTGGTGCCGGCGCCCGCCACGAGCGAGGACGTGGCGCTGCTGATCGCGGCCGAGAAGGGCGCCAAGCTGATCGTGACGGTGGGCTCGCACTTCAACCTGGTCGAGTTCCTCGACAAGAACCGCTCCGGCATGTCGTCCACCTTCCTCACACGGCTGCGCGTGGGCGAGATCCTGGTGGACGCGAAGGGGGTGAGCCGCCTCTACCGCCCGTCGGCGGGACGCGGGCCCATCGCGGCGCTGGTGCTCGCGGCGTTCGCCACGTTCGTCGTGGTCGTGGCCACCTCGCCGCGGCTCGGGCAGCTGCTCGATCTGCTCTGGTTGAAGATCGAGGTACTGCTCGGGTTGAAGTGATCGGCTGATGCTCGACTTCCGCTACCACGCGCTGTCGCTCGTGGCGGTGTTCCTGGCGCTCGCGATCGGGATCGTGCTGGGGTCGTCGCTGGGGGACACGGTCGTGTCCAACGCCAACAAGGACATCGCGTCGTCCCTGCGCGGCGACGTGATCGACGCGCGCAGGGACGCCCGCGAGGCGGCCGCCGCGGTCGGGCAGCGCGAGCGGTTCCTCGACGCCGCGTTCCCGCGCATCGCCGGCGGCGCGCTCCGCGGCCAGACCGTCGCGATCGTGTCGTCGGGCGCGCTGCCGGGGGGCGTCCAGTCGGACATCCGCGAGGCGATCAGGAACGCGGGCGGCACGCTCGGCTCGGTCTCGCAGGTCCAGGGCCCGCCGGACGTGGCCGAGCTGGGCAGGGCCGTCGGCAGACGCTTCGAGGACCTCCGCTCCGACGACCCGCGGCTGCGAAAGCTGGGGCGGCGCCTGGGCTCGGCGCTCGTGAAGGGCGGCAAGCTGGCCCGGCGGCTGCACAACTCGTTCCCCGACCGCTTCGGCCGCGAGCGGGGTCGGGCCGACGCGATCGCCCTCTATCGCGATCCCGGCGCCGAGCGCTCGCCGGCTGTCAGGCAGCTCGAGCAGGGGCTGATCGAGGGACTGCGCGCGGCGGGGAGGCCGGTGGTCGGGGTGGAGACCACCGACGCCGACCCCTCCCAGATCCCGTTCTTCTCCAACCTCGGGCTGTCGAGCGTCGACGACGTGGACTCCGGCGGCGGGCGGGCGGCGCTGGCGCTGGCGCTGGCCGGCGCCAGCGGGAGCTTCGGCTACAAGAAGTCGGCGGACGCGCCGCTGCCCAAGCGCTAGCCCCCTTCGCGACCCGGCCGGCCGCCGCCCGACGCGTCCGTGCCCCGTTGTAGGTTGCGAAGGTGCAGTCGCTCACGGTCGCGGTTTCGCTGGTGGTGGCGGCCGTGGTGGCTCCGCCCCTCGTCCGCGGGCTGCGCGACCAGGGCTTCGCCCGCGAGAACTACCGCGGTGCCACGGTGGCGTTCCCGGCCGGCATCGCCATCCCGGTGGTCGCGCTGATCGCGCTCATCCCGCTCTCGCTGATCGCGCAGGTGGGCGACCAGGACGTGTTCCGCCCCGGGTTCGGGGGCGCGACCCTCTACGTGCTGGGCGTCGCGCTGCTCGGGCTGCTGGACGACCTGGTGGGCAGCCGCCTGCCGGCGCGCGGCTGGCGCGGCCACGCTCGGGCGGCGGCCGGCGGCGGCCTGTCCACGGGCGCGATCAAGGCCGCCGGCTCGCTCGGGCTGGCGCTGTTCGTGACGGCCGCCAGCGGGCTCGACACCGGCCGCTACCTGCTCGCGACGGCCGTGCTCGTGGTGGCCACCAACCTGTTCAACCTGCTCGACCTGCGCCCGGGGCGCTCGATCAAGGCGCTCCTGCTGCTCGGCGTCGGCCTCAGCGCGGGCGCCGCCACCCTCGAGCCGCTCTGGAAGCTCGGCATCTTCGTCGCGCCGCTGATCGTGCTGCTGCCGCTCGACCTGCGCGAGCGCGGCATGCTCGGCGACACCGGGTCGTACGCGATCGGCGCTGTGGCGGGCCTGTGGCTCGTCTACTCCCTCGACACGCTCGGCCAGGCGATCGCGCTTGCCGTCATGGCCGCCGTTACCGTGTACGGCGAGTTCCGCTCGATCGCCCGGGTGATCGATCGGACGCCCGTCTTACGTCATCTAGACTCGCTCGGAAGGATCTCGCATGCCTGAGTCGCGCCCGCAGACACGGTTCATCTTCATCACCGGGGGCGTGGTGTCGGCGCTTGGGAAGGGGATAGCCGCAGCGTCCATCGGGCGCCTGCTGGTGGCGCGCGGGTTCAGCGTCACGCTCCAGAAGTTCGACCCGTACATCAACGTCGACCCGGGCACGATGAGCCCGTTCCAGCACGGCGAGGTGTTCGTCACCGAGGACGGCTCCGAGACCGACCTGGACCTCGGGCACTACGAGCGCTTCACCGACGTCAACACCACGCGCGGCTCCAACGTCACCGCCGGCGCCATCTACAACTCGGTCATCCGGCGCGAGCGCCGCGGCGACTACCTCGGCGGCACCGTGCAGGTCATCCCGCACATCACCGACGAGATCAAGCAGCGCATCCGCCTGGTGGCCGAGGCGCAGGACGTCGACTTCGTGATCACCGAGATCGGCGGCACGGTGGGCGACATCGAGTCGCTGCCGTTCCTCGAGGCGCTGCGCCAGTTCCAGGTCAGCGAGGGCCGCGACCGGTCGATGTTCGTGCACCTGACGCTGGTCCCGTTCCTGGGCCACGCGGGCGAGCTCAAGACCAAGCCCACGCAGCACTCCGTCCAGGAGCTGCGCCGGATCGGCATCCAGCCGCACCTCCTGATCTGCCGCTCCGAGGGCGCGCTGTCGCGCGAGATCCGGGACAAGATCGGGCTGTTCGCCAACCTGCCGGTCGAGGCGGTCATCTCGGCGCGCGACGTCGACTCGATCTACAAGGTGCCGCTGTACTTCCGCGCCGAGGGCCTGGACGACCAGATCCTCGAGCACTTCCGGATCGAGGGCGCCCCGCCGGCCGAGCTGTCCGAGTGGGAGGCGCTGGTCAAGCGCGCCGACTCGGCGGGCGACGTGGTCCGCATCGGGATGGTGGGCAAGTACACCCAGCTCTCCGACGCGTACCTGTCGGTCAACGAGGCGCTGGGCCATGCCGGCTTCCACAACGACGCGCGCGTGGACATCCGCTGGGTGGACGCCGAGGGCCTGGACAGCGCGGACACCGAGCGCCAGCTCGAGGAGTGCGACGGCATCCTGATCCCGGGCGGGTTCGGGGTGCGGGGCGTGGAGGGCAAGATCCGCGCCGCGCGCTGGGCGCGCGAGAACGGCGTGCCGTACCTGGGCATCTGCCTGGGCATGCAGATCGCCGTGTCGGAGTACGCCCGCCACGTCGTGGGCATGGACGGGGCCAACTCCACCGAGTTCGACCCCGAGACGCCGTTCCCGGTCATCGATCTGCTGCCCGAGCAGAAGGAGGTGCGCGACATGGGCGGCACGATGCGCCTCGGGGCCGACCCCGTCAAGCTCCATGCCGGCACGCGCGGTCAGGAGATCTACGGCGAGCAGGTGATCTACGAGCGCCACCGCCACCGCTACGAGGTCAACAACCACCTGCGCAAGCGCCTGGAGCAGGCGGGCCTCGTCTGCTCGGGCACGTCGCCCGACGACCGGCTCGTGGAGCTGATCGAGCTCCCCGACCACCCGTTCTTCGTCGCCTCGCAGTACCACCCCGAGTTCAAGTCGCGGCCGCTGCGACCGCAGCCGCTGTTCCGCGAGTTCGTCCGCGCCGCGCTCGAGCGCGCCCGCGAGCGGGCGCCGGAGCCGCGGAGCGAGCCCGCGCCGGCCGATCGCGCGCCCGTCGAGGGCGCCGGGCGCCGCTTCACCGCTTGACCACGGCCGCCGCCCCGCGCGCCGGCGCCGCCGAGAAGGAGCGGATGGTGCGCGAGTTCGTCCGCCTGTGCGAGATCGAGAGCCCGTCGGGACGCGAGCGGGCGATGGCCGACGCGGTGGCGGGCGAGCTGCGCGCGCTCGGCGTCCGGGTGGACGAGGACGCGACCGGCGGCGAGACCGGATCCGACGCGGGCAACCTGCTGGCGCGGATCCCGGGCCCGCCGGACGCCCGCACGATCATGCTGTGCGCGCACATGGACACCGTTCCGCTGACGGGCCCGGTCGAGGTCCTGGAGGCCGACGGAGTGCTCACCAACCGCCACGACGCGATCCTGGGCGCGGACAACAAGGCCGCCGTGGCGGTCGTCCTGGCCGTGGCGCGTCGCTTTGCCGCGGAGCGGCCGCCCGTGGGGCTCGAGCTCGTCTTCACCACCTCCGAGGAGCCCGGGCTGCGCGGCGCCAAGGCGCTCGACAGGGACGCGCTGGCCAGCGAGTACGGCTTCGTGTTCGACCACGCCACGCCGATCGGCGACGTGATCGTGGCAGCGCCCAGCTACTTCCGCGTGGAGGGCCGCTTCCGCGGGCGTGCCGCGCACGCCGGCATCCGCCCGGAGGA
>DASVQK010000163.1:0-6920 GCA_036389105.1 Thermoleophilaceae bacterium
CTACTGGGTCCGCCACGTGCGCGAGGCCGTCCGCTTCGCCGACGGCATCCGCACGCTCGCGAGCGCGGGCGTCACCCGCTTCCTCGAGCTCGGCCCCGACGGCGTCCTCAGCGCCATGGCGGCGCTGACGGTCGAGGGGGACGGCGCGCTCGCGATCCCGCTTCTGCGCCACGACCGCCGCGAGCCCGAGGCGCTCACGACCGCTCTCGCCGCCGCGCACGCGGCGGGCGCGAAGGTCGACTGGAGCGCCGTGAACGGATCCGGCCGCACGGTCGAGCTGCCGACCTACGCGTTCCAGCGCGAGCGCTACTGGCTCGAGGCTCGCGGCGACGCCGGTGACGTGACCGCCGCAGGACTCGGCGACGTCTCCCACCCCCTGCTCGGCGCGCGCGTGGCCGTGGCAAGCGAGGACGAGTGGATCCTCACCGGCCGGCTGTCGCTCGCCTCGCAGCCGTGGCTGCGCGACCACGCGATCGGCGACACCGCAGTCCTGCCCAGCAGCGCCTTCGTCGAGCTGGCCCTGACCGCCGCCCTCGAGGCCGGGGCCGCGGCCATCGACGAGCTGACGCTCGAGGCGCCGCTCGCGCTGGCGGAGGACGGCGCGGTCGAGCTCCAGGTCGTGATTGGGAGCCCGGACGCCGACGGCCGACGCGATGTCTCGATCCACTCGCGCGCGGCGGCGTCCGACGGAGAGGAGGCGCCGTGGACGCGGCACGCGGCCGGCGCGCTCAGTCCGGCCCGGCCGGCCCAGCCGCCGCCCGCGCCCGAGTGGCCGCCGGACGGCGCCGAGCCGGTGGAGGTGGAGTTCCTCTACGACCGCCTGGCCGAGATCGGGTTCGGCCATGGGCCCGCGTTCCAGCGCGCGAGCGCCGCGTGGCGCCGCGGCGACGAGCTGTTCGCGGAGGTATCGCTCGCGGAGGAGCACGCGGACGACGCCGGCCGCTTCGCGCTGCATCCGGTCCTGCTCGACGCGGCGTTCCACCCGGCCCTGATCGACGCGGCCGGCGCGGAGCCGCGCCAGGCGCTCGATTGGACCGGGGTGGGCCTGCACGCCACCGGGGCGGGCTCGCTGCGCGTTCACCTCGTGCCCGCCGGCGAGGATGCGTTCAGGCTGAACGCATACGACGCGACCGGCGCCCCCGTCTTGACCGCCGGCGCGGTGCGCACGCGCGGACTGGACATGAGCGGGCTGGCCCCCCGCCGCGGCTACGACGAGCTGTTCCGTGCGGGCTGGGTCGAGGTCCCGCTCCAGTCGCCGAACGGCAGCCGGCCGCACATCGCCACGCTTGGCGACGGCATCCCCCTCGACGACGCGGACCGCCACCCCGACCTGGCTTCGCTCCAGGGCGCGCTCGACGCCGGCGAAGCGCCTCCGGACGTCGTGCTCGTGCACGCGCGGCAGCCGGACCCGGCCGCCGACCTCCCGGTCGCCGTGCACGACGCGGTGCACGACGCGCTCGACCTCCTACGCGGCTGGCTGGCCGACGCCCGGCTCATCGACTCGCGTCTCGTGGTCGTGACGTCGCGCGCGGTGGCGGCGAGCGCCGGTGAGGCGCCGGACCTCGCGAGCGCTCCGCTCTGGGGCGTCGTCGGGACAGCCGACGCCGAGAGCCCCGGCCGCTTCGTGCTTGCCGACGTCGACGGCGCGCAGGCCTCCTGGGACACCCTTCCCGCCGCGCTGGCGGTCGACGAGCCGCGCTTCGCCCTCCGCGACGGCGTGCTGCTCGCTCCGAGGATGGAACGCGTGGTGAGCGGCGCGGACGGGGATCGGCCGCGCCTCGACGGCGCCGCCGACGGCACGATCCTCGTGACCGGCGGCACGCGGGGCCTCGGCGCGACGATGGCGCGGCACCTCGCCCGGGAGCACGGAGCGCGCCACCTCCTGCTCGTCAGCCGCCGCGGCGCGGCGACCGACGGGGTCGCGGAGCTGACGGCCGACCTGGCCGAAGCGGGCTGCGAGGCGCACATCGAGGCGTGCGACGTCGCGGATCGCGACCAGCTCGCCGCCCTGCTCGACTCGATCCCCGCGGAGCGGCCGCTGCGCGCGGTGGTCCACGCCGCGGGCGTGATCGACGACGGGACGATAGAGACGCTCGACCGCGAGCAGGTCGAGCGCGTGCTGCGCCCGAAGGTCGACGCCGCGTTCCATCTGCACGAGCTGACCGAGGCGATGGACCTGTCCGCCTTCATCCTCTTCTCCTGCGTCGTCGTCCTGCTCGGCGGCGCCGGCCAGGCGAACTACACCGCGGCCAACGCCTTCCTCGACGCGCTCGCACACCACCGGCGGGCCGGCGGGCTTCCGGCGACCTCGCTCGCCTGGGGCATGTGGAACCGCGAGGTGAGCGGCATGCTCCAGGCACTCGCCGAGGCGGGCCTCGACCGCGCCCTGCGCCAGGTCCGCGAGCGGCTCGGGATGGTGCCGCTCGAGACCGAGCGCGGGCTGGAGCTCTTCGACGTCGCCTGCACGCTCGAGGACGCGATGCTCGTGCCGGTGAAGCTCGACCGCGCGACGCTGCGCGTCCAGGCGCGCGAGGGACGCCTGCCGGCGGCCACGCGCGGACTGGTCCGGGTTCCTGCGCGGCGCGCAGCCGGAGGCGCGAGCGCGCTGGCGCGGCGGCTCGCCGACACGCCCGCGGCGGACCGCGACCGCGTGGTCCTCGACCTCGTGCGGGCCCAGGTCGCGAGCGTGCTCGGCTTCGGCACGCCAGAGGAGGTCGATCCGGAGCGCGCGTTCCGGGAGGTCGGTGTCGACTCGCTGATGGCGATCGCGTTGCGCAACGCGCTCGAGCGCGCGAGCGGCCTCCGGCTCCCGGCGACGCTCGTGTTCGACCACCCGACCGCGGCCGCCGTCGCCGTCCACCTGCGCCGCGAGGCCGAGGGCGCCGAGCGCGGCCGTGGCCTCCCGCCACGTGCCGCGGGGCGCACGGACGAGCCGATCGCGATCGTCGGGATGGCGTGCCGCTACCCCGGTGGGGTCCGCTCGCCCGAGGATCTCTGGGAGCTCGTCGCGTCCGGGACCGACGCGATCGGCGGCTTCCCCGCCGACCGCGGCTGGGAGCTCGACCGTCTCTATCACCCGGACCCCGACAACCCGGGCACGACGTATACGCGCCACGGCGGCTTCGTGGAGGACGCCGCCGGGTTCGACGCGGCGTTCTTCGGAATCTCACCGCGCGAGGCGCTGGCGATGGACCCGCAGCAGCGGCTCCTGCTCGAGACCGCCTGGGAGGCATTCGAGTCCGCGGGCATCGACCCGGCGTCGGTGGGCGGCAGCCCGACGGGGGTCTTCGCCGGCATGAGCGCCTACGACTACGGCTTCGCCGGGATCGGCTCGCCCGAGCTGGAGGGCTACGTCGGCAGCGGCGGCGCGCCCGCCGTCCTCTCGGGTCGGGTCGCCTACTACTTCGGGCTGGAGGGCCCCGCGGTCACCGTGGACACGGCGTGCTCCTCGTCGCTCGTGGCGCTCCACCTCGCCTCGCAGGCGCTCCGAAACGGGGAGTGCTCGCTGGCGCTCGCGGGCGGCGCCTGCATCATGCCCACGCCGTTCCCGTTCGTCGAGTTCGGCCGCCAGCGCGTCCTGGCGGAGGACGGCCGCTGCAAGTCGTTCGCGGCCAGCGCGGACGGCACCGGCTGGGGCGAGGGGGTGGGCCTCCTACTGGTCGAGCGGCTCTCCGACGCCGAGCGCCGGGGTCATGACGTGCTCGCGGTCGTTCGCGCTACGGCGACCAACCAGGACGGAGCGTCCAACGGGCTGGGCGCCCCGAACGGCCCGTCGCAGGAGCGGGCGATCCTCCAGGCGCTCGCGAGCGCGGGGCTGTCGCCGGCCGACGTCGACGCCGTCGAGGCGCACGGGACCGGCACCGCGCTCGGCGACCCGATCGAGGCGCACGCGCTGCTCGCCACCTACGGCCGCGAGCGAGCGGACGGCGAGCCGCTCTGGCTCGGCTCGATCAAGTCGAACATCGGCCACACGCAGGCCGCCGCCGGGGCCGCCGGCGTCATGAAGATGGTGATGGCGCTCCGCAACGGCCGGCTCCCGAAGACGCTGCACGCGGAGGAGCCGAGCCCGCACATCGACTGGTCGGCGGGCGCGGTCGAGCTTCTCCGCGAGGCGCGGCCGTGGGAGCCGCGCGACCGCCCGCGTCGCGCGGGCGTGTCGTCGTTCGGCATGAGCGGGACGAACGCGCACGTGATCCTCGAGGAGGCCCCGGCGTCCACGCGCCCGGATGACGCCGAGGCCCCTGCCGGCGAGCCCGCGCTGGACGGCGTGCTCCCGTGGGTCGTGTCCGCGAAGGGCGATGCCGCTCTGCGTACGCAGGCGGCGCGCCTGCACGAGCACCTGAGCGCGCACCCGGAGCTGAACACGCGCGACGTCGCCCACTCGCTCCTGAGCGGTCGCGCGCAGCTCGAGCACCGCGCCGCGGCGGTCGGGACGGACCGCGACGAGCTGCTCGCCGGCCTCGGCGCGCTCGCGCGCGGCGAGCCGGCGCCGGGGGTCGTGCGGGGGAACGCCGGTGCCGCCGGCAGGGTCGTGTTCGTCTTCCCCGGTCACGGCTCGCAGTGGCCGGGCATGGCGAGCGACCTGCTCGACTCCTCACCGATCTTCGCCGAGCACCTCGAGGCCTGCTCCGCCGCCGTGGAGCAGTTCGTCGACTGGTCGCTCCACGATGTCCTGCGCGGCGTCGAGGGCGCGCCGTCGCTCGAGCACGTGAACGTCGCGCAGCCGGCGCTGTTCGTCGTCATGGCGTCGCTCGCGGCCACATGGCGCGCGTACGGCGTCGAGCCGAGCGCGGTGATCGGTCACTCGCAGGGCGAGGTCACCGCCGCCTACGTCGCGGGTGCGCTGACGCTCGAGGACGCCGCGCGGATCGTCACCCTCCGCAGCAAGACGCTGCTCCAGCTCCTCGGTCGCGGCGCGATGGCCCTGGTCGGCATACCGCTCGACGACCTCCGCCCGCGCATGGAGCGCTTCGGCGAGCGCGTGACCATCTCCGCGCTCAACTCGCCGACGTCGATCGGCCTCGCCGGCGAGCGCGAGGCGCTCGAGGAGCTGGTGGCGGAGATCAAGGACGGCGGTCAGCGCGCGCGCATGCTCCAGGCCCCGGGCGCCACGCACTGTCCGGAGATCGAGGCGGTGCGCGACGAGCTCCTCGACGTGCTCGCCCCGGTCTCCCCGCGGTCCGCCGCGATCCCCTTCTACTCGACCGTGGAGGCGGCGCCGATCGACACCTCCGCGCTCGACGCCCACTACTGGTATCGAAACGTGCGCGAGCCGGTCTCGCTCGAGCCGACCGTGCGCCTGCTCGTGGAGCACGGCCACCGCAGCTTCGTCGAGACGAGCCCGCACCCCGCGCTGACGGTCCTGATCGAGGAGACGCTGGACGCCGCGACGGCGGAGCGCACCGCGGTCCTGTCGACGCTCCGCCGCGGCGAGGGCGCGCCGAGGCGCCTCGTCGAGTCGCTCTGCGAGGCGCACGTCGCCGGCGTCGCAGTCGACCTCGCCGCGCTGACCGCCGGCGCGCGTCGCGTCCCGCTTCCCACCTACGCCTTCCAGAACGAGCGCTTCTGGCTCACCCCCGGGGCCGCCAAGGCCGACCCGGCGACGGTCGGTCAGCGCCCCGCGGACCACCCGCTGATCGGCGCGGCGCTCGTGCTCGCGGGCGACGACGGCCACCTCTTCACCGGCCGCCTGGCGCTCGACAGCCAGGCGTGGCTGCGCGACCACGCGCTGATGGACACCGTGATCCTGCCCGGTACGGCGTTCGTCGAGCTCGCGCTCCGAGCCGGCGCCGAGGTCGGTCTCGAGGCGATCGAGGAGCTGACGCTCGAGGCGCCGCTCGTGATCGCCGAGGAGGGAGCGCTCCAGCTCCAGCTGAAGCTCGGGGCGCCGGACGACGCCGGCCGGCGCGAGCTCTCGATCCACGCCCGCCCCGAACCCGACCCGGAGCTCGAGGAGCCCGCGCCTTTCGTCCGCCACGCGCGCGCGACGCTGGCCCCCGGGTCGGAGCTGCTCGAGCTCGCGCGCCTCGCCGCCGAGGCGTGGCCGCCGGCCGGCGCCGACGAGCTCGACACGGGCTTTCTCTACGACCGCCTGATCGAGCACGGCTTCGGGTACGGGCCCGCCTTCCAGGGCCTGCGCAAGGCCTGGCGGCGCGGCGACGAGCTCTTCGCCGAGGTCGCCCTCGACGAGGCCGAGACCGTGGACGCCGGACGCTTCGGCCTCCACCCGGCGCTGCTCGACGCGGCGCTTCACGCGATCGCTCTCGCCGTGGAAGGCGATCCCGCGCCGCGGCTTCCGTGGAGCTTCGGGGGCGTGCAGCTCGCCGGCGCGGGCGCGTCGTCGCTGCGCGTCCGGCTCGTGTCGCTCGGCGAGGGCGAGTGGCAGATCACGGCGGTCGACCAGCACGGCTCGTGGGTCGCGGCGGTCGACCGCTTCGTCACCCGTCCCGTGGACGCGACGCAGATCAACCGGATGCGACACGGCGAGGACGCTCTCCACCGCGTCGATTGGATCCCCGCGGAGGCGCCGGCCACCAACGGGTCGACGCCGCGGGTGGCGGCCGTCGGCGAGGACGTCGAGCTGATCGGCGCGGAGCGTCACGCCGACCTCGCTGCGCTCATCGCGGCGCTCGACGGCGGCGAGCCCGCGCCGGACATCGTGATCGCGGGCGCGGGCGGCGCCGCCTCGCCGGATGGCGCCTCCTCCACCGAGCTCGCCGACGCCGCGCGCGGCGGGGCCGCGCGGGCGCTTGCGCTCCTGAAAGCCTGGCTCGCGGAGGAGCGGCTCGGTTCAGCGCGGCTCGTGGTCGTAACGCGCGGAGCCGTGGCCGCGCGACCCGGCGAGGCGCCGGAGCTCGCGACGGCGCCGGTCTGGGGACTCCTGCGCAGCGCGCAGTCCGAGCACCCCGGCCGCTTCGTGC
>DASVQK010000164.1:0-5197 GCA_036389105.1 Thermoleophilaceae bacterium
GACCCGCGGTCAGCGCGTCGCGCACGGCCTCGGCCAGGACCTCGTACTGGGCCGGGCGCAGCGAGCCCGCCGGCCGCAGCGGGTGGATCCGGGCGCGGAACAGCGCCTCGTCGGCGTAGATGTTGCCCACGCCCGCGATCCGCTCCTGGGACAGCAGGAAGGCCTTGACGGGCGCCCGCCGGCCGGCGGCCAGCGCCCGCAGCGCGTCGGGCGTGAAGTCGGGTCCGAGCGGCTCCACCCCGAGCCGCTCGGCGAAGTAGGCGTCGCGGGCGTCGCCGCCCAGCAGCACGATCCCGGTGCCGAAGCGGCGCGGATCGGTGAACAGCACGCGGTCGCCCGACGACAGGTGGAGCCGCACGCGCGTGTAGGGGAAGTCCGCCTCGCCGCCGCGCGCCAGCAGCAGGTTGCCGGTCATGCGCAGGTGCATGGCCAGGTGGACGTCGTCCTGGAGCTCCCAGATCAGGTACTTGCCGCGCCGCGCGACGCGCTCCACCCGGCGACCGCGGGTGGCGTCGTGGAGGTCCGACGGCGGCGCCGGCTCGCACCAGCGCGGATCGAGCACCTCCAGGCGCTCCAGCACCTTGCCCTCCACTGCCGGCGCGAGGGCGCGGCGGATGGTCTCCACCTCGGGCAGCTCGGGCATGGTTCGACTCTATGCGGAAGCGGCCAGGCGCTCGCCCGGGCCGGGTGCGAACGGCTCGCCCGGCAGATCGGCGTCGCGCCCGGTCAGCCAGCGCAGCGCGCTGGCGCCCACCGACGCCAGCGGGCCGTCGGCGCGGCGCCCGCCGTGGCCGGCGAAGACGGCAAGGAGCGGCACGTGCTCGCGCGTGTGGTCGGTGCCGGGGTGCGCGGGGTCGCAGCCGTGGTCGGCCGACAGCACCAGCAGGTCGTCTTCGCGCATGGCCTCGAGCCAGCGGCCCGCCGCGGCGTCCACCTGCCGGAGCGCACCGTGGAAGCCCTCGACGTCCTTGCGGTGGCCGTACACCTGGTCGGTGTCCACCAGGTTGGCGAACACAAGCCCGGCCACCACCTCCCCGAGCAGCCGGTCGACCGCCGCGATCGCGGTGGCGTTGTCGTGCGCGGGGACCTCCTCGGCGACCCCGCGTCCGGCGAAGACCTGGGCCACCTTGCCCACCGCGTGCACGGGGACGCCCTCCTCGGACAGCAGGTCGAGGTAGGTCGGACCGGGGGGCGGCAGCGCGTAGTCGCGGCGCCCGCCCGTGCGGCGGAAGCCTCCGGGCCGACCCTCGAACGGTCGTGCGATCACGCGGCTCACGGCGTGGTCGCCGGTCAGGATCGCGCGCGCCTCCCGGCAGCAGCGGTACAGCTCCTCGGGCGCGACCACGTCCACGTGCGCCGCCACCTGGAAGACCGAGTCCTTAGACGTGTACACGATCAGGTCGCCCGTCTCGAGGTGGCGCGGCCCGTGCTGCTCGATCGCGCGCAGTCCCTCCAGGGGCGCGTTGCACAGCACGCCGCGGCCGGCCGCCCTGCCGAACCGCTCGATCACCTCCGGCGGGAAGCCGTCGGGGTAGACGGGAGCCCCGGGGGACGAGACGCCCATCAGCTCCCAGTGCCCCGTCACGGTGTCCTTGCCCGGCCCCAGGGGGTGCAGGCGGCCGTGCACCGCGGGGTGCTCGACCGGCGGCACGCCCGCGATCGGCGTCACGTTGCCCAGCCCGAGCCGCGCGAGGGTGGGAAGGTCGAGGCCGCCGACCGCGTCCGCGACGTGAGCCAGCGTGTTGGCGCCGGCGTCGCCGTAGTCGGCGGCGTCGGGCAGCGCCCCGCAGCCGCAGGCGTCCAGCACCACCACGAACGCTCTCCTCCCCGGCGTCACGAGCGCTTTCTAGCAGCCGCGGGCACTAGCTTCCGTGCATCGGGGAGCGGTCCGCATACGTGTACCTGCTGCGCTGCGGCGACCGCAGCCTGTATTGCGGCTGGACCTACGACGTCGAGCGCCGCCTGGAGGCCCACCGCAGCGGACGCGGCGCGCGCTACACGCGCAACCGGCTGCCCGTGGACGTGGTGGCCGTGCTGGAGCTGCCGGACGCCGGCAGCGCCCGGCGCGAGGAGGCGCGCATCAAGCGGCTCTCGCGCCCGGAGAAGCTCGCGCTGATCGGCCGGCTCAGCTCGTCGCGCGCGGGTGCGCCTTGAAGTAGACGTCCTTCAGGCGCTCGCTGGAGAGGTGCGTGTAGAGCTGGGTGGTGGCCACGTCCGCGTGTCCGAGCATCTCCTGCACCGAGCGCAGGTCGCATCCCCCGGCCAGGAGGTGCGTGGCGAACGTGTGACGCAGCGTGTGCGGGCTCATGCGATCGCCGAGTCCCGCGCTGGCCGCGTGGCGACGCACGATCTTGTAGAGCCCCTGGCGGGTCAGGGTGTCGCCGCGGAAGTTGAGGAACAGCTTGGTCACCGGCCGGCCGCGTACCAGGGCGGGGCGGCCGCGCTCGAGGTAGCGGCGCGTGGCCTCGATCGCCATCGAGCCGATCGGCACGACGCGCTCCTTCGAGCCCTTGCCGCGGGCGCGCAGCACGCCGTCCTCCAGGTCCACGTCGGTCACCTCGATCCCGATCGCCTCCGAGGCGCGCAGGCCGCAGGCGTACATCAGCTCGAGCAGGGCGCGGTCGCGCAGCGCTGTGGCGGCCGTCCCCGTGGGCTGCTGGAGGAGCTTGGCCACCTCCCCGCGCGACAGGACCTTGGGCAGTCGCCTGCCGCGACGCGGGCCGCTTATGGTGGCCGTCGGATCGGAGTCGAGGATGCCCTCGCGCCGCAGGTGGCGGTAGAAGGAGCGCAGGCAGGCCGCCTTGCGGTGGATGGTGGCCGGCGACGCCGCCGGCCGGCCGTTGCCGCGCGCCAGCTCGGCCAGGAAGTCGGCAACGTCGGCGCTGGCGGCGTCCACCGAGGTGGTGTGGCGCTCGTCGAGGAAGCGGCCGAACTGGAACAGGTCGGAGCGGTAGGCCTCGAGGGTGTTCCGCGACAGCCCGCGCTCGAACTCGAGGTAGGCCAGGAAGTCGAGCACCAGGTGCTCGAACGGCCTGGCGTCGGCGCGCGGGACGGTCGTTGCCACTACTCACCGTCTTCGGCCGTCCGGCCCGCATCCCTGGCCGGTGCAAGCCGGCTGTCAGCGAACGGCGGTCAGTCGGCGTCGCGCAGGTACGCGCGAAACCACAGCAGGCCGACGAGCGTCTTCGAGTCGTGTGCGTCGGCGATCGTGTCGTCGAGGGCGTCGAGCGGCACCGTGACGATCTCGATCCGCTCGTTCTCGTCGGCCTCCGCCTGCTCGTCGTAGAGGCCGGTGGCCAGGTAGAGGTACATGCGCTCGCTCGAGAACCCGGGCGAGATCCAGAAGCTCGTCAGCTCGCGCCACTCGCGCGCACCCTTTCCGATCTCCTCGGCCAGCTCGCGCCTCGCCGTCTGCTCGGCGCCCTCCCCCTCCTGGTCCAGCTTTCCGGCCGGCAGCTCGAGCAGCGACTGCTCTCCGACCGCCTCGCGCGGCTGTCGCACCATGTAGAGGCGCTCGCCGTCGAACGGCAGGATCGTGACGGCGTCCGGCTGCCTGACGTACTCGCGCTCGGCCTCCTCGCCGTCCTCGTAGCGGAACCTGTCGACCTGCACGGCGATGACCTTCCCGCTCCATGCCTCCTCGCCGCCGATTCGCTCGAATGCCATTCACATCTCCTCCGCCAGCACGGTGCCGCCCGCCAGGGCGGCCCTGAAGAACAGCTCGTCCTCGTCGATCGAGCGGCCCATCGTACGCGCGGGCAGCCCGGACTCCTCGTAGCCGCCGACGTCGGTATCGGCCTCGCGCCGCTCGTGGCCGCCCGGCAGGTCGCGGCGCTCTCCGCGAGGCAGCGCGACAAGCGCCGGGCGCAGCAGGAGCTCCAGCACCGTGGCCGTGTGGTGCGACAGCCCGCGGTGGCGCTCGCGCGCGTCGCCCGACGACATGCGCGGCACGATCACGGTGCTGCAGCCCAGGGCCAGCGCAGAGTGCGCGGTGTCGAGGGCGGCCAGGCCGCCATGGCCGAACGCCGTTGCCGACCCCAGGATGCCCGGGCCCGGGCCGGCGATGGCGGCGTCCCAGCCCAGCTCGGTGAGGCCGGCATGCAACGCGCCGGCGGTGGTGATGGCGTCGTGCTCGCCCCCGAAGGCCGGGCCGGCCGTCACGTGACCGGCCAGCAGGCCGCGCTCGCGCAGCTCGCCCACCACGCGCGACAGCGCGCCGGGCAAGGCGCCCCCCGCGGTCTGCACGTAGCCGATCCGCGCGCCCGGTCGCGCCCGCGCGGCCGCCCACGCGACGCACGGCAGCTGCGCGTGCAGCGACACCACGGCCACGGGCCGGCGGAGCGGCAGGTCGGGCTCCGCCGTGCGCTCCTCCAGCGGGTGGACCGCGTGCTGGAGCGAGGTGTAGTTGAGCTTCATCACGTGGGCGCCCTCGACGCCGGCGCCGGCCAGCCCGCGCGTGAGGTTCACGTGCACCACGTCGAAGCCGCCGCTGCCGAGTCCGAGGTCGCGCGCCGCGACGTTCACCACCACCTCGTCGCCAGGCTCCACCGGCCCCGTCAGCCCGCCGTACGAAACCGCCGGCCGCCGCTCGCCCGCCACTTCCACGGTCACCTCGGCCGCCGGGCCGGGGCGATCGACCGACACGACGGTTCCGCGCCGCAGCGCGAGCGCGCTCACGCGCTGTGGGCGACGATTCCGAGCGCCACGTCGAGCATCGTCTCGAGCGCGTCCACGGTGACCCGCTCGCCGGGCTCGTGGTTGCCCTCGGTGCCGTTGGCGACGTTCACGCACGGCAGCCCGCGCGCCTGGAACACGTGCGCGTCGCTGCCGCCGCCGGTCGTCACGCAGCGGGCCTCGATGCCGACGTCCGCCAGCGCCGCGGTGGCCGCCAGCAGCGGCGGCGACGAGCGCGGCACGCGGTAGGCGCGAAACTGCTGCTCCACCGTCAGCTCCACGTCGCACTCGGAGTCGCTCGCCCCGGCGGTGAGCGAGTCCACCACCTCGTTCACCACGGCGCCCGCCCGGTCGTGGTCGAGGCTGCGCACCTCGAGCTCGACGCGGCAGTGCTCGGCCACCACGTTGGCCGCCGTGCCGCCCTCGATCCTGCCGACGTTGGCGGTGGTGCCCTCGTCGAGGCGGCCCAGCCGCAGCGAGGCCACAGCCGCGGCGGCCGCGGCGATGGCGTTGCGCCCGTCCT
>DASVQK010000165.1:0-8674 GCA_036389105.1 Thermoleophilaceae bacterium
AGGGACTCGATGCGCTCCACCGCGAGCCGCACGCCCCGCTCCTCGCGGATGCGCGCGCCCACCTCGGCGGCGTCCCGCTGCATCGCCCGGTCGCCGAGCGCCGTCCGGAGCGCCGCGGTGAGCCCGTCCACCGTCAGCTTGTCCTTGTGGATCGGCTGCGGCCCGGCGTTCAGCGCCACCACCCGCCGCCCGAAGAAGAACTGGTCCGGGTACGAGGGCAGGAGCACGGACGGGACTCCGGCTCGCAGGCCCTCGTGCGTGGTGCCGCAGCCGCCGTGGTGCACCACGGCGGCCACGCGCGCGAACAGCCAGTCGAACGGCACGAAGCCCGGCAGCAGGAAGACGTCCTCGTCCTCCGCCGCGCCCGGCACGCCGCCGGCCCAGTCGCCCGCGACTATCGCGCGCGCCCCGACGCGCCGCAGCGCGTCGCGCAGCAGCGCGTACGTCGCTCCGGCGTCGCCGATCGGCGACGAGCCGAACCCCAAGTAGACGGGCGGCGAGCCGGCGTCGAGGAAGCGCTCGAGGTCGGCCGGCGGGGTCCAGCCGTCCGGCGGGTCGAGGAACCAGTAGCCGGTCACCTCGAGCCAGTCGCCCCAGTCCGAGGGGCGCGGCACCACCGCGGGGCTGAACCCGTAGACGATCGGCAGCCGCTCGCGCTCGATCGCCCGGATGATCCCGCCCGCGCCGAGCGGCTCGAGCCCCAGCGCCTGCCGGCGCCAGCGCTGGACCGGCTTGCGCATGACCTGCCACAGCATCTGCTCGCCGACCAGGTAGGTGAGCGCGTTGCCGGCGCGGCCCATGGACCGGCTGCCCGGCGCCACCAGCGGATGCGGGAACTCGCGCGTGCTGCTGACCGGCAGGTACAGCGCGCCGATCGCCGGGATGCCCTGCCTCTGGGCGATGTGGTACGCGGCGTGCCCCTGCGCGTTGAACAGCATGGCGTCCGCGTCCGCGCTGGCCGCCATGCAGTCGGCCGCGATGCCGTCCCATTGCTCCTCGAGCAGGGCGGCCGCGCGCCTGGCCCATGTGATCGGGTTGCGCCCCGACTCCTGCAGCTCCTTGACCCGCTGCTGGTCGAACAGGCCCTCGCCGCCGATCAAGGCGAACTCCAGGCCGCGGTCCTCGATCGACTCGCGGAACTCCGGATGGGTCGCCACCACCGGCTCGATGCCCGCCTCGCGCAGCCCTAGCGCCAGCGCTATGTACGGCACCAGGTTGCCGAGCGACCCCGGCGCGAGGATGGCGACCCTCATGCCCGAGGCACGTCCGACCAGATGAGCACGGAGTCGACTCCGATCCTGCCCGCGAGCCGTCCCACCGGGCGCGGTCCGTCGTTGCGCGCCCTGACCGGGAAGACCGTGCCCATGTGCTCGTAGAACTTGACCGCCCGCGGGTCCATCACCTGGCCCGCGATCCGGTCGCAGCCGCGCGCCACCGCCTGATCGACGTAGTGCCCGAAGATCTGCTCGCCGAACCCGTACTTGCGGTACTTGTGGGCGATCACGAGGTTCGAGATGTACAGCGTGCCGGGCCACTCCTCGCCGGCCGGGGTCACGAGGTTCTGGACCAGCGGCCAGATCAGCTTGGGGAGCTTGGCGATCCCGACGCTGGCCACGATGTCGCGCACCACCCCCGGACGCCCGAACCCGGGCCGCGGGTCCTCCTTGGTCGAGACCCCGTAGACCGCGACCACCTCACCCTCGTACTCGCCCACGTAGTTGTTGCGCAGGCGGCGCCCGTCCTCGGCCAGCAGGTGGCGGACCAGGAACCGCTTGGTCTCCTCCCTGCCCGCCACCAGCAGCATGGGCAGCTCCGTCTCCCACAGCTGCACGTACAGCCCGGCCACCGCCTCGGCGTCGCGCTTCTCGGCGGGACGGATCGCCAGCGGCGGCGCCTCGCGCGCGGCCTTGGGGTCAGCCGTGGCCTCCTTCGGCGCGCTCACTGCACACCCGAGGCGACCGCGGCCTGCGCCGCCTGGATCGCCTGGTCGAGCTCCGCCTTGCCGGCCGCCTCGTCCACCACCTCGGCCTTCCACAGGTACGCGTCGAAGAACGCGTAGCCGGGGCGCACCGGGAACTCCACCGTGCCCGGCAGGTCCATCACCTCGCGGCAGATGCACTCGATCAGCACCCCCTCGCAGGTGGCCGGGGCCGCGCCGAAGATCGGGACGATCCCGTCCTCGATCCCCCAGCGCAGGATCGCCTCGACCTTCGGGAACGGCGGCAGGATGCGCCAGGGCGCCTGGGCGGCCAGCATGCGCGCGCTGTCGGGCGCCTTCCGCGTGCCCTCGGGGATCTGGTACAGCTCCTCGATCGACATCGAGTCCGGCGTGTACTTGTGCACCAGCGCGCCGTGGCCCATCGTCGCCACCGAGTACATCGCCTTCGCGCTCGAGTTGCGGAACGCGTTGTGCAGGGCGTACTTGGCGTCCCACTCGAAGACCTCGATCTGGTCGGTCACGATGTCGCAGCCGGCGACGAAGTCCTCGGCGGTCTCGTCGTTCAGGCCCTGGGGGAAGATCTCGATCTCGGCGTCCCTGGTGAGCGCGAACGCCTGCTCTCCGACCACCTCGGCCTTGTTGCGGCCGATCGTGTCCAGGGCGGCGCCGGCCTGGCGCTGGATGTTGGACAGCTCGAAGTCCTCGGGATCCGCGATCTTGATGTGGCGGGCGCCCATTCGCACGAGCCGCATGGCCGTGGCGCCGCCGATGCCGCCGGTGCCCGCGATGCCGATCGTCGCGTCGCGCAGGCGCTCCTGGTTGGCGCGCCACTCCTCTTCGGTGTTGCCCATCCAGCCGAGGTTGCGCTTGATGCGCTCCCAGTAGGTCGCGTCGTCGTACTCGCCGGTGTACTTGATCCGGCCGTTCTCCTCAGTCCTCACGACTTCCCCTCTCTTGACGCCGTTGCGGCCCACCGCGGACGTCCGCCCAAACGGGGGGGTGTAGCCACCCAGCAGGCCGGGCCGAGCCTACACCAGTCAAGAGGGCGTGAGCAGGGGGAACGGACGCTCGAGCCGGGCCGCGAGCGCTCAATCGTCGCAGTCGCGGCGCGCGAGGTCGTCGTAGGTCTCGCGCCGGACCACCACGCGCGCCGCGCCGTCGCGGCAGAAGATCACCGGCGGGCGCGGAATCTGGTTGTAGTTGTTGGCGAGGGCGTACCCGTAGGCGCCCGTGGCCGGGATGACCAGCACGTCCCCGCGACGCGGGTCGTCGAGCAGCACGTCGCGCACCAGGACGTCGCCCGACTCGCAGTGCATGCCGGCGACGCTGCAGAGGGTCTCGCCGCCGAAGCGGTCGGCGATCTCCGCCTCGTAGCGCGAGCCGTAGAGCATCGGACGCATGTTGTCGGACATGCCGCCGTCCACGGCGACGTAGGTGCGCACGCCCGGGATCTCCTTGACCGTGCCGACGGAGTAGATCGTCACTCCCGCGTTGCCCACCAGCGCGCGGCCGGGCTCGGCGAGGATCTCGACGCCTTCCGGGGCGCCGCGCAGCAGGGCGTCCACCCAGTCGTCGACGGTCGGGACCCGGTCGTCGTAGCGGTACGCGATGCCGAGCCCGCCGCCCACGCTGAGCACCGGGTAGTCGCCGAGCTCCGCGAGCGTGGCGGCGATCTGCTCGAACGGGTCGAGGTCCACGATCTGCGAGCCGATGTGCGCGTGCAGCCCGGCCACCTCGAGCCGGGCTGCGCGCTCGAGCGCCTCGGGGAGTGACGCCGGCGGGATCCCGAACTTCGAGTCCTCCTGGCCGGTGGACATCGCGGAGTGCGTCATGCCCGCGATCCCCGGCGTGACGCGCAGCAGCACCCGCTGCCCCGGCGCGAGCGCGGCGATCCGGTCGACGTCGTCCAGCGAGTCGGCGACGATCGTGCCCACGCGCTGCTCGACCGCGTAGCGGAGCTCCGCGTCGGTCTTGTTGTTGCCGTGCATGTAGATCCGCTCGGGCGGGAAGCCCGCGCGCAGCGCCAGGTGCAGCTCGCCGCCGGAGGCGACGTCGCACGAGAGCCCCTCCTCGGCCATGATCCGGCAGGCCGCCGCGCACGGGAACGCCTTGCTGGCGTAGACGACGCCGAAGCGGTCGGTGCGGCTGCGGAAGGCCTCGACGAACGCCCGCGCCCGGCCGCGCAGGTCGTCCTCGGCGAAGACGTACGCCGGCGTGCCGAACTCCCGCGCCAGCTCGACGACGTCGCAACCGCCCACCTCCAGAGCGCCGCTTTCCCCCAGGCGCGAGGCGGCCGGGAACACGCCCCAACCGACCTCAGTTAGCATTGCACTGGAGGATTTCGCGCCGGTCACGAGGGGTAATGGTGTCCCAGGAGGGCAGCAGTAAATCATGAGCGATCGGCCGTGCGACTCGACCCCACGACGCGCTCCGCTTGCGACCGGCCGGTTGCGCGGAGAGCGGATTCCCGACTGGGACGCGCTCTCGGCTGCGCTCGCGCAGCAGGCACGCACCGCTCGCGAGCTCGGGGGGATCCGCGACTCGGTGCTCGACGCGATCGGCTGCACTCCGACGGTCCGCCTGGCGCGCCTGACGCGCGACATCGACACGCAGCTCGTGGCCAAGCTCGAGGCCTGCAACCCGGGCGGGTCGATCAAGGACCGCGTCGGGCTGGCGATGGTGGAGGCCGCCGAGCGCGACGGGCTGCTGCGGCCCGGCGGCACGGTCGTCGAGGCCACCAGCGGCAACACCGGAATCGGCATCGCCATCGCGGCCCGCGTGAAGGGCTACCGCGTGGTGGCCGTGACCAGGGAGAAGACCAGCAGCGAGAAGGTGGCGCTGCTGCAGGCCTACGGCGTTGAGGTCGTGATCACGCCCACCGACGCTCCGATCGACTCGCCCGACTGCTACTACAACGTGGCCGAGCGGCTGGCGCGTGAGATACCGGGCGCCTACCAGCCCGACCAGTACAGCAACCCGGCCAACCCGGACGTGCACTACCGCACCACCGGGCCCGAGCTGTGGGAGCAGACGGGCGGCCAGATCACCCACTTCGTGGCCGGCGTGGGCACCGGCGGCACGATCTCGGGCATCGGCCGCTACCTCAAGGAGCAGGACCCCCGCGTCCAGGTGGTCGGCGTGGACCCGTTCGGCTCCGTCTACACGCGTGACGAGCCGCGGCCGTGGCTGGTCGAGGGGATCGGCCAGGACGTGCCGGCGGAGACCTACGATCCGGAGATGGTGGACCGGCTGGTGAACGTCCTCGACGTGGACGCCGTGGCCATGACCCGCCGCCTGGCCGAGAGCGAGGGCCTGCTGGTGGGCGGCTCGTCGGGCATGGCAGCCTTCGCGGCGCTGGCGCTGGCGCGCGAGCTGGACGACCCGCGGGCCATGGTGGCCGTGATCCTGCCGGACGGCGGCCGCAGCTACCTCTCCACGGTCTTCAACCCGAACTGGCGCGCCAAGCACGATGTGAGCCGGACCCTGCGGCGCTTCTCGCGCTTCGGGCGGCGCGCGCGTGCGCGCGAGAAGGCGGCCCTCGACGCGGCGGCCGCCGAGGACCGGCGACCGAACGTCTCCCTGGAGGTGTGAGATGACAGACGCCACCACCGCCGAGCCGACCGACCGCGCCGACGACCGAGGGTCCTCCGGCCCGCAGCCGGAGGTACGCATCGTCAAGGCGCCGATCGCACGGCTCGACGAGGTCAAGCCGCTCTGGTTCATGCTCCACAACCATCACATCGCCGTGGCGGACAAGCGCCGCGGCCCGGCGCGTTCCGACGAGGAGTCGTGGCAGATCAAGCGCGGTTGGTACGACGCCTGGCTTGCCCAGGAGGGCTCGTTCCTCCTGCTGGCCGAGGTCGACCGCAAGGTGGTGGGCTACGCCGTCGTTCGGACGATGGAGCCGGATCCGACGCCCACGTGGCTCTCGCCGCCGAAGAAGGCCGAGATCGAGGCGCTCGCGATCCTGCCGGACGTCCAGCGCCTGGGGGTCGGCAAGCTGATGACAGACGCGATCAAGAGCGAGTCGTACAAGCTCGGCTTGCGGATGATCAGCGGCGCGGTGATCGGCGGCAACGAGGAGGCCGTCCGGTTCTACGAACGCGAGGGCGGCTACGTGACGTACGTGAAGGTCGACTTCCGCTTCGACGACGACGCCGCGTTCGAGGATCCCGGCGTGGTCGATCAGACCGCGGGCGAGCTGTAGGGCGTTGGGTCGCGTGGGGGTCGTCCGGCCGCGTCGCGCCACGCCGGCCGTCGTCGTCCTGCTCGCGCTGGCGGCCTGCATGGGCGCCGCGGCCTCCGGAGCCGCCGCCGCGGCGCGGCCCGACGCGCGCGTTCACGAGCAGAGGAACGGCGCGCGCCAGGCCCTTCGCCTGCGCCTCGGCGGGGGTGAGCGGCGCTCCGCCAAGGTCTGCGGCCGCACCCGGAAGCTGACCCAGGTCGGGCGGGGCGGGAAGGTGCGCGCCGTCGCGGCGGCGGCCGGGCAGAGCGGGAAGTCGAAGCTGCGGCTCGTGGTGCGGCGCTGCCTGCCCGCGGCCGGGCGCCTCGGGCCCGCGCGCCTGCTCGGACGGCGGACCGTCGGCGCCCGGCCCGAGCGGTTCAAGCGCCGCGTGCCCGCGGTGGCGGCCGGCGACTACGCGGTCGAGCTGCGGCTGGCGCGGCGCGGCCGGCGGCGGCTGCGCCGCGTGGCGTACCTGCGGGTGACCGAGACCGCCGCGCCTGAGCAGCCGGGAGGCGTGGCGGACATCCCGGTGCGCTTCGCCGTCAAGAACCAGAACGGCTCCGCGCTGCCCTGCCAGAGCGACGGCGCGGACTACACGGTCGCGGGGCGCCTGGTCGCGCCGCGCTCGCTGCTTCGGGCCTCCTCGCGCGCGGCCGTGCTCCACCTGCACGAGTTCGGCTTCGGACGCTTCTTCTGGCAGTTCCCGAGCGAGACCTACGACTACGCTCACCATCAGGCGCTGGCCGGACACGCGTCGGTGGTGCTCGACCGGCTGGGCTACGACGAGTCGTCGCATCCGCCCGGCGACGGCACCTGCGTCGGGTCGCAAGCCGACATCGCCCACCAGATCGTGCTCCAGCTGCGAGCGGGCAGCTACTCCACGGTCGGCGACCAGCCCGTGTCGTTCAAGCGGATCGCGCTGGCCGGACACTCGGGCGGTGGCGCGATCAGCGAGCTGGAGGCCTACTCGTTCGGCGACATCGACGCGCTCATCCTGTTCGCCTACGCCGACAGCAACTTCACCAACCCGTCGATCCAGGCCGCCAACGACCAGGGGTTCCGCTGCCTCACGAGCCCCGAGGAGGCCGAGCCTGGCGGACCCGGCGGCTACGCCTACTTCGGCAGCTCGCCCGAGGAGTGGCGTGGCTTCATGTTCACGAGCGCGGAGCCGGCGGTCGCGGCCGCGGCCGCCGCGCTGCGCAACCGGGACCCGTGCGGCGACACGAACTCGTTCACGCCCACCGTCGTGTCCAACAACCAGCATGGCGGCGAGATCCGCGTGCCGGCCCTGCTCCTCTACGGGACGAGCGACGCCATCTACCAGCAGCCGCAGGCCGGCGAGGCGCAGCGCGACCTGCTGTCCGGCAGCCCGGACGTGACCCTGCACTTCTTCGAGGGCACCGGGCACGCCCTCACGCTCGAGCGCTCCGCTCCGCAGATGCGCGCGGTGGTCTCCAACTGGCTGGGGCGCCATGGGCTCTGAGGGCCGCGAGGCGGGCGTGCCCGCACGAGCTCGGACGGCTCTCGCCGTCGCGGCGGTTGCCGTGGCGGCGATGGCGCTGGGCGCCGCGGGCGCCCCGGCGGCGCCGATCCAGTTCGCCAAGCCGGTCTTCGTGGACAGGGAGCTGGCCGGCGGCGAGCCGCTCGTGATCGCGGACGACGCCCACCACACCCTGATCTACACGGCGCACGAGGGCACCACGCACCTCTATCGCAACGGCGTCACGTACCCCGCGGACTTCGTCGCCAACTACCGCAACCAGGTGAACATCTGGGTCTCGAAGGACGGCGGCCGAAGTTGGGAGCGCGACAACTTCGACGGCACCGGCTTCGCCACCAACCCGATCCAGAACCAGGGCTTCAGCGACCCCGACCTGACCCAGGACGAGGGCGGCCGCGTCTACAACACGGGCATCGACCTGGCGAACGACGCGCTGTTCTCCACGAACGACGGCGGCTACACGTGGGACCGCGGGACGATCCAGTGCCACGACGGCGACCGCCCGTGGCTGGCGGGAGGGAAGAAGGACGAGGTCTTCCTGGCCACCAACACGCTCGAGGGCCAGATCAGCCACGAGATCTTCCAGAGCACCGACGGCGGCAACACCTGCGCGGCGAACGGGATCCCCAACGGAAGCAAGCCGGACGACGAGGTGACCTACTCCGGCAACGGCAAGCTGTTCTACGACCACCACAACGGCAAGCTCATCGAGCCCGTCACCTTCAGCGAGGACGGTAAGACCTCCGGGATCGGGACCGCCACGTGGAGCCGCGGGCAGGCCGAGTTCGACAAGCCCGTGCTGGTCGCCAAGACGACGATGTTCGCCCACTGGCCGTCGATCGCCATCGACTCCGCCGACAACGTCTACATGGTCTGGGACACCGACCCGCGCGTCCCGGGCTCCTCCGGCGGTTGCGGCGGCGCCGAGACCGAGCTGCCCAACGCGATCCAGATGGCGGTGTCGAAGGACTTCGGCAAGACGTGGTCCAAGCCGGTCGACATCGCCAAG
>DASVQK010000166.1:0-7185 GCA_036389105.1 Thermoleophilaceae bacterium
CGGTGATAGGCAACCGGATCGAGATCGTCGCGATGCGCCGCGACGGCCGCGAGTTCCCCGTGGAGCTGACGATCGTGCGCGCGCCGCTCGACGGCCCGCCCCTGTTCACCGGCTTCATCCGCGACATCAGCGAGCGCAAGCGCCGCCAGGCCTTCGACCGCTTCATGGCCGAGGCCGGCGCGCTGCTGGGCGCCTCGCTCGAGCTGGAGGACACGCTGGCTTCGGTCACGCGCCTGGCCGTGCCGGGCATCGCCGACTGGTGCGCGATCGACCTGCTGACCGACGAGGGCAGCTTCCGTCGCGTGGCAGCCGCCCACACCGACCCGGCGAAGACGGAGCTGGCCTACGACCTGGCGCGGCGCTGGCCCGGGAGCGTCGACGACCCGGTGGGCTTCGGCGCCGTGGTCCGCACGGGTGAGCCGGAGTTCTACGAGGAGCTGCCGCAGTCGGCGATCGAGCACCTGGAGCCCGAGCGCCGCCGGATCGTGGAGTCGCTCGGGCTGCGCTCCCTGGTGATCGTGCCGCTTCGAAGCCCCAACGGGCGCATGCTGGGCGGCCTGGCCCTGGTCACCGCCGAGTCCGGCCGAACCTTCGACGAGCGCGACGTGGGGATCGCGCTCGAGCTCGGCCGCCGCTGCGGGGTGGCGATCGACAACGCGCGCCTGTACGAGGAGCGCAGCCGCATCGCCCACACGCTCCAGCGCAGCCTGCTGCCGCCCGACCTGCCCGAGGTGCCGGGCGTCGAGCTCGAGGCGCGCTTCCGTCCCGCCGGCGAGGGGATCGAGATGGGCGGCGACTTCTACGACGTCTTCGCGCTGGCCGACGGCCGGTGGGCGATGGTGCTGGCGGACGTCTGCGGCAAGGGGCCGGACGCCGCCGCCCTGACGGCGCTGGTGCGCTACACGGTCCGCGCGGTGACCATGCACGAGCGCGCGCCGGCGCGGGTGCTCACGCTGCTGAACGAGGCGATCCTGCGCCACCGCGGCGACGACCGCTTCTGCTCGGCCGTGTTCGCCACCCTCGAGACCCGCCCGGAGGGCGCGGTCGTGGACATCGCGAGCGGCGGCCACCCGCTGCCCCTGCTGCTGCGGGGCACGGGCGGCGTGGAGACCGCGGGCGGCACCGGCCTCCTCCTCGGGCTCTGGCCGGACCCGAAGGTGGAGAGCGAGGCGGTGGAGCTCGGTCCCGGCGACGCGCTGGTCTTCTACACCGACGGGGTGACCGACGCGCGCGCCCCCGAGCGCATCCTGGGCGCCGACGACCTGGCGCGCCTCCTGGGCTCGTGCGCGGGATCCGGGGCCGCCGCCACCGCCGACGCCATCGAGACGGCCGTGACCGACACGAGCACCGAGCCGCGCGACGACCTGGCGCTGCTCGTGGTGGCGGTGGGCGCGGCCCAGCGCGCCGGCGGGGCGGGCGGCGGCGGGCTGCGGGTGACACTCGAGCGCCGGCCCGAGGCGGCGTCCGAGGCGCGACGGGCGATCGCGACGCTCGAGGGCCGCCTGCGCTCCGCCGTGGTGGACGAGCTGAAGCTGCTGGCCACGGAGCTCGTGACCAACGGCTGCCGCCACGCGGTGGGCGACGAGCACCTCGCGATGGAGGTCGGCATCGACGGCGAGACGGTGCGGGTGGCGGTGATCGACTCCGGCCCCGGGTTCGAGCCGCAGGTGACCCATGGCAACCCGATGGACGAGTCCGGCCGCGGGCTCGTCATCGTGGACGCGCTGGCGGACCGCTGGGGTGTGGAGACGGGCGACCGCACCCGGGTCTGGGCCGAGGTGGACCTGGACCCGAGCCCCAGTCGGAACGGCGCGTAGCCGCTACTCGGCCACGAGCGCCGTGGCGCCGTCGATCCTGAGCACCTCGACGCGCGCGCCGGGCTCGATCACGTGGTCCTCGTCGTACGGGCGGGCGGTCCAGACCTCGCCGCCGATCTTGACCATCCCGCCGTCCGCGTCCACGCGCTCGAGCACGACGGCGCGCTCGCCGATCAGGGCGGCGGTGCCGGTCCGGATGTGGGCCGGCGTGTGCAGGTGGCGGCGCGCGATCGGGCGCACGATGGCGAGCGACGCCACGGAGCCGGCCACGAACGCCGCCACCTGGAGCTCGACGGAGGCGCCGGCGACGGCCACCAGGGCCGCCAGCACCGCGGCCAGCGCGAGCGGGCCGAGGAACAGTCCGAGCGTCAGCACCTCGCCGGCGGCCAGCAGCGCGGCGGCCACCAGCCATATGACCCAGTCGAGCATGGCGCGATCGTAGTACCGGACGCCGTCGGGCGGACGCCGCGGCGCGGCCTCAGCCGGCGGACAGGTCGAGCGCGCGCTCCACATCGGCGATCAGGTCCTCGGGCGTCTCGCAACCAACGCTGAAGCGGACGAAGCCCTCCGGCACGTCGTCGCCGCCCCAGCGGGCGCGGCGCTCGGCGCTCGAGTGCACGCTTCCGAAGCTCGTGGCCTGCGCGACCAGCCGGCACGCCGCAAGGAACCGCTCGGCGCGCTCGCGGCCGTCCAGGGTGAACGAGACGACCGTGCCGAAGCGGCTCATCTGGCGGGCCGCGGTGTCGTGCGCCGGGTCGCCCGGCAGCCCCGGATAGCGCACGCCGGCCACGTCCGGGCGGAACAGCAGGCGCTCGGCCAGCGCCAGCGCCGTCGCGCACGCGCGCTCGAGGCGAAGCTCCAGCGTGGCCAGCGAGCGGTGCGCGAGCCAGGTCTCGAACGGGCCGGGGATCGCGCCGGTCGCGGTGCGCCAGGCCAGCAGCGCCTCCGCGCGCCCGGGCTCCGCCGCCGCGACGTGCCCCAGGATCAGGTCGCCGTGGCCGGTCAGGTGCTTCGAGTCGCTCGACACGCTGTAGTCCGCGCCCAGAGCGAGCGGCCGCTGGCCGAGCGGAGTGGCCAGCGTGTTGTCCACGGCCACGAGCGCCCCGGCCGCGTGCGCGCGGCGCGCGGCCTCCGCCACGTCGGTCGCCTCCAGCCCGGGGTTGGACGGCGTCTCGAGCCAGACCAGGCGGGCCCCCGCCAGCGCCTCGGCGGACGCCTGCTCGCCGGCGGGCACCGGGCGCACCTCCACCCCGCGCTCGGTCAGGTGCCCGGCCGCCAGCGAGCGGACCGCCGGATAGCCGTCGGCCGGGGCCACCAGCACGTCGCCGGGGCGGAGGAGCGGCAGCAGCACGGCCGCGGCCGCGGCCATCCCGGAGGCGAACGCGATTGCGGTGCCGCCCTCCAGCTCGCCCAGCGCCCGCTCGTAGAGCGTCCAGGTCGGGTTGCCGTAGCGCCCGTACACGTAGTCCGCGCCCGCGGGGTCGCCCTCCAGGTGGAAGTAGGACGCGAACGCCGGCCCGGGCACGAGCGGCGCCCCCTGGCGCGGCTCGGGGTGGCCCGCGTGCACCGCGCGCGTGCCGTCGCCGAGCCGGTCCGCTGGGCCGCTCATGCCTCGAGCAGCGCGCGGGCGAAGTCGTCGGGGTCGAACGGGCGCAGGTCCTCCAGCCCCTCGCCGATCCCGATCAGCTTGACCGGCACGCCCAGCTCCTGCGCGATCGCCAGCGCGATGCCGCCCTTTGCGGTGCCGTCGAGCTTGGTCAGCACGATCCCGTCGACTTCCACCGCCTCCCGGAACAGGAGCGCTTGGCGCAGGCCGTTCTGGCCGGTGGTGGCGTCGATGGTGAGGAGCGTCTCGTGCGGGGCGCCGGGCAGCTGGCGCGCGATCACCCGGCGCACCTTGGCGAGCTCCTCCATCAGGTGATCCTGGGTGTGCAGCCGGCCGGCCGTGTCGACGATCGCCACGTCGTGCCCGCGCGAGCGGGCGGCCTCCACGGCGTCGAACGCCACCGAGCCCGGGTCCGAGCCCTCCTTGGCGCGGATCACGTCGCAGCCCGCGCGCTCGCCCCAGGCCACGAGCTGCTCCACCGCCGCGGCGCGGAACGTGTCGCCCGCCGCCAGCAGCACGGACTTGCCCAGCTCGTTTCGCAGGTGCCAGGCGATCTTGCCGATCGTGGTGGTCTTGCCGGTGCCGTTCACGCCCACCATCAGGATCACCGTCGGGTGCGGGCGCAGGTCGATCCTGTCGTCGCCCGCCCGCGCGGCGTCGGCCAGGAGCTCGGTCAGCCGCCGCGTCAGCTCCTCTCCGCCCGACAGGTCGCCGGCGCCCGCTTCGGTCTCCAGGCGCTCGACGATTCGCGCGGTGGTGGCCGCGCCCACGTCCGCGTAGATCAGCGTCTCCTCGAGCCGCTCCCACGCCTCGTCGTCGAGCGTCTGGAACACCGACGACTGGAGCTCCGCGCCCAGCGCCTGGCGCGTCTTGGACATGTTCTCGCGCAGCCGCGCGAACATGCCGCGGCGGCGCTCGGCGGGCTCGGGCTCCGGCTCGGCCCCCGCGCCGTCCTCGCCGGTCTCGAACAGCTCGCGCCAGCTTCTCGCCATCAGGCCAGGAACTCGAGCGCCCGCTCCAGCACCGCCTCCGGCTTCTCCTCGGGCAGCCAGTGCCCCGCGCCCTCCACGACCTCGACGGTCATGTCGTCGGCCTTCTGCCTGTAGACCTCGTCGATCTGGGCGACCGGGTCGGAGCTTCCCACCAGGAGCAGGGTGGGGACCGTGAGCCGCTTGTCGTTGTAGGCCCCCTTGGCCAGCGGGCCCATCTCGCGTGTGAGGAACGAGCGGTAGTACTGCACGCTGGCGCTCGTGTAGGCGGGTCGTCCGACCGCCTCCCCGTACAGCTCCAGCGCGCCCTCGGGCCAGTCCCCGGCCACCCGCGACTTCCTCAGGATCTGGACCGGGAACCCGAGCCTCCCCACCGCCAGCGGGCCGAGCAGCGGCGCCGCGATCACGGCCATGTACCAGAGGCGCGCCAGCCGGCTCGGGCTCGGGCGCTCGTCGGGGGCCCACGGATGCGGGATCGAGAGCGGCATGAACCGCTCGAAGCGCTCGGGGTGCTCGAAGCACGCCAGGAACCCGCAGAAGCCGCCCCAGTCGTGTCCCACGTAGCGCGCGCGCTCGATCCCGAGCCTGTCGAGCAGGCCGACCACGTCCGCCGCCAGCCGCGGCTTCTCGTACCCGTGTGCCGGGGCTTCGGTCCAGCCGAGCCCGCGCAGGTCCGGGCAGATCACGCGGTAGCGCTCGGACAGCGGGCCGATCAGGTCGCGCCACGCCCACCAGTTCTCCGGCCAGCCGTGCTGGAGGACCACCACCGGAGCGGCCGGGTCGCCCGCCTCGGCGTAGTGCATCCGCAGGTCGCCGACCTGCTCGTAGTGGTGCTCGACGCCGTCGAGCTCTGGCATGGCCAGCGCCATGCCAGGCACTCTACGCGGCGCGCGTCTCCTCGGCGGCCGCGCGCTCGGCGTCGGCCTCACCGCCCTCCGCGCCAGGCTCGAAGCGGCGTTCGCGCGGCTCGCCGTCGTCGTCGCGCCGCGGCAGGCGGCGCGAGACGACCTTGGACACGCCGTCGCCGCCCATGCTGACGCCGTAGAGGCAATCGGCCGCGTCCATGGTGCGCTTCTGGTGGGTGACGACGATGAACTGGGCGCGGTCGCTGAAGCGGCGGACGAGCTGTAGGAAGCGGTCGATGTTGGCGTCGTCCAGGGCGGCCTCGACCTCGTCGAGGATGTAGAACGGGCACGGCCGCGCGAGGAACACCGCGAACAGGAAGGCCAGCGCGACGAGCGACTTCTCCCCGCCCGACATGAGCGACAGGCGCTTGGTGGCCTTGCCGGCCGGGGTGACCTCGATCTCGACGCCCGCCTCGGCCTGCGCCGGCTCGCCGTCCACGTCGGACTCGGAGGCCTCGGCTTCGCCCTCCTCCCCGGCCCCGTCCTGGCCGCCGATCACCGCGCGCGGGCCCTCGGGCCGCACCAGCCGCAGCCGCCCGCGCCCGCCGGGGAAGAGGTGAGAGACGACGTCCTCGAAGTTGCGGGCCGCGGCCTCGAAGGTCTCCTCGAAGCTCTCGCGGATACGGCGGTCGGTCTCGCGGATGAGACCCTGGAGCTCCGCCATCGCCGACTCGAGGTCGGAGCGCTGCGTCTCGAGCTCCTCGACGTGGGCCACCGCCTCCTCGTACTCGTCCTTGGCCAGTGGGTTGACCGGGCCGAGCTGCTCGCGGCGGCGGGCAAGGCGCTCGACGCGAACCTCCAGCTCGGCGCGGCGCTCGTCTGGCAGCGCCTGCGCCAGCGGCGCCGCGTGCTCGGAGCCAGGCTCGTGCCCCAGGGCCTGAGCCACCTGAGCGAGGTCCGCGGCGCGCTCCGCCTGGGCGTCGCGCGTCTGCTGCGCGCGCACCTCGGCGCCGGTCACCTGCTCGCTGGCCTCGCGCAGGCGCCGCTGGATGTCGGCCTCCTCGCGCGCGCAGTCGCGCAGCTCGGCGGCCGTTGACTGGCCGCGCTGCTCGTCGGCCGCCAGCTCGCCCTCGGCCGCCTGGCGGCGCGCGCCCACCGCCTCGGCGGCCGCCCGAAGCGCCGCGGCGGCGCGCTCCGCGTCGGCTGCGGTCCGCGCCTCCGCCGCGGCCCGCCGACCCAGCGCAGCGATCCGGCGCCGGCGCTCCATCCGCGCCAGCTCCACCTGCTCGGCCAGCCGCCGCTCGGCGCGCAGCTCCGCGACGAGCTCGGCGCGGCGCACGGCGCCCGGCCCGTCGGTGGAGCCCTCGCGGCGCCGCTCGATCAGCCAGTCGGCGCGCCGCACGGACTCGGCGGCCTCGTCGCGCTCGCGTACGGCGCTCCGGAGTGCGCCCTCGGCGCCGTCGCGGCGCTCGTGTGCGGCGGCGACAGCCCCCTGTGCGGCCTCGGCGGCGGCGGCGGCGGCGGCCTCGGCCCCCGCGGCCTGCTCGGCGGCGGCGATCAGGCGGTCGCGGCGGTTGCGCTCCTCGAGCAGCCGGCCGTCCCCGGCGGCGGGCGCCTGCCGGAGCTCCCCGGTGGCGCCGAACAGCACGCGCCCAGTGGCGGTGGCCGCCGTGCCCGCGAAGTCGTCGGGGAGCCGGTCGAGCGACTCGACCAGCCAGGCGCCGGCCAGCAGGCGTGCGGCGACGGGCGCCAGCGCCGGCCGCGGGCGCACGAGGTCGATCATCGGCCGCGCGCCCGGCGCGGGCGGCCGCGCGCCGGCGGCGCCGCCATCCGGCCGGCCGACCACAAGGGCGCTGCCGCCGTCGCGGCCGGCCCGGTCCAGCAGCGCGCCTGCCTCCGCGACGCTGTCCGCCAGTCCCGCGCGCAGC
>DASVQK010000167.1:0-56004 GCA_036389105.1 Thermoleophilaceae bacterium
CCGTCACCTCGAGCTTGTAGCTCTGCTTCCGCGCGTCGTTCCACGCCCACCGTGACAGGATCGTCCCCGCCGTTGGCATCCGCTTGGGGATCGACACCCAGGCGTCGACGGCGAATGCCGTCGACGGCGTGAAATCGTCGCCGCGCACGCGCATCCAGTCGAGCTCGCCCAGCCGAAGGCGCGCGTCGGGGTTCAGGTCGAGTGCGCCGCCGGCCTCGAAGCGGACCGCGAGATGGTTCCACCTTCCGCTGAGCAGACCGCAGGAGGCCTTGACGGCGGACAGCCCACCGACGGCCGCGACCGCGTCCACGAACGGGTTGTCGGCGACGACGGCGGCGGGCTGCGGTACCTCCGTTTCCGTTGCATGGGTCTCGTACATCGCGGTCCAGAGGCCCTTCGTGGCCGTCGCGACGTTCAGCTTCTGGCGGGTGCCCTCGTCGTCGAGCGGCCAGTACCCGAGCAGGCCGTCCTCCGATCCGCTGAGTGCGACGGGGGCGGTGCGGCGGATCTCGTCCACCTTGCGGGCGGTGCCCCAGTAGCGAAGATTGGCGACGTCGCCCCAGACGCTGCTGTCGTGAGGCCGCAGGCGGCCGATGTAGAGGCTCGGGGGGAGCTGTTCCGGCGGTAAGACGAGCTGCATCGGAACGTCGCTCATGGAGCTGTCGAGTGCGCCGTCCACGTAGAGCTCGAACGTCCACCGCTGCGTGGTGGCGTGCTGTCTCGCCGTCACGGCGACGTGGTGCCAGTCGGCCGTGCCGTCGGGGGGTAGAAGGAGGGGACCCTGGCTACGCAGATCCCGGTCGACGTCGTGCTCGGTGACGCGCACGACCACGTGGCGCTCTCGGTCCAGCCCGATCGCGAAGTACGGCTTGTGGTCCCAGGCGAAGGCGACGGTGACGATCCCGCCGAGCCGCTCCGGGGCGTCCGCCGGGCACGGGACGGGGTCCGGCCGCACCCAGAAGTCGTATGTGAACTCAGGGACGTTGAGGAAGCGGTGGTCGGTCTCCTCCCGACCGTTGGCCTTGAACGCCGACTGGTAGAAGACGCCGGGCTCCCCGTGCTCGAACCGAGCGGAGCGGCGGCTCGCCAAGCTCAGCCGGTAGTCGAGCCGCGGGGCACGAGCCGGAACGGCGGTCTCGGCGTCGCGGAAGGTGACCACCCGCTGGTCGCCGCCTCCACGCGGGAGGAGCCATGACTCCATGGTCCACGTCCGCTGCGGGCGCAGGTCCTCGCTGCGCGGCCTGCCGGCGACCGGGACGGTCATCGCATTCCTGCCGTCGAACGAACACGCCTTCGCGGGCGGAACGCGCTGCCACGACCCGCCCTGCGGCGCGCTCGCGTCCGCCCGCCCGGCGAGTCTGCGGTTGACCGACTGCTCAGCGTCCCCGGCGCCGGTCGCGACGTACGCCGTACCGATCTCGGGCCGGTCGAACGACACGGCGAACCCCACGAGCCGGGTCAGGTCGTGCTCGGGCGCGCCGACGGGAAACCCGTGCGAGGTCGTGAACGCCTCGCGCCGGCCCTGCTCGAGCTCATCGTGCTCCGCGGCCCTCGGGGTCACGATCAGGTCGAAGAGCGCGGCGCCGTCACGCAGGTCCGCCTCCTGCGCCACGCTGTCTGCGACGAGGTTGCCGGCGACGCCTTCCGCCGACACCACGAGCCCGAGCGCTCGGACGTGGTCACTCTTCCCGAGCGCGTCCACCACGACGGCGACCGCGCGACTCGTGGCGGGGACCGAGAACAGGCGCTCACCCGCGCGGTCGAAATGCAATACCAGCTCCGGATCGGTCGGTTGGACCTTGACTGGGGCGGTGACCGTGATCTTCAGGTCCGAGACGCCCTGCCCGGGGTCGGTGGCATAGAGCACGAGCGGCGCCGGGATGCCGTACGCGTCGGTGGGGAGCGCGAACACCGGCGTCGTGCCGTCCCCCCGCTCGTAGCCGTAGACCGCCGCGTCGGCGTCGCCGCCGAAGATGGAGGCGTACGCGGCCACGGAGGGCGGCAGGTCCCCCCACACCTGCTCGATCGGAGCGCCGTCCATGCCGGCGAATCTCAGCACCACCCGCCGCCCCGGCCCGACTTCGACCTCGGTGAGCGGCAGCTCGGCCCGCGTGGAGACGAAGGTGACCACCGGTTGGTGGGTCTCGATCGCGGCCGCCTCCCCGGCGTGGTTCGGCGCCACCGGCACCCGCACCATCGGCAGGCGCCCCTCGAAGTCGAAGAAGGCCTGAGTGCCGGCAAGCACGTCGGGATCCGTGGAGTCGTCCGAGGCACCGCCGTTGAGTACCTCGGCGAAGGCAGAGACCTCACGCGGCACGGCGTGCCAGGTCTCGGCGGGCAGCTTCGTGGCCTCGGGGTACTCGACGATCACGTCGCAGAGGTCGCTCCCGCACGCCGACTCGGCGATGCTCACCTTGGCGCCGCCCATGATCGACCCGCTCTGCGCGGCGACGAAGTGCACCGAGCCGGGGTTCTGCTGCTCGAGCTGCGACGGGATCCACGGCACGTCGATCTGGACACGGCTCACGCGCGGGTCGTAGCGCGCGACCATCGCCTGCGGAGCGCCTGGCGTCAGCGAGCTCCAGCCGATTCTGACGATCTCGGCCGCCGAGGGCGGGGAGCCGCCGTAGTAGAGGTGCACGCGCCCGTCCTCGCCGAGGCGCAGCGCGAGATCCGTCGTCGGCCTGACCTGTCCGAGCAGCATCGAGTCGACCGCCAGGCCGTCGACCATCTGCACGGTCGCCGCGGCCTTGTCGGCCGTGGGATAGCTCGGCCCATCGGCGGGGTGGAAGGTCCCGTTCTCGAAGGTCCCGTCCGCGACCACGAGCGACTGCTGCTCGGCCGTCTTCAGCTCCGCAATCCGGCCGGTCAGGTCGAGCGCGAAGTCGTAGATCGCCGTGGCCGGGTCGAGCCCGCCGGCGAAGACCGGTATCGCGAGCATCAGGCGACCGCAGCGCTGGAGCTCGATCTGCTCGGCCGAGCTCGTCTTGCCTTCGTCGTGCTCGGTGTAGAACGCCAGAGCGGGGGCGCGGCCGGCGATCGGGGTGAGCTTCGTGGACGTGGAGCGCAGCGTGGGAGCCAGTCGCTGATACGCCTTCGCCTCCGTGAGGTCGACGACCGACCCGCTCGTCTGGTCGATCCGGTGCAGCGCCAAGCCGCCCTGGGCCGCCACGTACCACGCGGCCGCCCCGTCGCTCCCGACGGGGACGCGGGCGACCGCGAAGGCCCCACCCTCGATGTCCCGCACCTGGCTCAGCTCGATCGTCGGCTCGAGGAACGGCCGGCCGGCGGGATCGGTGTAGGACTGGGTGTCCGTCTCGCCGTCGGGAACATCCCGGAGCCCGCTGCGCTGGTAGCGGACCTCCCACGCCACCTCGAGCGCGTACGCCGGGGACGCGTCGAGCAGCATCAGCCGGTTCAGGTAGAGGGTGCCGTGGACCGACGGCCTGAAGCAATACAGGTAAGTGTCGTCGCTGACGATCTGGAACGACGCGTCCGCAGGGCGGACCGCCGCCGCATCGCGCGTGACGGTGAGCAGGTCCATCCCGGCGAGGCGGAGCTCGGCCGGCGGCCCTTCCTTCTTCGCCCTGGCGTCGACGGCGTCCCGCGGCGGTGCCTCGGGGAAGTCGAACTGGAACCACCCGTACCACGCCCGTTCGTCGGCCGCGTTCATCGCCTGCTGCGGCTCGAACACCTTGAAGAACAGGCTCTCCGTCGGCGCCGCCGTCGCCGGGTCCACGCGCGCCGCGCGCGCGAAGGCGATCAGCTTGCCTTGGTGCGTGACGAGGGACGGCGAGGTGAGCGGGACGCCCCAAGCGCTGGCGGACGGTCCGCGGCTGCTCCCTTCGAGCCGCGCTTCGGACTGCCTCATCTGACCCCTCCCCCGGGGCACGCGTTGCCCTTCGGGCCCCCTCGACGCTTTCGTTGGACCTCTCCGTGGAGAGAGGGCCACGCTACGCCCGAAGGGTTGACGGATCAACCCCCCCGAATGTGGGATCTGAAATCTGGGGTACGATGAGGCGCGATCGGTACGAGGGCAACAGAGCGATGAAGCGCTTCGAGATCGCGCTCATCGCGCCGTTCATGGTGCTTGCGGCCGCGGCGTCCCCCGCGCACGGCCAGGCGGGATGCGATTGGCGCCGTCCGGCGGTCGCGCACCACGCCGGCGGGGCCACCGTGCCCGCCAAGACGGCTCCGGTGCCGTGCATGACGGTGACCGGCGACGCCATCGAGGGGGCGACCGTTGGCGTCACCAAGTCCGGCACGGTGTTCTTCGCCTCGATCGAGCAGAACCCGGACGGCGTCCGCACGATCGCCGACCCATCCGTCCTGGCCCGGTCGACGGACCAGGGCAAGAGCTGGAGCAACGTGGTCCCCGGTGGTCTGCCTCGTTCACCCCACGGCTCGCTGAGCCCCTGGCTGAGGGTCGACCCGAGGACATCTCGCGTCTGGTATGCCACGCCGGCGGCGCCGTGCGGGGCGACGATCTCATGGAGCGACGACGACGGCGAGACGTGGGCGACAACCCCGAACATCGGCTGTCCGGCCCAGGGTGGCGTCGCGATGATCGAGGGTCCGCCGCCGGCGAACGGCGAGCGACCGACGGCGTACCCACACGTCGTCTACTACTGCGCCAACGCGCAGGATGGAGAGGAGAGCTTCCTCGCGTGCCACAAGTCGCTCGACGGGGGACGGAGCTGGGCCCTCACCGGCAGCAGTCCCGATCCCTTTCCCGCACAGGAGGGCTGCACGCCTCAGCAGCTGCGCACGACGCGAGGCGGCGAGGTCGGTCCTGACGGTGTTCTCTACTTCCCGACCTTCAGCTGCGACAACCGGACGCTGGGGCTGGCGGTGAGCAGGGACGAGGGCAGGACCTGGACCCGAAGCAAGGCACTCGACGTCGAGATCCAGGACCTCTACCCGCCGGCGATGGGCATCGACACCGACGGCAACCTGTACATCGCTTGGAGGGGCGCCGGCGGCCTTCCGTACCTGACCGTCTCGCGCGACAGGGGCAAGAGCTGGAGGACCCCGATGATGATCGCGCCTTCCGGCGTCAACGCTATGCGCCGCCTGGGCATCGTCGCGCGCGACCCGGGCCACATCGTCGTTTCCTACCTCGCGTCCACGGACGCCGGCGCCAGCTTCGACGCGTACATGACGGAGTCGCGAAACGCAGCGGACCCGGAACCCACCTTCTGGAGCGCCGCGGTCAACGATCCGGCGTCATCCGTTCTGAACCAGGGTGCTTCGGAGCTCTACGCCAACCGCATACAGCTCCTCCGCGGCCACATCGCCGACGACGGAACCGCGTGGGCCGGATTCCACTGCTACGAGACCGAGCTGTGCCCGGGCAAGCGCCTGGGCCTCGCGGCGCAGCTTCGGTGGCCTCGGGGCGCGTGCCTGCGTCCGTCGACGATCAGCTTCAAGCTTCACCGCGTCAGGGGCACGCGCGTGGTCAGGGTCGAGGCGTTCGTCAATGGAAGGCGCGCCTTGCGGCGATCCGGGCGTGACATCGCGCGGGTCGCGCTGAAGCGGCTGTCGCGCGACGGCAGGTTGAGCATCCGAATCGTGGCGACGCACAGCACGGGGTCGAAGGTCGTGAGCACGCGTAGCTGGCGCGGCTGCGCGAAGAGCGGGCCGCGGGTACGCGTGATCCGCCGACGATAGGCCCTTACCGAGCGAACGCGTCCGCGTGCAGGTCGTACTCGCCCGTCGTTCGGTCCGGGCTCATACTCGGGCAGCCCGCACGCATATCGTCGCATCGCAGCAGCCGGCGACCCGGAGTGCGCAGCGCGAATCGCGACCGGAGGTAGAACGAGTAGAGGTTGGGGTCGCCTGTCGGGTCGACCGCGCCCTCGCGTGCATCGGAGCGCCAGCGGTCGCTGAGCAGGCGCGCGTGCGCGCGCCGCTTGCAGCGAACGGTCCGGCACTTGACGTAGCGGTCGAGCCACGCGGTCGTGTACCAGCCGGCGAGGTCGTAGCCGCGCAGAGTTGCGGTTCCGAATGGGTAGGTGGCGGCGTACCCGGCCATGAACGAGAACTCGTAGTGCGTGCCCCCGCGGATGTTGATCTGCATCGAATCCACCCCCGCCGCCACGTACGCGGCGAACGGGCCGTTCTTCGCCTGCGGGTCGGGGTCGGAGTCGTACGGCTCGGGCGGCTGGTGGTAGTCACCCGCCAGGCCCAGGGCGGGCTTCACGATCTTCGCGTCGGCGCGCGAGCCGGGATTGGAGGGGCACTGGGCCGGTGGATCGTCGGGCGTGTCGAGGTGATCCCAGGCGACGATCGCGTCGACGCGCGGGTCCTTCTGCCCGACGAACGAAACGGCTCCGGCGCCCTGCGAGTGGCCGGCGATGCCGACCCGCTTGCGATCGACGTGCTTCCAGACCGGGTTGTAGGCGGCGTTGCGCCCCGCGGCCACGCGCCGCCTCTGCTTGGGCGAGTGGTCGCTGCCGACGCCGCCGTTCGCGTTGCCGCAGCTCGGCCGCGGGCGGTACGGGCGCCTGGCGGTCGAAAGGAGGAAGTCGAGCGCGTCTTCCGTGCCGTCGTAGAACGGCTGCCCCGACGCAAAGGCCTGCGGCCCCCCGGTGCGTCCCTCCATCCGGTCAGGCCCCTCGCCGAACGTGTCGGAGCGCCCCTGCCCCTGGACCTCGTAGGTAAGTACCACATAACCGTGCCGTGCGAGGGTCGCGGCGAACCCCCAGTACAGCGTCTCGGGCGCCAGCCCGCCGGTGGTGATCACCACGCCGGGGCGCCTGGACGGGCCTTCGTTCGCCCACCAGACGTTCCCCGAGATCGTCGCCCCGTTGCGAGCCGTGAAGAGCACCGGGCGAACCGACCCGCGGCCGCCCGCCGCCCAGTCGTAGAAGCGCACGTCGCCCGCGCACTCGAACTGGCGGTGCGAGCAGATGTTCTGCGTGAAGTCCCGCTCCGGATCGCCCGCGACGATCCGCGGGTAGTCGATTTGGTCCTGGGCGTTCTGACGGGCCATCCGCTGCTGGTACGCCGGCGTCGACGTCAGGTGCGCCTCGCGCTCGTGGATCTTCGAGAAGTTGAGCGCCTCGACGGCCGGGTCGAACGCGCGGGCCGTCGCGGGACCGAGGAGCAACACGGCACCAACGGCCAGGAGCAGCGCCCCGCGCACGCCGCGGCCCGAGGCCCTCACCTGCCACCCCGGCGGATCGCGCGCACGGTCGGCTTGCCCTTCTCGCAGCCGTTCCAGGCGCGCACGCTGACGACCTTCGACCCCGTGCTGTGCGTCGCCACGACCCGAACCCTCAGCTTGCCCTCGCGCGGCAGTCCGGTCAGCTTGATGCGCCTGACGTCCCGCCCGGAGCGCCGCAACCGCAGCTTGCCGTTGACGAACGCCTCGACCCTGACGACGCGCGTTCCCTCGACCCGGTGGAGCTTGAACCGCACGCTCGACGATCGCACGCAGCGGCGCGAACGGACGGGACAGCCCTCCTTGCGCATGTCCTCCGAGCTGAGGCGCGAGCCGTCGCCGGGGGCGGTGATGTGGCACTTGGACGGGAAGTAGAACGACATCCGGTTCGCCGTCGGCATTCCCTCGATCCGGTACGGGACGTTGCCGGCGTACGGGTCACCGGCCGCCGCGGCCCGGGCCGGGTCGTAGAAGCCCTGGCTGATGTTGTGCCGGTCCGCCGAGTCGTCGAACTCACGCGCCGTGAGGCGCCTGAAGGCGTCCTGCGCGACCCTCGCGTCGCCCTTCAGATAGCGGTCGAACCAGGCAAGGGTGTAGTACACGGAGACGGCCTCCGCGTAGCGGTTGCCCGCCGGCTCGCTGGGCACCCAGTCGAGGTGGGTGGCGGCCCGTATGGCGTACTTCATCGAGTCGACGCCCGCGGCGCTCACGATCTCGTACTCCCGGCCCCGCCCTGCCGGCCCGCGCGGATCCGGCGGCGGCTCCCGGTACGGCTCGGGCTGACACACGGGGTTCGCCTGGCAGGCGTAGTCGGCGATGAAGAAGAGCGTGGGCGTGTGGAGATTGCCGGGCAGCCGCAATCCCGTACCCCGGTCCCAGGACACGATCGTCGAGATGCGCGCGTCCTCCTGGCCGAAGACGCTAGCCGTCTGGCCGCCCATCGAATGACCCGCGACGCCGATGCGCTGCCGATCGAGCTCCTTCCAGAAGGGGTTGTACTGGCCCTTCGCCGTCGGGTTGGCCGGGGTGGCCAGCAGCCAGTCCAGGACGTCCTCGGCGTTTTGACGGTTGCCCGCGGCGCCATCGAAGGCGACCACCATGTAGCCCGCCTCCGCAAGCGTCTGCGAGGACCACCAGTGCAACTCCTTCCTGCTGCCGCTGCCGTGGAGCACGATCACGGCCGGATAGCGGGGATCGAACGTCTTCAGCGCGCTGGGCATTCCGTGGCAGCTGCCCGGCGCGCAGGGCCGGTAGATCTCGGCCTCGAGCGCCGCGCCCGCGCGGTTGGTGATCGTCGTCGCCTCGAAGCGAAAGCGCGTGCCGTCGTGCCGCGTGGGCTCCCGGTACTGGTCGGTGAGCGACGCCGGCGCAAGCCCCTCGGTCTCGGCCGAGAAAGGGGCGCCCGACAACGGATGCGCCGTCTGGTCCAGGTGGCGCTGCGCCGCGCAGTACATGTTCTGGTCGTCCCGCGAATCCCACTCGGGGGTGCCCGGCCCAGCGTCGGGTGCCGGCCCCTCGCAGTCGACCCGATCCGTGCTCTGCCTCTGGGCCGAGGCGGGCGCGATCGCGAGGCTCGTCGCCAGCACCGCGAGCGCCAGAACGAGGAACGGGCGCCACGGTCGCGCCATCTTTAAGCCTAATTGGTACAACCTAGGGGCAACGTATCAAAATGGTCAGGAAAGGAGGCCGGCGATGAGCCACGCAGTGGTCGATCAGATCATGGATCAGAACAAGGCTGGCGAGCTGCGCTCGCCGGTGTCGGAGACCCTCGGCATGCACCTCGTCGAGCACGGCCGCGGGGAGGCGGTCTACGAGATGGAAGCGCGTGAGGAGCTGGGCAACCCGCTCGGCGTCATCCAGGGCGGCGTGGCCACGGCGCTGGCCGATGCCGCGATGGCCGCGGCCACCACCACGATCCTCACCGACGAGGAGATCCAGAAGAGCGCGATCACCACCATCGACATCTTCGCCCGCTTCATCCGGCCGGTGAACGCCAAGAAGGTCGAGCGCCTGCGCGCGGAGGCCAGGGTCATACGCGCCGGCGGGCGCCTCGTATGGGCCGAGGCCGACGTGCTGGCCGACGGGGAGACCGTGGGCAAGTTCGCCTCGACCGGGATCCGCGTCTCCTTCGATCCGCAGTCCTACCTCGCCGGGCGGGGGTCCTCCGATGAGTGAGCCGGGGCCGGAGGTGATGGCCCGCTTCGTGGGGGCGCAGAACGTCGAGCGCGGGCGCGAGTACCTCGAGCAGCTCGATCCCGAGCTGCACCGCTACATCCTCGACTTCGTCTACGGCGAGGTATACGCCGGTGACACGCTCGACCCGAAGACGCGCGCGCTCTGCACGGTGGCGATGCTCGCCACGCTCGGCCAGCAGCTCCAGCTCGGCGTCTACGTCCGCGCCGCCCATCGCCAGGGAGCGAGCGAGGAGGAGATTCGGGAGGTGCTGCGCCAGGTGGCCGTATACGCGGGGTTCCCGAACGCGTGGAACGCCCTCGCCACCATGAAGGCGTCGCTCGAGGGCCTCGACCATGACGGGAGCGCGTCATGAGCTTCACCCTCGAGCTGACCGAGGAGCAGGAGGCGCTGCGCGAGAGGACGCGCGCCTTCGCGCGGGACGTGATCCGCCCCGCGGCCGCCGAGTACGACCGGATGCAGGAGTTCCCGTGGCCGGTGCTCGAGCAGGCCGCCCAGGAGGGGCTCTACCGGTGGGAGCTCTACGCCGAGCTGTCGGTCGACCCCACCGGCCTGTCGCTGCCGATCTTGATGGAGGAGCTGTTCTGGGGCTGCGCCGGCATCGGGCTCTCGATCGTCATGCCCGCGCTGGCGCTCGCCGCGATCCGCCAGGCGGCGACCGACGAGCAGCTCGCGCGCTGGGCGCCGGAATGCTTCGGGACCCCCGGCGACCTCAAGCTCGCCGCCCTCGCGGTGACCGAGCCCAGCGGCGGCAGCGACGTGCGCTCGATCCAAACGACCGCTCGCAGGGACGGCGATGACTGGGTCATCGACGGCCAGAAGGTCTTCATCGGCAATGGCGGGATCGCCGACGTGCACGTCGTCGTGGCAACGGTCGACCCGGATGCCGGTCACCGCGGCCAGGGCGTGTTCGTCGTGCCCAAGGGCACGCCCGGCCTGAGGATGCTGCGCAAGCTCGAGAAGCTGGGCTGCCGCGCGTCGCACACCGGCGAGATCGTCTTGGAGGACTGCCGCATCCCCGCGGACCAGCTGCTGGGCGGGGAGGAGCGGCTTGCCGAACGCATCGCCAAGGGCAAGAGGGCCGAGCAGGGCGCGCCGCCACCGGCGTCGGCCGACGCTGAAGGCGGCGCCGCGGCCGCTGTGCAGCGACGCAGCTCCGCGGCGCTGGGTGCCTTCGAGCGCACGCGGCCGATGGTGGCCGCGCAGGCGATCGGCATCGCCCGAGCGGCGCTGGAGTTCGCGCGCGACTACGCGGTCTCGCGGGAGGCGTTCGGGCAGCCGATCATCGAGAACCAGGGGGTGTCGTTCCCGCTGGCCGACATCGCCGCCGACATCGACGCGGCCCGGCTATTGACGTGGCGCGCCGCGTGGATGGCCGCGCAGCGCAAGCCGTTCGAGCACGCCGAGGGTTCGATGTCGAAGCTCAAGGCCTCGGAAGTCGCGGTGCACGCCTGCGAGCAGGCCATCCAGACGATGGGCGGCTGGGGCTACGTCAAGGACTTCCCCGTCGAGAAGTGGTACCGCGACGCGAAGCTCTACACGATCTTCGAGGGCACCTCGGAGATCCAGCGCCTGGTGATCGGCCGTGCGCTGCGGGCGCAGGCGGATACGCAGCCGCTGAACCAGCGGATGGACGCGCGGGGCTGAAGCGCCGCCTCCTGGCAAGTCGCCCGCGTCAGTCCGCTTCCACGCGAGACGTCACCACGACGGTGATCCGCGCATCGTCCTCGGTGACGTTGTAGCGGAGGTGGGAGCAGCAGTCGTTCTCCGCCTGGATCAAGGCGTCCATGCGGCGCTTGACGTCGGCGTCGGCCTTGAAGATCGAGACGCTGCCAACCTCGCTGTGACCTTCGGAGATCAGCGCCTTGCTGCGAAGCGACTGCCACTCGTGCAAGCGAGCCTCGCGCTTCGTGGCGTCGAGCGTGCATGCAGGTCCGGCGGCGTTGGTGGGCCGTGAAGTCGCGACCGTGGATGCCATTCGATCCTCCCTGGTGGTTGGGTAGCCACCACGATTGCACTTGAAGTAAGGTTCAAGTCAAGTGCCAGAGGCGACTTTGAGCATCGGTGAGGTCGCGGAGCGCGTTGGACTCAATGCCTCCGCGCTGCGTTACTACGAGCGTGCGGGCCTGCTGCCGCCCGCCGAGCGTGTCGGCGGCAAGCGACGCTACGGGCCGGACGCGGTTGACCTGCTGCTCTTGATCCGGTTCTGCCAGGACGTCGGGTTCAGCCTGGCCGAGGTCGGAACTCTCCTGACTCCCCCGACGAAAGAGAAGACGAAGGAGAGGTGGCGGCAGCTGGTCGACTCGAAAGTCACTGAGCTGGACGCGCTGATCGAGCGCGCCGAGGCGATCAAGCAAGTCCTCGCAGAGAGCCGCGAGTGCGACTGCGTGACGCTCAGCGATTGCTCGTTAGTGCAGGACGCGGGGGCCGCGCTAGCCCATCTCGGCATGGACCCGCCCACAGGCCGCCCCGCTCCGCCGGACGGAAGCACCTCGCCCGCCGTCTCGGTGTGCATCCGAGCGTCCGCCCGCCCCGCCGATCTGCTGACCGAGGCGATAGACAGCGTGCTCGCCCAGACCTTCACGGACTTCGAGATCGTGATCTCCGACGACTCGGCCTGCCGGGGCCCCGTCGTGCCCGCCCTCGATGACCCACGCGTCCGCTACCACGCGAATCCTCGTCCGGCGGGCTCCGTGGCCAACATGAGACGCGTGCTGGGGCTCGCCCGCGCACCGCTCGTCTGTCTCCTCGATGACGATGACCTCTGGCTTCCCGAGTTCCTGGCCACCACCGTGGAGCGCTTCCAGCGCGATCCTGACGTCGGTGTCGTCTTCACCGACCACTATCTGGACGTGGGTGGGCACCGAGTGGCACGCCGTCCGCCGATCGCGGCCGGACGTCATGACGACTTCCTACCCCAGCTCCTCGAGCACTGGGGCGTCACCCTGTGCTCATCGCTGATTCGGCGGGAGGTCTGGCAAGGGTGCCAGCGCGACTTTCCGCTCGTGGACGGCACGATCGGCGACATCACGCTCTGGGTGGCGGCCGCACTGGCCGACTGGCCGTTCCACTACGTGGACCGGCCCCTGGCCGTGTGGCGCCAGCACGCAGCGCAGATGACCTGGAGCGACGAGCTGCCGGCGCGGAACGTAGCCACATTGGAGCGCTTCCGCTTCAGCGATCCGGCGAGCGAGCAGCTGCGTCGCGCGCGGCTCGCGGAGGCGAGGGCGGCGCAGGCCGGCGTGCACCTGCGCCATGGTCGCTTCCGAGCTGCCCTGGTGGAGCTCGGCGACGCGCGCCGAACGGCGCCGGAGCGGATCGGCGTGCGCGGACTGATGGCGTTCACCGGGATCCGCCACGCGGTCATGCGGTTCGCGGCTTCACATCCGCGCCTGCTGACGATGGGAGCGCCCGTTTGGCGCCGGGTGCGGCCCCCGGTCGTTCGACGCGGGGGCTAGACCTTCACGGGTCGTACGGCTCCGCGGGTATCCCCTGTACGCGTTGGTTGGGCGGCACGTCCTTCAGCACCAGGGCGGCAGCCGCAACCACCGCCCCGGCGCCCACCGCAACGCCCGGCGCCACTACCGAGCCCATCCCGATGAACGCACCTTCTTCGACAACGCAGTTGCCCGCGATGTTCGCCCCCGGGTTGACCGCGACGGCCGTGCCGATCCGCGTGTGATGGCCGATCAGCGCACCGCGCGACACGAGTGCGTGCTCGCCGATCGAGCCTTGCGCGCCGACGACAGCGCCCGGTCCGACGATCGCTCCGTCGTCCACACGAGCTGAAGCCCCGAGGTGGGCGCCGGGGTGGATGACCGCCCCACCCCTCCACCCGAGCTTCCGGAGCCGCCGCGTGACCTCACCGCGACCGTCGCCTCTCGCGATCGCGATGCGCGCCTCGCCGTCCGGCGGTGGCCCGATCCCGACCACCGGCAGCCCGTGGATCTCGCGCCCGACCCGCTCCTCGTCGAGCAACTCGACGAGTGCGACAACGTCCTGCCCGGCGCCGCGAGCGAACTCGGCCACCTCCGCCGCGAACGAGCCGGTTCCCGCGATGTACAGGCCGCTCACGATTCTGAAGTATTCCGTCCGCCGGCTCAGGGCAGATGACCGGCGCAGATGGTCGATCGCCTGCCGGTACCGTCGTTTCCGATGAATGCCGTTGCGGTAATCCGCGAAGGCGAGGGACCCGAGGTCCTGCTGGTCCATGGGGGAGCGAGCCCGGAGACCACGTGGGAACCGCTTGCGCCGTTGAGGGGGCGCTGGACGCTCGCTCGCGTCCACCGCCGCGGCTACCCGCCCAGTCCGCCGCCCCCGGAAGGCCGCCAGGACTTCGAGGTCGACGCCGCGGACGTCGCCTCACTGCTCGATGCGCGCCCGCACATCGTCGCGCACTCGTATGGGGTCCTAGGAACGCTGATCGCGGCCACGCGCGCGCCGGCGCGGGTGCGCTCGCTGACGCTGATCGAGCCGCCGCTGTTCTACCTGGTTCCCGATGACTCGGAGGTAGCGCGCCTCGAGCGTATGGGGAACGCGGTGCTGACCGATGGCCTCGAGGCGGACGCGGCCATCCTGCGCGAGTTCCTTCGTCTGGCGGGAGCGCCCGACGTGAATGACGGGCCGCTTCCGGACGAGGTCGCCCGCGGAGTTCGTCGCGCCCACGGTGGCCGCCTGCCGGGCGAGGCCCGCCCGGCGCTCGAGCTGCTACGGGACGCGGGCATCCCCTCGCTGGTGGCCTCGGGCGGTCACGCTCCCGGGGTCGAGCGGGTCTGCGACGCGCTCGCCACGGTCCTCGACGCCCAACGGCTGGTCGCGCCAGGTGCCGGGCACTTCGTCGCTGCGGCCCCGGGCTTCGTCGACGGGCTCCACGAGTTCCTCGTCTCCGCGGCCTGAACGGCCCCCGAACCGCGATCTCGGAGTTCGAGCAGGTGCCCTACGAATCGACCGTCACGAGGTCGTAGATCGACTGCCCCTTGCCGACCTGCGCGTTCTCCGGGTAGGGCTCGAGGTCGGCGACATGGTTCGGCTGCCCGCGCACGCGGTCGAGCCAGGCGGTGACGTTCGGGAACCTCTCCATTCGGACACCCGCCTCATGGGCGACTTGGAGATATCCGTAGAGGGCGATGTCGGCGACGGTGTACCGCCCCGCGACGAAGTAGTCGTGGCTCGCCAGGTGCCGCTCGGCCTGGCCCACGCTCGCGGTGGCGAAGCGAAGCTGCTGCTGCGCCTGCGGGCTCTCCGGGTCGAGCCTGCCGCTCAACACGAAGAAGCGCAGCGCGCCCACGATCGCGAACAGCCGCGCCTGCTCGTACATCATCCAGCGGTGCACGTGCGCGCGCTCGATCGGGTCGTCGGGCAGGAGCTTCGTGCCGTCGGCCAGGTAGAGGAGGATCGCTCCGGACTCGGGCAGGTAGACCTCCGGCTCGACCTCCAGCACGGGAGTCGTCAGACCGGAGTTCTTCTCCAGGAAGTCGGGCTTGAGCTTGTCGCCGCCGAAGATGTCGATCGGCACGCGCTCGTAGTCGTGGCCCAGCTGTGCGAGCAGGATGCGTACCTTGTGGCAGTTGGGCGACGGTCCGTAGTCGTACAGGCGCATCCTCAGCTGGGATGCAACCGCGCGCACGCCGCCGCGTGGGTGACGTCCGTCACTGCTGGAGCCCGCACATGACGGCCAGCGCCTCGTTGACCCTCGAATCGCTCGAGCCGGCGAAGGTCGTGCCGGTCAGGCGCGCCGATCCCGGCGTGGAGTTGGTGACGAATGTGCGCGGGCCCTGGGTTGCGCGCGCACGGGTCACGCGCCGCATCGCCGCGCGGAGCGGGGCGGCACGTCGTGTCAGGGCGCGAGTCGCGACCGCGACGGCGCTGACCCGTCCCCGGCGGACCGCGTAGACGAAGGCGCCGCGGCGGTCCCGCCGTACGAACACGCCGCCCCCGACCGAGCGCGCGAAGCCGCGCAGCCGGCGCGCCCGCGCGCCGACCGCGATACCGGCCGCCGAACGGGCGCGGGCGGTGCTTCCCGCCAGCTCGACCCGGCCGCCGGCCGCCAGCTCGGCGACGTCCGCCTTGCCGCGGTTGCGCTTGCCGCGGACGCACCAGGCCCATGCGCGCGTGCGCTGCTGGGGCTGGCCATTGGCCCGCAGGAGCTTCTCCCACTTCTGACCGAGGCGAATACGGCCGAGCCCGCGGCCCCTGACGCGGACGCGCCGCGGGCGACAGCCGGGCGCGCGGATGCCCTCGGCGCGCTCCCACATCTGCAGATACGCCTCGGCGGCGTCGTTCATGTCGCGCGCGAGGCCTGGGCCGCCGAGCTTGCGGAGGTCCTCGAACCAGTCCGCGTACAGCCCGTAGTGGGCGACGCCCTCCTTCGTGTAGTCGAAGGTGCGCTCGCCGGTGCGCTGGCGATCGAAGGTGACCCTGCCGTCGAAGGACTTGAACGGGTACTCGACGCTGCCGGCCCTGGCATCCGGTTGGGCGGCGAGGCCGCCCAGGTCGGCCCCGTAGCCCCAGCCGAGCAGGAACGGCGTCCGGCGCGGCCGGTACTTGCGATACGCTTCGACGAAGCCCGTCGAAGTGTCCGAGTCGGGGAATGCCAAGCCGCCGAGCTTCCAGATCCGCGGCCAGTTGCCGGGGTCCATCCAGCCATGCGGCGAGATGACGCCCGAGTAGCGGTGCGCCTCGGCGAGCGTGAGCGTGTCGTCGACGGCGCGCTGGCTCATGTGGTCGGGGTTGATGATCATGTGGCGCTCCATCATCCGCCGCTCGAGGTAGCGCCCGAGATCGGTCAGCCCGCGCGTGTTGCAGTGCGGCGCCGGCGGGTAGGCCGGCGCGGTGCCGCCGGTCAGGCCGGCCGTCGCGAGCAGATTGCTGATGGCGGCGCTCCCCTCGGGCGAGAAGGTGTCGATCTCGTTGTCGTGGAGCGGTCCCTTGCAGGTCTCCGCGCTCCAGTAGGAGCCCGCGCTGTTCTTGTTGCCCTGGTTGATGACCGCCCCGACCGGGCCGCTGTCGAAGCGCACGCCGGTCAACGGGTTGTCGAACTTGTTGAGAAGGAGCGAGGAGCGCACGCCGAGCTTGTGGAACTCGTCGAGCTCGCGGTCGACCTGAGCGCGGTCGCAGGTCGAGGTCTCCCAGCCGCGGCAGCCGAACAGCTCGGAGACCTCGATCTCGAGGACGACGGCCATCTTGCCCTGGTTGATCACGCGCCGCGCCTCGTTCGCGCTGGTCACGATCTGGAAGAACCCCCTGCCGGGGCCGCCGGCCTGCGCGTCCACGTAGCGCTGGAGCTCGCGCATGTCCCTTATGCCGACCCGCACCGTCTCCATCTCGTCGCAGGAGTTGCGCCGTTCGGCCTGGAGCTCGCACAGCACGCGGTTCTCGTTGATCCCCATGACCATCAGCCGCAGGCCTGAGAGCCAAGCACGCTCGACCCAGCGCCAGTACGTCCCCTCGTAGGTCACGTTGTGAGCGCCCCACTCCGTCAGCTTCGGCCAGCCCGTCGTGTCGTGGGGGGCGGCCGGATTGCCGTAGTTCAGCGTGTTCTGGACCGGCGCCCCGGAGCCCTGCGGCCCTTCGATCTCGCCGCAATCCGGCAGCGCGTACTGAATTCCGTACGGGTGCCAGGGACGGCCGCAGTGGAAGTTGCCGCCGATGTACTCGAAGGTCATCCAGTGCATGTGACCCTCGAGCATGCCCGTCACCGTGGCGAACGGCGTCGCGGCTTTCGCGGGCGTTCCGCGCGCGCCGAGCTCGGCCTCGGGGTATTCGGCGCAGCCGGTGTCCGTCCTGAACGTGAAGCGGTCGCGCAGCCCCGCGGCTCCCGGCACCGCGACCGTGAAGCGGGCGCCGTCGTAGCTGAGGACGCGGTCCGGCGCCGAGGCCGGCGAGAGCTTGAACGTTCCCCCACCCGCCTCCACCACTCGCCAGTCGGCGCTGGGGCTCGGCTTGTCGTCGGAGGCGACGGACCCGTTGGCCTGCGCCGCGAGGAACGTCTGGTCCGGCCGGTAGAGGAGGTAGCTGCCGAGGGTCGTCGCCTGCATCCGCAGGCGCTCCGCGCCGTGGCCGGCGTCCCCCGAGGGCGCGCTCTTCAGGCCGTAGCAGCCACCGGCGAGCGAGTAGCGCGTCGGGCTCTCAGCCGCGCGGGCGGGTGCCGTCGCGAACATCGCGACCACAAGCACCGCCAGCGCGAGCGGCTTAGCCCCCGGCGTCACAACGGCTTCACGCTACACCGCTGGCCGCCAGGGGGCGCTACAGCTTCGCGGGCCCCCACGGGGTCTTGCGCGCTCGGCCCCTTTGAACTAGGTTCGTAGCGGATCGCAGTGAGGTTGGCCCACGTAGTCGTAGCGGTGACGATCGCCCTCGTAGCGGGCGTCAGCCTGCCCGCAACCGCCGTCGCTCAGGATCCACCCGACCTCGACCTGCTGTCGGCCGCCAACGTCCGCATCGACGGCGCCGGCGCCGGGCACCGCACGGGCGTCTCGGTGGCCGCCGCCGGGGACTTCAACGGCGACAACCGCAACGACGTCATCGTCGGCGCCGACCTCGCGGACAACAACGGGCGCACCGACTCGGGTTCGGCGTACGTGGTCTACGGCAAGGCCAGCCCGACGAACGTCGATCTCAACTCGCTCGGCGCCAACGGCATGCGGATCGACGGGGCGGCGGCGACCGTGTCCGACTTCGTCGACGGCGCGGGCTACTCGGTCGCCGGCGTCGGGGACTACAACGGCGACGGTCGCGACGACGTACTCGTCGGCGCGCCCCAGATGGACCGCAACAGCCGAACCGACTCCGGGACGGCGTATGTCGTGTACGGCCAGACGGCAGCCGACCCCCCGGACGTCGACCTCGCGACGCTGGGGGGAGTGGGCGAGCCGCGCGGCATGCGGATCGACGGGCCCACGGAGGAGGATTGGGCGGGCGAGCAGGTGAGCGCCGCGGGCGACCTGAACCACGACGGACGGGACGACCTGGTCGTCGGCGCGCCCTTCATGGGCAACGGCTTCGCCGGTGGGGCGTTCGTCCTGTGGGGCCAGCAGACGGCGGATCCCGCCGACGTCGACCTCGCGTCGGTCGGCGCGCGGGGCATGCGGATCGACGGCGGCAGCGGAGACAACGCCGGACACTCGACCGCCGCCCTCGGCGACTTCAACGCGGACGGCCGCGACGATCTCGCGATCGGCGGACCTGCGGCCAACCGCGCATACGTCGTGTATGGACAGACGGCCGCGGACCCGCCGGACCTCGCGCTGGGCTCGCCCGAGGGTCGCGGGATGCGGATGAGCGGAAAGCCCGGGAGCAGCACGGGCCTCTCCGTCGCGGACACCGGCGACTTCAACGGCGACGGCCGTCACGACGTCGTGGTGGGCGCCCCGTTCGGCGGCGAAGGGGGCGAGGCCTACGTCGTCTACGGCGGAACGGGCGATCCCGCCGACGTGGACCTGGCCGCGGTCGGCACGCGCGGCATGCGGATCAGCACCACCAGCGCGCACGCGGCCGGCCTCCCCGGCTGGCTCGGTTACGGTGTCGGAGGCGCGGGCGACCTCAACCAGGACAACCGTCCCGACGTGGTCGTCGGAATGCCGGGAGGCGACCACAACGGCCGCAACGACTCCGGCTCGGTCTACGCCGTGTACGGCCAGACCGGCGACCCCGCCGACGTCGTGGTGGACTCCCTGGGCGCTCGGGGCTTCCGCATCGACGGGCCGATCGCCGGCGAGGAGCTCGGCGTGACCCTCGGCCGGGCGGGCGATCTCGACGGCGACGGCGGTCCCGACGTGGTCATCGGAGCGCCGGGGGCCGACCGCAACGGGCGGGCCGATTCGGGCTCGGCCTACGTCGTCGAGGCGGGTGCCGACGGCGATCCCGACAACGACGACGATGGCGTGCTCGACAACGCCGACAACTGCCCGGGCACGCCGAACGCCGGCCAGGCCGACGGCGACGGCGACGGCATCGGCGACGCCTGTGAGGCCGACCGCGACGGCGACGGGACCCCGGACGCCGAGGACTGCGCGCCCCTGAACCCGGCCATCCACCCCGGCGCCATCGAGGTCCCCGACAACGGGATCGACGAGGACTGCTCGGGCGCGGACGCGACGAGCACGCCCCCGCCGGGTGACGGATCGCCCGGCGGCGGGACCGGCAATCCTCCCCCCGGCGGCGGCTTGCCGCTTCCCTTCAACCCCACCAACGGGAACGACTCGCTCACCGGCACCGCGGCCGGCGAGACCATCTGCGGCCTGCTCGGCAATGACTCGATCGACGCCGGGGCCGGCTCCGACACGATCTTCGGCGACGCCTGCAACGACAAGGTCAAGCTGCTCTTTGGCGCCCAGGTGGGCGACGGAAACGACAAGCTGAACGGCCAGGACGGCGACGACACCCTCTACGGCGCCGGCGGCAAGGACACGCTCAGGGGCGGCAAGGGCAGCGACAAGCTGTTCGGCGGCGACGGCAACGACAAGCTGCTCGGCGAGGCGGGCAAGGACACGCTCGACGGCGGCAAGGGCAACGACACGCTCACCGGCGGCGCCGACGCGAACAAGTACAAGGGCGGAGCGGGCAAGGACAAGATCAGCGCCCGCAACAAGAAGAAGGACACCGTCGACTGCGGGGCCGGGAAGGACGTGGCGGTGCTCGACAAGATCGACCGCGCGAAGGGCTGCGAGACGGTCAAGCGGCGCTAGCCGAGCGCGAGCTAGCCTGCGCGCGTGATCCACCTTCGGATCGTCGCCCCGGCCGACATGGCCGAGAAAGCGCTCGAGCTCCTCTTCGCCGAACGGTCGGTTCTCAACGTCGTGACCCTGCCGGGCGCGGCGCGGAAGCCGAAGGGGGACGTGATCCTCTGCGACATCACGCCCGAGGACGCCAGCGTGATCATCGGGGACCTCAGGGAGCTGGGCATCCCGGCCGTCGGCTCGATCGCGATCGAGAAGATCGACAGCGAGATATCCGAGGCGGGCAAGCTGGCTGAGCGACATGCCCCGGGCCTGCCGTCGGACGCCGTGGTCTGGGAGGACGTCGAGGCCAGGACCTCCGAGAACGTCGAGCTGTCCTGGAACTTCATCGCGTTCATGGTGCTTGCGGTGCTGATCGCGATGGCCGGCATCTTCCTCGACTCCCCGATCCTGATCATCGGGGCGATGGTCGTGGGGCCCGAGTTCGGACCGCTCGCCGGCCTGTGCGTGGCGCTCGTCCACCGCCGCGCGGACACGGCGCTGAGATCGTTCAAGGCGCTCTTGGTCGGCTTTCCGGTCGCGATCACGGGCGGGTTCCTCATGTCGTTGGCGATCAAGGAGCTCGCGCTGGCGCCCGACGGCTTCGCGCCGGACACCCGCGAATTCACCGAGTTCATCACGCACCCCGACTTCTTCTCGTTCCTCGTCGCGTTCCTGGCCGGGATGGCGGGCGTCCTGTCGCTCACCTCGGCCAAGTCCGGCGCGCTCGTCGGGGTGCTGATCTCCGTGACCACGATTCCGGCCGCGGCGAACATCGGCCTCGCCTGCGCGTACGCCGACTGGAGCGAGTGGCGAGGAGCGATGGGCCAGCTCAGCGTCAACCTCGGCATGATCGTCGTCGCCGGCGTGGGGACCCTCTACGTGCAGCGCCGGCTCTACATACGGCGGCGCATCAGGCACCTGAGCGATCCCGAACGCGAGCGGGCGGGCCTGCCGCTCGGGCGGTCGCTGCGGTCGGGCGGCCGAGCCGAGCCCTGAGGCGGCCGGCCTCCGGCTAACGGCCGTCCAGGCCGAGCACGCCCGCGGCCGCGCGTGCCGCGAGCAGCTCGTCGTGCGGCGCCTTCCCGGCCACCGCGATCACCGCGCCCTCGAGCGCTCCCCAGAACGCCAGCGCAACGACTCTGGCGGGCGGGCCCTGAGGGATCGCTCCGTCTCTGCGCCCCGCGTCGATCGTGCGGGCGCAGCGCTCGATCAGGAGCCTCGAGATCCGCTCCAGCTCGCGCCCGACCGGATGGTCCTGGCCGCTGAACTCGAGCCGCAGCGCCATCATCACGCGCGCGACGTCTCGCCGGCAGTAGACGGCGTGGCCGCGCGCCAGCGCGATCAGCGCGGCCACCGGATCGGGCTCCTGCTCGACCGGCTCATCCACCTCGCGCCTCCAGGTCTCGTCGACCCACTCGATCACCGCCAGCGCCAGGTCCTCCTTGTCCCTGAACTGGTGATACAGGGCGCCGCGCGTGTAGCCGGCGTCGCGCGCCACCTGCTCGAGCACCAGGTTGCCGTAGCCGTAGCGGGAGAGGCCGCGCGCCGCCGACTCAAGCAGCGCGCTCCGCGTGCGGGCGCTCCGCTCGGCCTGCGTCGAGCGCTCACGTACATGCATGTATGTATGATACCGTGCTCGGCAATGGACGTACCGCTGATCGTCGCCGGAGCCCTCGCCGTCGTGGGCGCCGCCGTCCACGGAGTGGGAGGCGAGGTCCTCGTCGTTAGAAAGCTGTCGCCGGGAACGCTGCCGTCCAGTCGCTTCGGCGGTCCGCGGACGACCAAGTCGATGATCCACGTGACGTGGCACATGACGACCGTCGCCTTTCTCACCGTCGGATTCGCGCTGCTCCTGTCGGGCTCGGTGCTGGACGCCGACGCGGCCCGGGGCGTCGCTCTCGTCGCCGCCGGCGCGGCCACCGGCTTCGCGGCGCTCGCGGTGGGGCTGGGAGCGGCCTACGCGCGATCCCCTCGGTCCCTGCTCCTCCACCCCGGTCCCGCCGTGCTCACCGCCACCGCGGTGCTGGCGTGGTGGGGGGCCCTCTGAATACGGCCAATCTAGTTCGGCAGGTACGACTCCCATGGCCTCTCGATCAGGGCAGACGGAAACCGCGCGTACGTCGCGGGCATCAACCCCGGGCTGATCGTCCTCGACACCTCCGAGGTGCAGTCGCGGGTGCTGAACCCCACCGTTCGCGAGGTCGCCCGCCTCCAGTGGAAGACGGGTCCGGATCGTGGCCACCCACAACACGGGCGCGAAGGTGGTCAGCACGCGGAGCTGGAAGGGGTGCCGCAAGGGCAAGCCCCGCGTGCGCGGCATCCCCCGGCCCTAGGGGGCGTCCTCCCGGCCCCGAGTCATCCCCCGCGCTTCGAGCGTCGCGCCCGCTTCCAGCGCGACTCGTTGCCCGCGGCGTCGCGGACGCGGACCCAGAGGGCCCGCGGGGTCTTCACGACGACGCGCGTCCGGTAGCGGCGCCAGCGCCCGGGGTGGTCGCGGTCGCGCGCGACCTGGAGCTGCCTGACGCCGGACACGTTGTCCGTGGCCCTGAGCTTCAGCACGCGCGCGGACACCCTCCGGGCCGCCCTCACGCTGGGTGCCGTCTGGTCCAGGATGATGTCGTCCTGGAACGTCTGCGTGGAGCCGTCGAAGCGCGCGTAGATCGTCTTCGGCAGCCGCTCGGACCCCGACGAGCGCAGTGTCCAGGGGACCGTCGGCGCGACCGCGAACACGCTCGCGCTCGCGAACCCGCCGTCGTTCGAGAGCGTGATGTCGATGGCGAACGCCGGCCACCTGATCGTGACCTCCACGTCCGGGTCGTTGGTGAACTGATCGCCCGCGTTGATCGACGCTCCGACCGGTCCGGGCGGCGGTGCGCGGCGGATCTCGAGCGGGCGGTCGGCCTCGTCGGCGGCGCCGCCTGCGGCCCGCACCCGCAACGCCGGCCGCAGCGTGCCGACCGCGCTGTAGGAGCGGCCGACCGTCGGCGAGCTGCCGCTGTCGGTCTCGAAGCTGCCGTTCCCGTCGAGGTCCCACTCGTAGCGCGCGATCTCGCCGTTCTCCACCGACGAGGCCGACGCGTCGAACCCGACCGTGTCGCCGGTCAGGGCGAGGGCCGGGGTGACGGTGAAGGACGCGGTCGGGACCGCGGACACCGTGAAGCTGCGCTCCGCGCTCTGACGTTCGTTGCCAGGCGCGTCCACAGCCACTATCCGCCAGTCGTGCGCTCCGTCGGCGAGCGTCGGCGCGGTCCAGGAGCACGTCGCCTCGCAGTCCGCCGGCGCGACGTCGGCGACCTCGGTCCCGTCGAGGTGGACCTCGTAGGCCGCCACGGCGGACCACGCGTCGGTCGTCGGGTTCCAGCTGAGCGTGGGACGCGGCCCGGTCGTCGCGCCGGCGTCGGGGCCGGCGAGCGCGAACGGCTCGGGCGGCCCCGCGTCGGTCCGCCAGCTCCACGTCTCCGGTGTCGGATCGGTGACGCCCCCGGCGTCGGTCGCGCGGACGCGGAACGTGCGATCGCCGTCGGGGACGTTCGAGTACTGCTTCGTCGGAGCGTCGCAGTGCTCCCAGTCACCGTCGTCGAGCCGGCATTCGAAGCCGGCGCCGGGCTCCGGCGACGAGAACGTGAACGACGGGGAGGCGTTGGTCCCCTGGGTCGGCCCCGGCTCGGCCGGCGGTCCGGACTGGAGGAACGTCTTGTGGAGGAGGAAGATGGCCGAGTACACCCGGTCCGCGATCAGGAGCCCGGCGGGGGCCCTGCTCAGGCCGGACGCGACCGTCCGCCTGCGGAGCACCGTCCGGATCGTGCCGTCGGGCAGGACGCGGAGGAGCTGCCCGCCGAACGACGAGTCGTTCTGCCAGCTCCAGAACTCGACCCCGCCGTCGGGGGTGGCGGTCAGCCCGAGCAGCTCGCCGATGCCCACGTCGTTGGCGTCCTCACCGTTGAGCTCCGCCTCCGGCGCGGCGGCGCCGTTGCCCGCGACGATCGTCACGTCGCCGCTGGCGGTTACGTGGTTGACCTGTCGCGCGCCGGCGAACGCGACGAAGTAGCCCCCGTTCCCGTCGACTGCCACGTTCCGGCCGGCGACACCCGGCCTCGAGACGGCTCCGTTGGGCGCCACGACCACGATCGACTCGGGGTCGGCCTCGGCGATCAGCAGGGTGCCGTCCGCGAGGGCGTCGAGGCCGGTGACGTACTGGAGTCCGACCGTGCTCGCCGTGTCGCCGCTGCCGGTCGACTGCGTGTCGCCATTGCCCGCCATGGTCGTGATGTGCCCGTCGGGCCAGACACGACGGATGCGGTAGTTGTGGGCGTCGCTGAAGGCAAAGCCGCCGTCGGGGAGCGGCGCCAATGCCTCGGGATGCGAGAGCTCGGCCTCGGTCGCCGGTCCGCCGTCGCCGCTGAAGCCGCCCGACTCGTCATTGCTCGGAGTCTTTCCCGCGACCGTCGTGATCGTGCCGTCGGGCCAGACCCTCCGGATCCTGTGGTTGTTGGTGTCGGCGATCAGGAGGCCGCCGTCGGCGGTCGCGAGCACGTCCCCGGGACGGTTGATCCGGGCGCTGGTGGCGAGACCGCCGTCGCCCGCCCAACTGCCGACGTCGAGGTCCGGAATGCCGGCGACGGCGGTCATCTTCACGGGCGCGAACGCATGGCCCTCGGCCGCCGGCCCGGCCGTCGCGACGCCCAGGGCAGCGAGCAGCACGACGAGACGAGTGCGCGTCTTCACTGGCCTCGCACAGCGTAACGCCCGCGAGGCCCCCTGAGGGCCGGGTCGCTACGCCCGCGGTTACGCGGTGGCCGCCCGTGCCGCGGTCAGCTCGACTTCTTGCCGCCCTTGCGGCCGGCGGCCGCCTTCTGGGCCTTGTTGCCGCCGCTGCCGCCGCCGCTGCTCTTCTTGCTGCGGCTGCTGCCCGAGCTCTTGCCGCCGCGGCTGGAGCTGCCCTCTGAGTTCGAGATCGCCGCCGCGCGGGACTTGCTCATGCCCTTCTTGCGCAGCCCCTCGTACTGCTTGTCGTTCTTGACGCTGGGCCCGTGGTCCTTGGCCATGGCTCGACCCCTCTCGTGGTTGAAGTGCGTCATTTCCCGTGTACCCCGGGGTTCATAAGCTCACGCCCGCGATGAGCACGGGGGGCGACTCGAGCGGCGCCACGTCCTTCACGGGCAGGACGGCCTGGGCTCGCAACCTGGCGGCGCCGGTCCGCGAGTTCCTGAAGACGGAGACCGGCAGCGCCGTCGTGCTCCTGGGCGCGACGGTCGCCGCGCTGGTGTGGGCCAACTCTCCGTGGTCGGACTCGTACGAGTCGTTCTGGACCACCGAGCTCTCGATCAGGATCGGCGACGGCGGGATCTCGGCGGACCTGCGGCAGTGGGTGAACGAGGGCCTGATGACGTTCTTCTTCCTCGTGGTCGGACTGGAGGCCAAGCGCGAGCTGGACATGGGGCAGCTGCGCGAGCGCCGGCGAATCACCTTCCCGCTCGGCGCGGCGATCGGGGGCATGGCGGTTCCGATCGCGATCTACCTGGCGTTCAACCACGGCGGCGACGGAGCCCACGGCTGGGGAGCGGCGATGTCCACCGACACCGCCTTCGCCCTGGGCATGCTCGCCCTCCTGGCTCCCGGCGGCACCCGGCTGCGCGTACGCCTGCTCACGGCGGCGGTCTTCGACGACCTCGTGGCGCTGGTGGTGATCGCCGTGGCCTACACGGACGACGTCTCGTTCGTTCCGCTGGCCGTGGCCGCCAGCCTCTTCGGCGTCCTGTTCGCGCTGCGATACGCGCCGGGCGTCTGGCGCCGGCAGGCCGCTGCGGTGCTCGGCGTCGCCGTATGGGTCGCGCTCTTCGAGTCCGGCATCGACCCGATCATCGCCGGGCTCGCCGTCGGCCTGGCGACCAGCGCGTATCCGCCGGCGCGCACCGACCTCGAGCGCGTGACGGAGCTGACGCGCTCCTTCCGCGAGCAGCCCACCCCGGAGCTGGCGCGCTCGGCACGGCTGAGCGTCGCGGCCGCGATCTCGGCGAACGAGCGGCTCCAGCACACGCTTCATCCCTGGACGAGCTTCGTGATCGTCCCGCTGTTCGCGCTCGCGAACGCGGGCATACACGTCGACGAGGGGCTGCTGGGCGACGCCGTCGCGTCGCCGATCACGCTCGGGATCGTGGTCGGCTACGCGGTGGGCAAGCCGCTGGGCGTACTCGGGGCCACGTGGCTTCTGTCGCGGTCCTGGCTCGGCGGGCTCCAGCGGGCGCTGAGCTGGCCGACGGCCGCGGGGGTTGCGACGGTGGCCGGCATCGGGTTCACGGTCTCGCTGCTGATATCGAGCCGCGCGTTCGAGGGACGCGAGCTCGAGGAGGCGAAGCTCGGGGTGCTGGCGGCGGCGGTGCTCGCCTCGCTCCTCGCCTGGATCGTCTTCCAGGCGGTGGCGCGGATGCCCGCGGGCCTGCGCGCGCGCCAGATCGCCGGCACCGCCGAGGACCTGCTCGACCTGGCGGGCGACGTCGACCCCGAGCGCGATCACATACGCGGCGCGGAGCGCGCGCCGGTCACCCTGGTCGAGTACGGCGACTACGAGTGCGAGTACTGCGGCCGGGCCGAGGTGGTCATCCGCGAGCTGCTGGACTCGTTCGGCGACGAGCTCCGCTACGTATGGCGGCACCTTCCGCTGAACGACGTGCACGAGCACGCGCAGATGGGCGCCGAGGCGGCGGAGGCCGCGGCCGCGCAGGGCGCGTTCTGGGGGATGCACGACAAGCTGCTCGACCATCAGGACACGCTGGGCCCCGCGGACCTGATGGGCTACGCGCGCGAGCTCGGCCTCGACGCCGACCGCTTCTGGGACGAGGTCAGCCGCCGGGAACACGCCGCGCGCGTCGGGGAGGACGTCGAGACGGCCGACGCGAGCGGGGTCGCGGGCACGCCCAGCTTCTTCATCAACGGCAGGCGCCACTCCGGCGCCTACGACGTCGAGGCGCTCACGGCGGCGGTGCGCGCGGCGCGCCGCCGCCCACGGATCACGGAGCACGCGCCACAAGCGGTCTAGGGCACGGCCGCGGACCGGCAGGGTGTCGCGCGCGGGGACGTCCACGACGCCCCACCGCTGAGCTTCCGCTTCGCGCTCAAACCCGACGTTCGTCGAGGTCGCGGAGGACGATCGTCCAAGTCGAGTTGTCGCCATCCACTCGGGGGTCCACAATGGTCGACGCGTACCCCGATGCAGGCCACCGCCCCCGTTCAGTCGTTGAGGTCCCTGCTGCCCCGTGGGCAGACCCTGCCCGACGACGTGTTCGAGCTGCGTCATCGCTGGATCCAGCGGCTGCTCTGGATCCACGTGATCGCGCTGCCCGCCTTCGGGGTCAGCCAGGGCTACTCGATCGGGCACAGCGTGGTGGAGGGGGGCCCGCTGCTGGCGATCGCGATCGCGGCTCGGCTCGCCGTCAACCGGCGCATGCGCGCCTCGCTGACGGCGATGGGCCTGTTGACCAGCTCGGCGATCCTGGTTCACCTCTGGCACGGCGCCATCGAGGCGCATTTCCACTTCTTCGTGATGATCCCGGTGCTGGCGCTGTACGAGGACTGGATCCCGTTCCTGCTGGCGGTCGCGTACGTGGCCCTGCACCACGGCGTGGCCGGAGCGCTCGATCCGGGGGCCGTCTTCAACCACCGGGACGCGCAGAGGCATCCCTGGAAGTGGGCGGGCATCCACGGCGCCTTCGTCGCCGCCGCCAGTGCGGTCGCGATCGCGTCCTGGCGCTTCAACGAGGAGATGCGCGCGCAGACCCGAGCCGAGTCCAGCCGCCGCGTCGACGCCGAGGCGGTCGCCACGGCCCTCGGAAGGGGCCTGCGGCCGGACAAGCTGCCGCCGCTCACCCAGGGCGACGTCGCGGCCCGCTACCTGCCGGCCGGGACGCGCGAGATCGGCGGGGACTGGTACGACGTGCTCGGGCTGCCGGACGGCCGCGTGGTGCTCACGCTCGGGGACGTGGCCGGCCACGGCGTCCTGGCCGCGTCGTCGATGGCCGGGCTCAGGCACTCCGTGCGCGCGTACGCGCACGAGGGGCTGTCGCCGGCCGGGGTGGCCGAGCGGATCGACCGCCTGTTCGAGGGCGAGTTCGCGACGTTCCTGTATCTGCTCTACGACCCGGCCGCGGAGGAGCTGAGGTTCGCGAACGCGGGCCACCTGCCGCCGCTCCTCGTGACCCCGGGCGAGGCGCCGCGCTTCATGTCGGAGTCGCTGTCCACGCCGCTCGGGGTCGGAGCCGGCTCGCGCTTCGAGGAGGGCGCCGTTCGCTTCAAGGCCGGCTCGACCGTCCTGATCTACACCGACGGTCTGATCGAGCGTCGCAACCACGGCATCATGCAGCAGCTCGAGCGACTGCGCACGACGTTCGCCGGGTGCGACGGGGACGCGGCGGCATTCTGCGATCGCGCGCTGTCCGCCTTCCCACCCGAGGGGCGGGACGACGTCGCGCTGCTGGCCTTCCGCGCCGCGGGGCGCCCCGCTCCGACGGGACGTTTCGCCACTGGCCGGTCCGGCGGTAAGGCCAGGCTGCGGCCGCCCGCACGGCCTCTGGCCTGACCGGACCGTCTAGACCCGGGCCGCCGCCAGCTTCTCCTCGAGGGGCGCCTCCGTGGGAGCGCCGGTGAGGAAGCCCTGCACGCCATCGACGCCCAGGTCGCGCAGCGCGCGGAGCTCGGCAGCGGTCTCGACGCCCTCCGCCACGACCGTCGCCCCGATCTCCCGGCCGAGCGACACGAGCGCGCCCGCCAGAAGTTGACGCGCGCGATCGGACTCGATGCACCGGCACACGGCGATGTCGATCTTCAACACGTCCGGCCGCAGGTTGAGGAGGTGGCGGAAGCTCGAGCAGCCCGCGCCGACGTCATCCACGGCGACCCTGAACCCGACGTCCCGGAGCGCCCCGATCGTCGCCCGGAGCGCGTCGTAGTCGCGAACCGGCGCGTGCTCGGTGAGCTCGATCACCACCGACTCGCTGCGCGCCAGCGCCATCAGGCTCGCGAAGCGGTCGGAGTGGATGCTGTCCGGACGGACGTTGAGGAAGAGGTCGACCCCGGGCGGCAGCGCAGGCAGGATCCGCAACGCCTTCTCGGCCGCCGCCATGTCGAGCTCGGTGCCGAGCCCGGCGGCGGCGGCGTCCGCGAACCACACGTCCGGTGTGCGGGGCGGGTCGGAGCGGAACCGCGCGAGCGCCTCGACTCCGAGGGGCCGCCGCGACGCGATGTCGACGATCGGCTGGAACGCGATCTCGAAGGCCGAGTCCTCGATCGCACCGCCAACGGTCCAGAACCGCTCCTCCTCCGGCTCGTGGCCGTTCCCCGAACTGCCCGCCTGGAGGACGAGCGCGTCGATCGGCCCGGGGGGGACCGTCGGCAACGCCGAGGGTGCCGAGCCCCGCGCCGCCGTCTCGCGGAGGATCCTGACCAGCTCGCCGGTGTTGACCGATCTGACCGCGTAGTTCGTCACGCCCGCGTTGCGCATCTGCACCACCGTCTCGAGCTCCTGGGGCGCCGAGAGCGCGACCACCCGCGTTCCCGGCGAGGTGCCGGCGAGCTCGGTCGCGGCCTCCTCCCCCCCACCGCCCGGCATCCGCCAGTCCACGAGCGCCAGGTCGGGCTGGTAGATCGTCGCGAGCCTGATCGCCCCCTGGACGTCGCTGGCCTTCCCGACCACGGTAAAGCCGGGCTGGCGCTCGATCGTCGCCGCCAGCGCGTCGAGGAAGTCGGGGTTGTCGTCCGCGATCACGACGCTCACGGGCCGCGGCCTCGCTCCCGCCCGGAGTCGGACTCCGGGCGAGAGCTCAGCCGTCGCCTCGGGGGAAAGGACCTTGTCGCCGTGCGCCGTTGCTCGGATCGCCTCGACGAGCTCGCGCCCGGAGCTGCCCTTGAGCAGGTAGCCGGCGGCGCCCGCGTCGAACATCTGAACGATCGTGCCGCGGTCGTCATACGCGGACAGGGCGAGCACGCGGATGCCCGGTTCGTGCGCGGTCAGCTCGCTCGCCACGCGCGGACCGCCGTCCTCGTCCAGCCAGACGTCGACCAGCACGACGTCGGGACGCAGCAGGCGGGCGAGTCCGATCGCCTCGACGGTGTCGCCCGCCGTACCCACCAGATCGAGTGAGGGCGTGCGGTCGACGATCTCCGCGAGCGCCCCACGGAACTCGCGATCCTCGTCGGCGATCAGGACGCTCACCGTCATGACGCCGCGTCCTCGCGCGCCAGCTCCGTCTCCTGCAGCTCCGCGACCGCGCGCAGGATCTCCTTCGGCTCGACGGGCTGCACCAGCACCCGGGTGACGCCCGCTGCGAGCGCCAGCCGCTCGAGCTCCCGCGGCTCGTACGTGGCCGTGCAGAGGACGATCGGCGTTTTGGAGATCTCGGGGTCCGCTCGCACGGCGCGAGCGAACTCGAGCCCGTCCATCTCCGGCACCAGCATGTCGGCGATCACGACCGCCGGCCGCCGTTCGCGCACCTGGCGGACGGCGTCGTGGCCGTCCTCGCTCCAGATCACCGCGTAAGCCGCGGCGCCGAGCAGCTCGATCAGGCGCTCGCGCTCCGGCGGGCGGTCCTGAACGACCAGGATCAGAGCCATGGCTCGGTCGCAATCGGGATATGGCCGTCGTCCTTTCCGTTCATCGAGTACCAGGCCGACGCCGCCGCAACGTTCGAGGCCAGCGCGCGAATTGCGGTATCGCCGTCGACGGGATGCCAACCCAGACGTCAACACGCGCATTGTCTCTCGGAAGTGCTCAATTACCATCACGGGTTGCGACCGGTTCGATATCCGCCTCGTCTCGATCGAGGGCGGCGCGCAACTCGCGGGCCACCTGACGGATGGAGGCGAGGGCCTGGCGCAGGTGAACAGGTGCGTTTCCGCGCCACGCCAGGACCGTGTCCGGCATCGCGATCGGGGGATCGATCGGGCGGCGCGCCACGGCGTTCGCCGCGTCCGTGGTCTCGAGCAGGGACGCCGGAGCGAGGTGAACGCCCAAGCCGTCCGCCACCGCGAGCATCGCGTCGCGCGGATTCAGCCCCGCCGCGGGCGTCACCTCGGAGAAGTAGTAGCCCGCGCCCTCGAAGCGCGAACGCAGGGCGTCGAACATCACCGGGTTCTGCATCCGCGGGAACACGACCAGGCGCTCGTCGTTCAGATCCGCCGGACGCACCACGTCCTGGTCGGTCAGGGGGTGGTCGCGCGGGAGGAAGATCGCCACCGGCTCGCCCGGGAAGACCGGCTCGACCTCGATGCCGTCGTACTCCGCGGCGTGGTGGAAGAGGCCGGCGTCGAGCTCCATCTGGCGCAGCAGCTCGACCTGCTCGCGGGCGGAGATGTGGGAGACCTGCGGCAGCACCGCGCCATCGCGCTCGGTCACCGCGCGGATGAACCGGCGCAGCCGCTCGAACGGGACGTGCGGGGCGCACCCCAGCCTCAGCGCGGACCCCGTTCCGCCCGCGCGGCGGCCGGCGTAGACCGCCTGGTCGAAGGCGGTGAGGACCTTGCGCGCCTCCTCGGCGAACACCCGCCCCGGCTCCGTGGCGACCACCACGCGACTGGTCCGCTGGAGCAGCTGAACCCCGAGCTCCCTCTCGAGCTTCCGGATCGCCTGCGACAGCGGGGGCTGCGCGATGTGCAGGCGCTCCGCGGCTCGCCCGAAGTGCAGCTCCTCGATCACCGCTAGGAAGTAGCGGAGGTGGCGCAGCTCGATCTGGACCGGCGTGGAGGGCATTGACACCCTGAACGCCGTTCAGCGTTCAAGGCCCAGAACTATGCGGCCCCGATCGAGTCATTGCCATCGGGTAAACGGCGGATCTTTCCCGCGGACTAGCCCCTCTGGGGGGGTACTAGTCAATCAGGCCCAGTCGCAGCGCCTCCGCGACCGCGGACGCGCGATCGCGCACGCCGAGCTTCTCGTAGATGTTCTCGAAGTGGGTCTTGACGGTGGCCGGGCTGACCACGAGCCGGCGGGCCACCTCCGGCCCCGACAGACCCCGCGCCGCCAGCTGGAGCACCTCCGTCTCCCGTGCCGTCAGGGACGACGACTGGAGCTCGCCGCGCCGGCGCGCGAGGAACTGGCCGAGCTCGTGCGCGATTCCCGTCAGCGAGCGCATCAACCGGTCGGTCAGCTCGGCCTCCTCGCGCGAGTAGAAGCTGAGGACCGCCAGCACCTCCTCTCCGCTCAATGCCGGGAGCGCCAGGGCGCCGCGCAGGCCCGCCCTCATGGCCGCCTCACGGACTGGCGGGCTGACGTCGCAGCCTCGAACCGCGCTCAGGTCCGCCACGTTGATCGGCTCGCGGGTCGCCCACGCCTGCCCGGCCAGGTGGGACCCCTTGCGCACCCGAAGGGCGCGCGTCGCCGCCATGAACTCCTCGAACGGCTCCGCCCTCCAGCAGACACGCGGCACGAGCCTGTCGTCCTCCACCACCAACAGCGCGCCCGTGGAGAACTCCATCGCCTCCCCCAGCCTGCTGAGGAGAAGCCGTCCGCCCGCCTCCAGGCCGGTCCACTCGACCAGGGACTCGGACACGGCAACGTGCGCGGAGATCTCGCGCTCGGCGCGGCGACGTTCCGTCACGTCCTGGATGGAGCCGATCAGCCGGATGGGGCGGCCATCGCAGCGGTCCACGACCATCAGGGTGGAGCGCACGTGACGGACCTCGCCATCCGGGCGCACGATCCGGTAGTCCACCACCGGCAGGGTCGCGTCGCGGGCGATTGCCGCCACGTAGCCCGCGGCGCGTTCCCTGTCGTCGGGATGCGTGCGCGCGAGGACGAGCTCGGGGCAGGGCGGGACCTCGTTGGGCTCGAAGCCGAACAGGCGGAAGAGGTTGTCGGACCAGACGAGGGCGTTGGTGCGCAGGTCCCAGTCCCAGCTCCCCGTCTGCGCGAGCCGCTCGGTGCCGGCGAGCAGCGCGCTGCGATGCGCCGCCTCCTCCTGGCTGAACTCACGCTCGCTGAGCTCCCTGATCCAGGCCGCGATGCTCGGCGGGTCGTCGCCGAACCGGGTCAGGGTGACCTCCGCCGGAAACTCCGTCCCGTCCGCGCGCAGCGCATAGGCCCCCGTCCTTCGACCCCCGGCCGGCGCGCCGCCGACCGCCTGCCTCAGCGCGTTCCAGTGGAGGGTTCGGGAGCGCTCGGCGATCAGCGCCTCGGCGAAGTCGCGTCCGACCGCGTCGGACTCGCTGACGCCGAACGCGCGCTCGGCGGTCAGGTTGAGCGACAGGATGAGCCCGGCGGCGTCGATCCCGACGATCGCGACGGGGGCGGCATCGAGCATCGAGTCGGGCGCGGGAACGGTCGAGGGGGATTCCCCACGCCGAAACCTGGGCCCGGCCTCGAACTCCGCCATAGCCACTCCGCAACCCCCAATGGCCATAGCCGCACCCGCGCTGTCCCGATGGCCAGTCGCGGAGTTATACCGAGCGGGACGTCCGATCGTCTGTGCCAGTGCCAGTATGAGTCGCCGCGATGAGGGCCAAGCTCTACGTGATCCCCGGCTCGCACGCGTGCCGCACCGGGATCCTCCTGCTCGAGCACAAGCGGATCGACTACGAGTTGGTCGAGCTGACCACCGGGCTTCACCCGCTGCTCCTTCGCCTGCGCGGCTTCCAGGGCAACCCGGCCCCGTTCCGGCCGCTCGAGGAGGGATCCGACCGCAAGGTCGGCTGGCCGGACCGCTTGGGAACGGTGCCGTCGCTGCTGCTCGACGGCCGGCGTGTCAAGACGAACCGCGAGATCGCGCGCTTCCTCGACGAGCTCCAGCCCGACCCGCCGCTGTTCCCGTCCGACCCGGGCGAGCGCCGCGCCGTCGAGGAGGCCGAGCGGTGGGGCGACGAGGTCCTCCAGATGACGGCGCGCCGGCTCGGCCTGGCGAGCGCGATGCGCGGCGTGCTCCTGAACGGCGGCGGCCGCGGGCGGCTCGGGCCGCTCCTGTGGCGACGGCCGCGGGCGCGGCGGCTGGGCATGAGGGTCCCCGCGCGCGCGTTCCGTGCGGACCCCGGGGCGGAGAAGCGGCTCCTGGCCGCGCTGCCGGCGATGCTGGACCGCGTCGACGACTGGATCGACGCCGGGGTGCTGGGCGGCGAGCACCTCTACGCGGCCGACCACTCCATCGTCCCGAGCCTGGCCCTGCTGACGTACCTGCCAGACGCGCGACCCGAGATCGAGCGGCGGCGGCCGCTGTTGCGGCTGGTCGACCGGCTGCTGCCGGACCCCACCGACGACCGGCGCGGCTGACCCCCCCAAAAGACCGGGTTTACACGCCAACCGTCGGGGGGATACGTGCGTCCGCGATTCACATCAATCAGGTGTCGCTGGACCCCTTCGCGCATCGCCTGATCGCCCAACTTCTCTTCGAAGAGCGGTAGGCCCGTCCCGCCGGCGTATGCCGGCGGCGCGCGTCTCCGGTGGGGCGCAGGCGCTGACGGGGGAAGCGCGGCGCTGGATCCGCCGGAGCGATCTGCGGCGAGGGAGGAAGTCGAATGAGGGGACCCATTGCAATCACGTGGCGCCGCCTGCTGGGGCTGCTGACCGTCGCGCTCGCGGCGGCCGCGATCGGCCCCGCCGCCGCGTCGGCCGAGCTCGATGCGACCGGCGGAGACGAGTTCGCCACCACGACCGACCAGGTGGATAGCACGACAGACCAGACGAGCTCTACGCTCGCGGCGCCCTCGGGCCCGACGATCGTCGAGCGGCCGGTCACCTTCACCGTTCAGAACGTGAACCGGACGCAGGTCCCCTGCCAGAACGTGAACGGCGCCACGTACACGCTCCGGGGCACGCTCGTCGCTCCCACCTCGCGTCTCTCGAGCGGAAACCGAGACATCACCCTCTGGCTGCACGGCCTGACCGCGAGCGGCAACTTCCTCTACCGGTTGAAGTCGGTCCCGGGCTACGACTTCGCCCGCGAGGAGGCCCTCAAGGGCCATGCCGCGCTCGTGCTCGACAGCCTCGGCTACGGCACCAGCGACATTCCCGACGGCAGGGCGTTCTGCCTCGGCTCGCACGCCGACATGGCCCATCAGGTGATCGGGAAGCTTCGCAGCGGCGCGTACACGATGTCGGGCGGCGCCGGGATGCCATGGGAGCGGGTCGGGCTCGGCGGAGCGTCGATGGGCGGCCTCGTCGCCGAGATCGAGACGTACACGTTCGGCGATGCCGCGACCGAGATCAACATCGGCTGGGCCGACGGCGGCTTCTCGCCGACCTTCGACCAGGGGGCGGCGCAGTTCGGCGACCGCTGCAACACCGCCCCCGAGCCGAAGACCCCGGGAGCGGCGGGTAACTACGTCTACACGTTCGACGACCCAGCGGTCTTCTATCAGAGCGCAAACCCCGCGGTCGTGGCCGCGCACCGGGTGAATCACGAACGCGACGCGTGCGGGATCGCAAGCGCGTTCTTCCAGGCGGTCGGCGTGACGCACACGGCCATCGGAACCATCACCAAGCCGGTCCTGCTGGTGTACGGCGCGGATGACCAGCTGTACCTGCCCGGCACGTTCGATGCGCAGAAGACGCAGTACTCCTCCGCGACGGACCTGACGATGAAGGTGACCGCGAACGCGGGTCACGTCCCGATCCTCGACGGGCCCGCTCCGACGGTCCGGCAGCAGATCTCGGACTGGCTCTCGGCGCGGGGCTTCTGACTCGCACGAAGTAGCGGGAGGCCGGCGAGAGCGCACGCTCTCGCCGGCTTCGCCGCGTCCTCTCCCGGCCCAGAGCCACAGGCCGAGCTCGACGTTTCAATAGCGTCTCTGCCATGGAGTCGGCCATCAGGCTGCGCGGCGTCGTCAAGCGGTTCGGTCCGGTCACCGCCGTGGACGGACTGGACCTCGACGTCCCGTTCGGGACGTGCGTAGGGCTGCTCGGGCCCAACGGCGCCGGCAAGTCGACGACGATGAAGGCCCTCACCGCGCAGGTCATCGCCGACGAGGGCGAGCTCGAGGTGCTGGGCTACCGGCTGCCCGACGACTCCAAGCAGGCGCGCGCGGAGATGGGCGTCGTGCCTCAGCTGGACAACCTCGACGTGTCGCTGACCGTGGAGCAGAACCTGCTCGTGTTCGCCCACCTGTATCGCGTGCCCGCCCCCATGCGCCAGGCGGCGATCGATCGCGCGCTCGGCATCGCGAACCTGGCCGGTCGGCGCGCGTCCAAGGTCGACGAGCTGAGCGGCGGCATGCGGCGGCGGCTGCTGGTGGTGCGCGGCCTGCTGCACCAGCCGCGCCTGCTGCTGCTCGACGAGCCCACCGTCGGCCTGGACCCGCAGGTGCGCCAGGAGCTGTGGGCGCTGATCGACCGCCTGCGCTCGGAGGGCGTCTCGATCCTGATGAGCACGCACTACATCGAGGAGGCCGAGCGCCTGTGCGACCAGGTGACGATCATGTCGCACGGAAAGGCCGTCGCCGTCGGCCCGCCCCGCGAGCTGATCGCGACGCACGCCGGGGCCGAGGCGATCGAGGTGTACGGACCTCCCCCGCGCCTGACGGAGGTCGAGGGCATGGCCCGCTCGCGGGGCTGGAGCACCCGGCGCACCGGCACCTCGGTGTCGATCCTCCACGCGAACGGCGCGGCCGACCTGGACGGCGAGCGCCGCGTGACCAACCTGGAGGACGTCTTCGTCCTCCTGACCGGCGAGGAGATCTCCTGATGGCCGTCGCGCGGGCACAGCGTCGCCTCGGCCGCCTCGAGGGCGCCGCCCTCCGCGGCGTCATGGTCCGCGAGGTCGTCAACTTCTCGTCGTTCTGGCGCTCCTCGACGTTCTCGTCGACAGTCGACCCCACGATCTACCTGCTGGCGTTCGGCTTCGGCTTCGGCTCGCTGGTCAGCACGGTGGCGGGCTACGACTACATCGACTTCGTCGGCACCGGGATCGTGGCCACCACGGTGCTGTTCTCGGGCGCCTTTCCGGCCATGTACTCGACGTTCGTCAAGTACGAGTTCCAGCACACCTACGACGCGATCCTCGCGGCCCCGGTCGACACCGAGGAGCTGGTCACGGGCGAGGCGCTGTGGATAGGGACCCGCACCGGCGTGTACGGCTGCGTGCCGATGCTGGTGGCCGTCATATTCGGGCTCGAGCCGAGCTTTGGGATGCTGCTCGTGCCGGGGATCGCCGCGCTGGCCGGTTTCGGCTGGGCCTGCTTCGGGATCTTCATCGCCGCCAAGGCGAAGGCGATCGAGAGCTTCTCCTACTGGCAGAGCGGCCTGCTCACGCCGATGTTCCTGGTCGCCGGCACGTTCTTCCCGCTCGACGGGCTGCCGCGATGGGCGCAGGTGGCCGGCAACGTCAACCCGCTGTTCCACTGCGTCGAGCTGGTCCGCCACTCCGTCTTCGGCTTCGAGGGCTGGGAGGATCTCGGGCACCTCGCGTTCCTGGTCGGCTTCGCGCTGTTGTCGTGGCGCCTCGCGATCCGGTTCCTGGAGCGCAAGCTGATTCTCTGAGGCGGGCGGCGTCCAGGCGGGCCGTCGGCGATGCGCGCATCGCCCCGGACGTGCCGGTGCGCATAATCTCCTGACCGGCTCGCCGCGATTAGCATCCCGTCGCGGGAGCCAGAGGCATGGCCGAGCAGAAGGACATCGACTTCAGCTACTCGCTGACCGATCGCGTGATCCGGCTGGCGCTGGGCGAGCTGGCCGACTTCAGCGGGGCCAAGTACGACGGCGACTTCTCGCTGACCCTCGAGGAGGCCCAGCGGCGCAAGCACGACTACGTGGCCGAGCAGATCGGGATCGGGCCCGGCCGGCGGGTGCTGGACCTCGGCTGCGGTTGGGGCGGGCTGCTCAACTACATCCGCAACGCCGGCGCCGAGGGCGTCGGGGTGACCCTGTCCTCGGCCCAGCTCAAGTCCTGCCGCAGCCACGGGCTGGACGTCCACCTCCACGACGCGCGCCAGGTGACCCGCGAGACCTTCGGCCCGTTCGACGCGGTGGCCAGCCTGGGCGCGTGGGAGCACTTCTGCTCCCGGGAGGATTACGACGCCGGGCGCCAGGACGAGGTCTACCGCGGCCTGTTCGAGAACGTGGCCGGCCTGCTGCCCGACAAGGGCCGGTTCTACCTCCAGACGATGGTCTTCGGCCGCAACATGATCCCGGTGGAGGAGGTCGACCGCAACGCGCCGCGCGACTCCGACGCGTGGTACCTGGCGATGATGGCCGCGGCCTTCCCGGGCTCCTGGCTGCCGTTCGGCCAGGAGCAGGTGATCCGCTGCGCCGAGCCCCGCTTCCGGCTGGTCTCGAGCGAGAGCGGCCGGCTGGACTACCTGGAGACCATCCGCCAGTGGGACAAGCGCACCGGGGTCTGGACCCCCAGGATGGCGCTCCTCAAGCTGCGCCTGATCCCGAAGTGGCTCACGAGCTCTGACTTCCGCTTCGCGTTCACCTCCGGCGTCAGCTCCAACCTGACCTGCTTCGAGCGCGAGCTGATGGACCACTACCGGCTGGTGTTCGAGAAGGTCTGACCGTTCGGCATCCGTCGAAGCGATCGCGAATGCGACGCCTCGCGCGCGTCATGCGTGAAACGGTGGCAGCCGGGTAATCCAGACCCATGGCAGCGACGGTCGTCACCGCCGGCATCGTGGCCAAGGGCCTCGGGATCATCGCCGGCATCTTCGGCTTCGGCGTGCTCGTCGGGGTCGTCCTGACGAGCATGGTCGTGGGCCGGTTCCGCCGCCGCTAGCGCTCCGCCGCCGCTAGCGTTCCCGCCGCGATGCCCTCGCGCAGCCTCAAGCACAGGATCGTCCATCTGGTCCAGAAGTACCTGGCCAACCCGCCGGTCAGGCTCTCGTTCAGGCTCGGCATCAATCCCCCCGGCTACGCGCTGCTCGAGACCCGCGGGCGCAAGTCCGGCAAGCCGCGCACCACGCCGGTGGGCGACGGGCTGGTGGGCGACACGTTCTGGATCGTGTCCGAGCACGGGCGCCGCGCCGGCTACATCCGCAACATCCAGCACGACCCGCGCGTGCGGCTCAAGCTGCGCCGCGGCCTGAAGCAGTCCTGGCGGACCGGCACCGCAGAGATCCTGCCCGACGACGACACCCGTGAGCGCCAGCGCATGATCGCTCGCGGCAATCCCAGCCGCGCACTGAACGCCTTCGTGGTTCGCACGCTGGGCACCGACCTGCTCACCGTGCGCGTCGACCTCGATCCGCCCTAGGGAGCCCTTGGCTCGCCTGCGCGATCCCCTGCTGCGCCAGGCCTACCGCATCGGCTACCGGCTGGCGCGCGTCTGGTGGTGGGCGGCGCAGCCCAAGGCGCGAGGCGTGAAGTGCGTGCTGACCCGCCAGGGCGAGGTCCTGCTGGTGCGGCACACCTACGGCGACACCACGAGCTGGGAGCTGCCCGGCGGAGGGGTGAAGCGCGGCGAGGAGCCGGCCGACGCGGCACGGCGCGAGGTTCGCGAGGAGCTGGGCCTGGACATCGGCGACTGGAACTACCTGGGTGAGCTGTTCGCGCGCATCGACCGCAAGCGCGACCAGCTCTGGTGCTTCAGCTCCGAGATCGGGGACTCGGACATCGAGCTGGACCGCGCGGAGATCGCCGAGGCCGGTTGGTTCAGTCGCGACCGGCTGCCGGCCGACGCGGCGGGGTCGGTGTCGCGAATCGTGGGGCTGGGCGCGTGACCGCCGCTCAGCGCCCGGCGCCGGGCTCCCACAGCCGCTCGCCCTCGCCCGCCGTCGCGCGCGCGAGGATGAAGAGCAGGTCCGAGAGCCGGTTCAGGTAGCGCACCGACTCGGGTGTGGCGTCGTCCACGTCGAGCGTCCTGCGCTCGGCCCGCCGGCACACGGCGCGGCACACGTGCATTTGCGCCGCCGCCGGCGATCCGCCGGGCAGGAGGAACGAGCGCAAGGGCTCGAGCCGCGCGTTCACCTCGTCGCAGCGCTCCTCCAGCCACGCCGTCTGCCCGTCCGACACGCGCAGGCGGTCCCGCTCGCCGCCGGGCGGCACCGACAGGTCCGCGCCGACGTCGAACAGGTCGTTCTGGACCCGCTCGATCCAGGGCCGGAACTCGTCCGGCACGCCGTCGAGGGAGAGCAGCACGCCCAGCTGCGAGTTGAGCTCGTCGACCGTGCCGTACGCCTCGATCCGCGGGTGCGTCTTGGGCACTCGCGACATGTCGCCCAGGTGGGTCTCGCCGCCGTCGCCGAGACGTGTGTAGATTCGGGTCAGGTTGACTCGGGCCATCGCCGCGAAGCGTACCCCCGCCCTGGCGGGCGGTGTCTGTGATCCGTTCCAGGAGGCGCGGCGCATACCCCCCATGCTCGCCCGCTGGCGATCGGCGTTCACCCGTGACGAGTGGCGGCGCTTGGGAGGCTTCGGCGCCGCCGTCGTGTTCCTCCACGTGGCCGGCTGGGGCCTGCTGCTGGCCTACGCGTCCTCCTACCCGGTGCTGGCCGGGCTCGGCGGGCTGGCTTACACGTTCGGGCTGCGGCACGCCTTCGACGCCGACCACATCTCGGCGATCGACAACACCACGCGCAAGTTCCTCGCTCAGGGCGAGCGCCCGCTGGGCATCGGGTTCTTCTTCTCACTCGGCCACTCCACGGTGGTGTTCGCGCTGGCGACGGGGCTGGCGCTGGCCGCGGGCGCCGTGAACGCCGCGATCCCCGGCTTCCAGGCGGCCGGCGGCACGATCGGGGCAGGGGTGTCGGGCACGTTCCTGATGATCATCGGCGCGCTCAACCTGCTGGTGCTGATCGACGTGGCCAAGATCGCGCGCGGCCTGCGCCGCGGCCGCTTCGACGAGCCGGAGCTCGAGCGGCGCCTGCTGGACCGCGGCTTCATGGGCCGGTTCTTCATCGGGCGCGCGTTTCGCCGGATCGGCAAGAGCTGGCACATGTACCCGCTCGGGATCCTGTTCGGGCTCGGGTTCGACACCGCCAGCGAGGTCGGGCTGCTGGCGCTAACCGGCGGCGCGGCGTCCGGACACGCGCCCTTCCTGGCCATCGTCAGCCTGCCGCTGCTGTTCGCCGCCGGGATGTCGCTGATGGACACCGCCGACGGCGTCTTCATGTCCAAGGCCTACGGCTGGGCGTTCTCGAGCCCGGTGCGAAAGGTCTATTACAACCTCACCGTCACGACCCTGTCGGTGGTCGTGGCGCTCTCGATCGGCGCCGTTGAGCTGCTCCAGGTGCTGGGCGACCGCCTGCGGCTGGACGGCGGCTTCTGGAGCTGGCTCCAGGGACTCGACTTCGAGGTGCTGGGCTACGCGATCGTCGGTCTCTTCGCGGTCACCTGGATGGTGGCGCTGGCCATCTGGAAGCTGCGGCGGATCGAGGATCGCTGGGCGGGCGGGATGGCGCCCGCGACCGAGCCGGCCGCGAGGCCGGGCACGGCCGGCGGCGCGTAGACTCCGGCCGCCTTGGCGGCGCGCGGCGCGGTAGTCATCACGGGGACCTCGACGGGCATCGGGCGCGCGTGCGCCCTGCGGCTCGACCAGTCCGGCTTCGAGGTGTTCGCGTGCGTGCGCCGTCCCGACGACGGCAAGCGCCTGCGCGACCACGCCTCCGAGCGGCTGCGGCCGCTGATCGTGGACGTGACCGACAGCGATTCGATCGCGGACGCCGCCGCCACCGTGCGGCGCGCGGTGGGCGACGGCGGCCTCACGGGCCTGGTCAACAACGCGGGCATGACGGTGACCGGTCCGCTGGAGTTCATCCCGCTGGACCAGCTGCGCCAGCAGTTGGAGGTGAACCTGATCGGCCAGGTGGCCGCCACGCAGGGGTTCCTGCCGCTGATTCGGAAGGCGCGCGGACGGATCGTGAACATGAGCTCGATCGGCGGGCGCGTGTCCAACGGGTTCCTCGCCCCCTACCAGGCGTCCAAGTTCGCCATCGAGGCCGTGACCGACTCGCTGCGCAAGGAGCTGCGGCCGTGGGGCATCCACGTGGTGGCGATCGAGCCGGGCAGCATCGCCACGCCGATCTGGGACAAGGGCAGCGAGTCGGCCTTCGCGATGCTCGAGCAGATGCCGGCGGAGGCGCACGAGCTGTACGGCGAGGCGATCCCCAAGGTGGCGGAGATGGCGCGCAAGCTCGGCGAGCGGGCGATCCCGCCCGAGCGGGTGGCCAAGGTCGTGCTGCGGGCGCTCACCGCGCGGCGGCCGCGGACGCGCTACCTGGTGGGCACCGACGCCCGCGTCCAGCTCGCGCTCAACCGCCTGTTGCCCGACCGGGCGATGGACGCGCTCGAGGCGCGGATGATGGGCCTCTGACCGGCGCGGGAACAGTTGGCTCCCGTATGCGGTGCCAACCCTTCCAGTGCGCGCGGAAGCGGGTGGCTCACCCGCCGGCGGGGCGGGCTACGCTGCGCGCGATGCGCTTCAGGGGGGTGCCGGTTGTCTGCGTGGCGGGAGCCCTGTTCGCGTGCGCGCTGGGCGCGCCGGCGGCAGCCGGCGCTGCGGGCGCGTTCCAGGTCGGGGCCGCGACGATCGACATCACGCCGCCGCGCTTCGACGCCGCGCACGACGAGCCCGAGTTCGCCTCGTGCCCGCCGGGGCTGGACGGCCCGCGCGCGTTTCGCTTCATCGAGCCGTACGCGGACCTGAACGGCAACGAGCAGTACGACTACGGCGACCCGGCCACGAGCAGCCCGCCGGAGCCGTTCTGCGACGCGAACGGCAACCAGCGCCACGAGGACATGTACCTGTCGGGCGGGGTCAACAGCCCGGCCAAGAGCGTGCACGACCCGATCGACGCTCGCGCCGTGGCGTTCTCCGACGGGACCAACACGTACGTGGTCGCCTCCGTCGCCTCCCAGGGGCTGTTCGACGAGCCCTACATCGCCGAGATGCGCGACAGGGCGCAGTCGATGACGCGCAAGACGGGCTCGCCGGGCATCACGGACATGGTCGTGAGCGCCAACCACAACGAGGGCTCGCCCGACTCGATCGGCATCTACGGCGGCCCGCAGCCGTCGGAGGAGCTGCCGGCCGGGGCCCGCTCCGGGATCGACGAGTACTACATGACGTGGCTCGACGGGCGGGTGGCGCAGGTGGCCGCAGACGCCTACCACGGCCTGAAGCCGGCCACGCTCTGGGCGCGGCAGCTGCCGCTCCCCTCCGACCTCCAGGTCAGGCTCTCGAAGAACTTCCCCACGACCTACGACAACGACCTGCCCGGGGGCGCGGCCAACCCGGCGGCCATCGATCCCAAGCTGGGGATCCTCCAAGCCCGCGCCGCGGGCGGCAAGCCGATCGCCACGATCATGAGCCTGGCCGCGCACAACCAGGAGACCGGACAGGAGAACCCGTCCGCGATCTCGGCCGACTGGCCGGGCTCGTTCCACCCGAAGCTCGAGGCGCTCCAGGGCGGAGGCACGGCGATGTTCCTCGTGGGGGACAACGGCTCCGAGGAGGATCCCGACACGGTGCCCGTCACGCCGATCGTCAAGAAGCCCGACGACTACTACGCACGAGCTCGAAAGGTCGGCGAGCGCTTCGCGCAGTACGTGGCCGCGGAGGCACCCAAGGCCGTTCAGCTGCCGTTCGGGCAGCCCGACCTGAGGCGCAGGGAGCTGTTCGCGCCGATCGAGAACAACATCTTCAAGGCGGCGTTCGCCGGCGGGCTGTTCGGCAGGCGGCCCGGCTACACGAACGGCCAGCCGACCGGAGGGGCGGGCAACGAACTCAAGACGTTCGTGAACGTGCTCGACCTGGGCCCGCAGTTCCAGTTCATCACCAACCCCGGCGAGGCGTTCCCGGCCCTGATGGTCGGCAGCCCGTTCGGCATCGACGACGCCAGCTGCGAGAACCGCCCCAACCCCGGCGTGCCCACCTGGCACGCACACGCGGCGTTCCGCTTCCAGGTCGGACTGGCCGACGACATGATCGGCTACATGCTGCCCCCGTGGGCCTACATCGGAGGCACCCCCGGCGCGTTCACCACCGACGAGTGCGACCTCCAGAGCCCCGGCGAGGATCCGAAGGGCCACCGGCACAAGCTCGAGGAGGAGGGCGTGGGGCCGACGGCGTCCGCCCTGGTCGCGAACACGCTCACCGACATGCTCGACCACGACAGCCCGGACAGGACGGCGGAGATCGTCCCCGGCCGGTTCGTGAAGTCCGACGGCACCGTGCAGAAGCGGCCGGAGGGCGCGGTGGCCGTCTGGCTGGCGGACAAAGGCGCCGGCGCGCTGACGCCCGGCAAGGGCAGGCTCGTCGCGATCGAAGGGATCACCGGCTTCGGCGCCACCCCGATCGCCGAGAGCGGACGGACGATGGACTTCGACGGGATCGACCAGGCCGAGTCCGACATCACCACGCGCGGGATGGTCGAGTTCGCCTGCGACGGCACCGTCGCCAAGCGCTACTACGTGGACGTGTTCCCGCGGCTGTCGACGCCGGCCAAGATCGCGGCCGCGACCAGGGGGCGAATCGGGGTGGGCTGCGGGGCGGGGATCCCCGGCCTGGGCGCGCCCGGCAATCCGTTCATCGGCCCGCCGCTGGTGAGCGCGGGCTCGGGCGGCGGCGGGAAGGCCGGGTCAAGCTGCCGCGACCGCAGGCGCCCGGTCTCGAAGCTCTCGCGCCGGAGCGTTCGCCTGAGGCGCGGCAGCGTGTCGGTCAGCGGCCGCTCGAGGGACCGCGGCTGCAAGGGCAGGCTGAGCGCGGTGCTCGTGTCGGTGGCGCGAGTGCACGGCCACCGCTGCCGCTTCCTGGAGCCCAACGGGCGCCTGAGCAGGCAACGCCGCTGCCGCAGGCCGATCCTTCTACGCGCGCGCGGCACACGCAGCTGGCGCCTGGCCACGCGAGCGAAGCTGAAGCGCGGCCCCTACCGCGTGCTGGTGCGCGCGGTGGACCGCAGCGGCAACAAGGAGAAGCCCAACCGCCGCAACCACATGCGCCTGCGCGTGAGGTAGCCGCTGGCCCTCAGTGGATCGGCGTGGTCGGCCGCCGGGGCGTGCTCAGCTCGAAGATCCAGAAGTCGCGCCCCATGACGGGCACCGAGACGTTGTAGACGGGCGACTCCCCCACGCGGCCCTCGAACGTGCCGGCGTGCGCGTGGCCGTGCAGCACGAGGTCCGGCGCGTGCTCCAGGATCGGAGCCGCCAGGCGGTCGCTTCCCAGGAACGCCCAGATGCCGGGCGGCTCGCCCTCCAGCGTCTGGTCGGTGGGCGCGTAGTGCATCAGCACGATCCTGTAGGGGCAGGTGGCCACCGCCCGCAGCTCGCGGTCGAGCGCCTCGACGTCCGCGCTGGTCTCGGCGTAGACCTGGCGCAGGAGCGGCTCGCCGAAGTCGGGCAGGTTCGAGCCGGCGAAGCCGCCCACGAAGCCCTTCAGCCCCACGATCCCCACCTCGCAGCCAGCGGCGTTCAGCACCTTCGACTCGCGCTCGAGCACGATCACGCCGGATTCCTCCAGGACCGAGCGCAGCTCGTCGCCGCGGTTCACGTGCCAGTCGTGGTTGCCCAGCACGACCACCACCGGCATCGACAGCGGCCGGCACGCCTCGGCGAACAGCTCGCCCTGCTCGGGCTCCCCGTGGGTGGTCAGGTCGCCGGCCACCAGCACCAGGTCGGCCGCGCCCTCGAGCGCCGCGAACGCCTCCCCCACCTGCTCGCGGTTGGCCTCGCGCACATGCACGTCGCCGGCCGCGGCCACCCGGATCGTGGTCCCGTCCATGTTGCCTCTCTACCCTGGCCGCGACGCTTTCGGAACCCCTGGACGGGTATGACTTCCTCGATGCAGGGGTCACAGGAGTTCGAGGCGATCGCCGCGAGCATGAAGAAGGCCGCCGCCGCGCTGCGCGACGCGGACGTCGAGTTCGCGCTGGCCGGCAGCCTGGCCAGCTGGGCGCGCGGGGGGCCCGGCACCACGCACGATCTGGACTTCGTGGTGCGCGAGGAGGACGCGCAGCGTGCGGTGGATGCACTCGCGGCCGCGGGCATGCGACCGGAGGAGCCGCCCGAGGAGTGGCTGCTCAAGGCCGTGGACGAGAACGACGTGCTGGTGGACGTGATCTTCGGGCCGTCGGGCGTCGAGGCCGACGCCGTGCTGGCCAACGCCGAGGTGCTCAACGTCCTCAGCATGGAGCTGCCGGTGATGGCTATCGAGGACCTGATCGTGACGAAAGTGCTGTCCCTCACAGAACATTCGCTCGACTACGGGAGACTGCTCGAGATGGCGCGCGCGCTGCGCGAGCAGATCGACTGGCAGGCGGTTCGCAGACGCACCGCCGAGTCGCCGTTCGCCGAGGCCTACTTCGTCCTGCTCGACCGCCTCGGTATCGTCGAGTCGCCGGCCGGCCGGGGCGAGGCCGGCTCCGGTGAGCGCGTGCACGTGGAGGTCACGAGAGCCAGCGAGGGGAGATAGAGATGTCGCGGTCTGAGGCGCTGGGCAAGCAGCACGAGGTGACGTTGGGCCAGGGGACGATCCGCTACCGCGAGCGCGGCTCCGGCGACCCGATCGTCTTCGTGCACGGCGTGCTGGTGAACGGGGACCTGTGGCGCCACGTGGTGCCGCGGCTGGCCGGCGAGGGCTACCGCTGCATCGTGCCCGACCTGCCGCTCGGTGGGCACGAGCAGCCGGTGCGCGAGGACGCCGATCTGACGCCGCCCGGGCTCGCGCGGCTGCTCGCCGACTTCATCGGGGCGCTGGACCTGGACCGGCCGGCGGTGGTCGGAAACGACACAGGCGGGGCCCTCTGCCAGATCCTGGCCGCGAACCACCCGGACCGGGTCGGCCGGCTCGTGCTCACCTCGTGCGACGCCTACGAGCACTTCTTCCCGGCGCTGTTCGCCTACCTGAAGGTGGCGGCGCGCATCCCGGGGTCGATCGCGTCGCTGCGCCAGAGCGCGAAGCTGCGCCTGGTCCGCCGGTCGCCGATCGCGTTCGGCTGGCTGATGCGCCAGGACCCGCCGCAGGAGGTGCTCGACTCGTGGAGCGAGCCGCTGGCCGACCCGAAGGTGCGCCACGACGTGGTCAAGGTGCTGCGCGGAATCGACAAGCGCCACACGCTGGAGGCGGCGGAGAAGCTGCGCGGCTTCGACAGGCCGGTGCTGCTGGCGTGGGCGGCCGAGGACAAGGTGTTCCCGCTGTCGGACGCGCAGAAGCTGGCCGGCGTCCTGCCGGACTCGCGCCTGCGCACCGTGCAGGACTCCTACTCGTTCGTGCCCGAGGACCAGCCCGAGGAGCTGGCGCGGCTGATCCTGGAGTTCATGCGCGAGACGCAGCCCGCCGGCAGCCCCGCCTAGATCTTCAGCAAGAGCAGCACGTTGCCCACGAAGAGCAGGGCGAACCCGATCGTCCAGCGGTCCAGGTTGCGCTCCACCAGCGAGCCGCCGCCGAAGGGGCCGGCGCCGGTGCCGACGCCGAACGCGCCGGACAGCCCCGCGTCCTTGCCCGAGTGGAGCAGGATCAGCAGGATCAGCACCACGGAGATGATGATCTGGGTGACCTCGAGAATGCCGTACATCGGGGCAGAGCGTAGCGTCAGCCCAACTCGTCGAGCTGCCTGAGGATCTCGATCGCCTGCGCCCGCAGCTCGCGGTCGGTGGCGCGGTGGTCCGCGTCCGACAGCTTGCCCATGCGGTGGTCGAGCTCGGCGTCGCGGATCTCGCGGTACTTGGCCTCCTTGGCGGCCTCGAGGGATTGGCGCCGGCCCTCGTCCGCGGCCTCGGGCCGGGCGGGCCGCAGCAACGGGCGGATCACCACCAGCGCCACCGCGGCCCCGAACACGATCAGCGCGAGCGCGTAGTCCACCCGGCCGAGTCTATGGTCAGCCCGTGCGGCCTCTGTACGGCTCGTTTGCGTGGGCGTATGACCTGATCGTGGCCCGGCCCGGCGGGCCGGCGGTGGAGGCCGTGGCCAACGCGTTCCGGCGGCGGGGAGCGGTTCGCGTGGTCGACGCCGGGTGCGGGATGGGCCACTACTCCGCCGCGCTCGCGAGCGCCGGGCTGGCGATGACGGGAGTCGACGCCTCGACGGCTCTCGTGGAGCAGGCGCGGGCTCGCGTCCCCGGCGTCTCCTTCCTCGTTGCCGACCTGCGCGAGTGGGCGCCGGTGCCGCCATCCGACGGCGTCCTTTGCCGGGGAGTGTTGAACGACTTCGTCTCGGACGAGGATCGCGCTGCCGCGCTGCGCGGACTTCGGGCGATGCTGCGCCCCGGGGGAGTCCTGATCTGCGACGTGCGCCCCTGGGACCAGACGCTCGCCCACTACGGCGACGAACCGGTGTTCGAGCGGCGCGCCTCCACGGAGCGAGGCGAGCTGCGGTTCGTCTCCCGGACAACGCCGGTCGCCCGTACCCGGACGCTTCGCGTCGAGGAGCGGTACTCCCTCTCCGGCATCGAGGACGAGGAGTTCTCGTTCACCATGCGCTGCTGGACCCCCGGCGAGCTGGCGGACGGCCTCCGGGACGCCGGCTTCGCCTCGATCGAGCTGCCCGCGCCGGGGCTCGAGCCCGCCCGGCCCGACCGGCTGATCGCCCTGGCGACCGCCTGACCGCCTGACCGCTACGCGCGCGAGAGCTCGCGGCCGACGCGCGCCGCGGCCAGGCTGGCCGCGCGGCGGCGGCGCGCCTCGGGGGTCGGCCAGAGCGCCGTGAGCGCCCCGAGGAGCACTATCGCGCCGCCGATCCAGATCCAGGCGATCATCGGCGAGACGATCATCCGGAACTGGGTGCGCCCCGGGTGGGTCAGGTAGTCGCGCACCAGCTGGGCGACGATCACGGCGTCCATCCGCGGGGGCAGCCTGGACAGCTTCCTGTTGGCCTCCGCGATCCGCCTGTTGAGGAACGCGGTGTCGGGCACCATCGAGGTCCACACGTCGCGCTTCAGGCCCCAGGTCACGTCCACCTCGCTCGTGGTCTCGCCCATGAAGTACGCGCCGTAGCGGCCGCCGGCCCCGTCGTTGGCCGTGTAGAAGTTGCGCGACGGGCGCATGGTCCAGCGCTTGTGGCCCTTGCGCACGTCGAGCTCAGAGCCGAGCGAGATCGGCGCGCCCGTGCCGCTCTTGTCGTCGAGCACGGCGGCCGTGGGCTTGCGGTAGGTGACCCGGTAGCCCGACACGGTGGTGGTCTCGCCCGGCGCCAGGCGCACGTCGCGCTGACGGTGGAAGCCCGACGACGCGGCCACCCCCAGGAACAGCACGACGATCCCGGCGTGCACCAGGTAGCCGCCGTAGCGGCGCCGGTTTCGGCCGACCAGCGCGGCCAGCGCCGCGGGCCACGACTCGTCGGACATCGTCCGCCGCGCCGACGCCCCGCGCGCGAACTCCTGCGCCACCACGGCCAGCACGAACGCCACCAGCGCGAACATGGCCAGCGAGGTGGCGCTCTCGGCGGCCGGAGTGGCGACCGCCAGCACCACCAGCGCGCCCGCCGCGGCCAAGAGAGGCCACTGGAGCGCCCGCCGCAGCGCCGTGGCCCGCCGCCACGTGAGCACCGGGCCGATTCCCGCCAGCAGCACCAGCACCAGGGCCAGCGGCACCGTCCAGCGCTCGAACATCGGCGGCCCGAACGCGCGCTTGGTCCCGGTGACGGCCTCCGAGATCAGCGGGAAGAACGTGCCCCAGAAGATGACCGCGCAGAGCGCGACCAGCACCAGGTTGTTGAGCAGGAAGAACGCCTCGCGCGACAGCAGCGAGTCGAGCCTGCCCTCCGAGCGCAGGTACTCCCGCCGCCACACCACCAGCAGCGCCGAGCCGACGGCCACCACCCCGATGAAGATCACGAACGGTCCGCCGAGCGTCGACTGGCCGAACGCGTGGATCGAGTCGAGCACGCCGGAGCGGACCAGGAACGTGCCCACCAGCGCGGCCGTGAAGGTGGCCATGATCAGCGACGCGTTCCACAGCTTCAGCATCCCGCGCTTCTCCTGCACCATCACCGAGTGGATGAACGCGGTGCCCAGGAGCCACGGCATCAGCGCCGCGTTCTCCACCGCGTCCCACGCCCAGTAGCCGCCCCAGCCGAGCTCCGAGTACGACCACAGCGCGCCCAGCAGCACGCCACAGCCCAGGAACGTCCAGGCGATCAGCGCGAAGCGGCGCGTGGCGCGGATCCAGTCGGCGTCGGTCCGGCGGGTGATCAGCGCCCCCACCGCGAACGCGAACGGGATCGAGAAGCCCACGTAGCCCGCGTAGAGCATCGGCGGGTGGATGGCCATGGCCGGGTTGCGCAGGAGCGGCTCCAGCCCGTTGCCGCGCGCGAGCGGCTGGGCGAACTGCGCGAACGGGTCCTCGCCGAAGATCAGCATGAGCGACAGGAAGAACGTGGCCACGCCGGCCAGCACGGCGATGGCGTACGGCACCACGTCGCGAAGCGCGCGGCGCGTGAGCCGCAGCACGAGGGCCGAGTACACCGACAGGAGGAACGCCCACAGGAGCAGGGAGCCCTCCTGGCTCGACCACATCGCGGTGAGCTTGTAGAAGGTGGGCGTGTCGGTGGACGAGTTCTGCGCGACGAGCTGGAACGAGAAGTCGGAGCGCAGGTAGGCCGCCTCGAGCATCAGCATCGCCACCGCCAGGAGGCCGGCCAGGCAGTACATGGCCCGGCGCGCCGAGGTGACGAACTGGCGCCGTCCCGTCCGCGCTCCGTAGACGGCCGCGCCGGCGGCGTAGAGCGCGGTCAACATGCCGATGACCAGGCAGGCGTCGCCGACCGCGCCGGTCACCGGCCGGCCCCCGCCATGGGCACTAGAGGGTCTTTCCGTCCGGCTTGTTCTTGAACTTCGACGGGCACTTCGTGACCAGCGAGTCGCGCTCTCCCACGAACGTGCCGCCCCGCATCCGGCCGTCCACGATCACCTCGCGTCCGTCGCGGAACGGGTCCGGGACCACTCCCCTGTAGGAGACGGGCACCGACGCGCTGCCGCCGCGGTCGCGCACGCGGAAGCGCAGGACGTCGCCGTCGCGGCGGACGGAGCCGGGCACCACCTTGCCGGTGATCTGGAACGTCTGCCCGGGCGCGGCCTTCAGGACCTGGGACGGGGACTGCGCCTCGGTGGCGCTGCCGAAGCTGGTCCAGATCAGCGCCCCGGCCAGCACGACGGCCGCCGTGAGGGCCACGACCAGCCGGATCTTGCGCTTGCGGGCGGGGTCCATCGCGGCGACGGATTATCGCAGGACGGTGGCGGCGGCCCAGCGGCTCGTCCGCCGCTCGGAGAGCGTCTAGCCGCCCTGGCTCGAGTGATGCCCCACGCCCGGCCACGGACCGAGGATCAGGACCAGGCGCGCATCGGACTTGGCGCGCACGGTGCGCCGCTCGTTCGGGTCGAAGTGCGCCAGGAACCCCGGGCCGCCGGGCCGCGTCTGGCCGCCCTCGTCCACCTCCACCTCGCCGTCCGCCACGAGCAGGTAGGCGCGCTCGTGCGTCTGGTGCTCCTGGAGCTCCTCCCCGGCGGGGAGCTGGATCGCGATCACGCGGGCCTCGCGATCGGTGCGCAGGACCTGCGGCGAGTGCGGCTGTACGTCGATCGAGCGGATGTCCCAGCTTTCCAATTCTTCTCCCGTGTCGGTCGTGTGGGGCGGGCGCAATCATCTCAGCCCGGCCGCTCGGCGCGCCTTGCCATCCACTCGGCGCCCGCGGTGTCGGTCACCCCGTGCGCCACGATCGACACGACCACGGCCAGCGCGGCGAGGTTGAAGATCCGGCCGCCCTCCGCGATCGGGCTGGCCAGAACGAGCAGCGCGAACGTCATCGTGGCCACGCCCTTCGGCCCGAACCAGGCCATGAAGGCGCGGGTGGCCGTGTCCGTGCGGGTGCCCACCAGGGCGACGAACACCGCCGCCGGCCGGGCCAGCAGCAGGGTGAACGCCGCGACGGCCGGCGCCGCGAGGCCGTCGTCGAACAGGCCGTCCAGCGTCAGCAGCGAGCCGAAGACCACGAAGACCCCGAGCTTCACGACCTCGACGAGATCCTCGGCCTGGACCTCGAACGAGGCGCGGATGTCGGGCCGCCGGATGCCAAGCACGATGGCGCACACGAACGTCGAGATCAGGCCGTTGCCGTGCGGCGGCAGGACGGCCGTACCGTAGGCGGCGAACGCCACCCCCAGCGCGAACAGCGACTTCTGGTGGGCGCTGATCTCGTGGCCCAGCGCCCTCGACACCGGCATCAGGCGGGACGCGACGAACCCCACGAGCACTCCCGTCGCCAGCCCGATCGACACGTCCTGGAGCACGAACGACACCCAGTCGAAGTCGCCGCCGTCGACCTTCAGCGCGGCCACCAGGGCGATCACGGCCGGCAGGGCCAGGCCGTCGTTGAGCCCCGACTCGAGGTTCAGCGAGTGACGCACCACGCGCGGCACGCGCGGGTTGGTCACGACGCTCGACGAGAGCACCGGGTCGGTGGGCGCCAGCAGCGCGCCCACGAGGAACGCCTCGGTCCAGCTCAGGTCGGTCAGCGCCTTCGCGGCGCAGGCCACCAGCCCGGCCGTGATCGGCATGGCCAGCACCAGCTTGCGAAACGGCAGGTGCCAGGCGGTCTGGAGCATCTCCGCCTCGACCTCCAGGCCGTCGCGGAACAGGATCACGATCAGGGCGACCAGCGCCAGCCCGCCCACGAACCCGGACCCGGGATCGAACGAGAGCACCTCCAGGCCCCCCTCGCCGAGAACGAACCCGCCGAGCACGAAGACCGCGGTGAGGGACAGGAAGCTGCGCCGTGCGAGCCCGGCGATCAGGGCCCCCACCACGAGCATGCCTCCGAGGACGAGCACCACGCGGTCGAACGTCGTGGCGGCGAGGAGGCCCGTCACAGGGGAAGGGTGTCAGACCCCGCGGGCGGCCCGCCGCTGCCGCCGCCGGGCTACTGGATCGCCGGCCCGAGCCGCAGGCGCGCCACCGCGTTGGCCACCTCGTCGCGACGCTCATCCTGCCGGGCGGCCCGCGGTCGCTCGCTCCCCTGAGAGGACGGGTCCGCCGCGGCGGACCCGGCGCGGTCGATCTCGAACCAGATCACCGTGCGCTCGTCCTCGGGCTCCGCGCCCCAGCGGCTGGCCAGCCGGTCCACGATGAAGAGCCCCCAGCCGCGCTCGTCGCCCTCGGTTGGGGCGCCCGGCTGGAACCCCCCGCCCGAGTCGGCCACGTGCACCCGAAGCACGGCCTCGGTCAGGGTCAGCCGCAGCTCCAGCTTGCCGCCCGCCTCGTCCCCGGGGTGCTGCACCGCGTTCGTCACCAACTCGCTCAGGCAGAGCGAGGCGTCGTACAGGGCGGAGGCGGAGAGCCTGCCCTCCAGGGATCCGAGCGCGGCGCGCGCCGATCGCACCGATGCCGGGGTGCGGTCGAAGCTGTAGCTGTTGGTGTCGTCGGTCACCGCGACTTGGGACCGGCGCCCCCCCAAGTGGGGGATAATAGGGACTACTGACCGAGCCCGGCGCCGCGACCCCGGGCCAGGCGGCGGCGTAGCGCCACGCCGCCCGCGAGCAGCAGCATGCCCGCCAGCGCGAGCGAGCCCAGCTCGAGCCCCGTGTGCGGCAGCGAGGAGCCCCCGGAGTCCGAGTCGCCCCCTCCCGAGCCGCCGCCGGGCGCCCCCGGGGCGCCGGTCGAGGAGGGCGTGGAGCCGGACGAGGCGCCGCTCACCACCACGGTCGCCTTCATGAACGGGTGGGGCGTGCACTTGTAGCTGAACGTGCCCGCCTTGGTGAAGCGGAACGAGCCGGAGCCGCCCTTCCTCAGGAGGCCCGTGTCGAAGCTGCCGTCGGCGGCGGTGGCGCTGTGGGGCTGCTTGCCCTGATTCGTCCACGTGACCGTGTCGCCGGTGCTCACGGACACCGACGTGGGCACGAACTTGAAGTCCTGGATCGTGACGGTCGTGGCCGCGGCGGCGTGCAGGGCCGCGCCGGCGGTGCGCTGCCTCTTCCCGCCGCCTCCGCCGTTCGTGGCCGCCTTCAATCGCTCGCCCGCAGCGCCGGCGCGTCCGCCCGACACGAGGGACTCGTCGGCCAGCGTGCTGGCCCTCAGGCGCACGTGGTCCTCGGAGGCGGCGCCGCGGTCGTCCACCACCCGCAGGCCCACCTTCACCGCGCCCGGCGTGGCCAGGATGTCGCGCAGCCGCGAGCCGGCGCCCGTGCCCGTCTCGTACACGCCGTCGCCGTTCAGGTCCCACAGGTAGCGGACGATCCGGCCGTCGGGGTCGCGCGACGCCGAGGCGTCGAGCAGCACGCTGCCGCCCGTGAGCACCGCGCGCCGCGCGGCGTCGTGGTGCGCGACGGGCGCCCTGTTCGGGGCGACCCGCGCGTCGGACACAGCCGCCTGATCGGCTCGGGGCGCAGCCGGGAGCGCGAGCACCGCGCCGAGCGCCGCCGCGGCCAAGATCAGCCGGCCCCTCGTCCTGCTCCTCACGGCCTGATCGTACCGGCGTTTCTCCCGGCGCTCGCCAGGCGACCGAGGAAGCCGTGCGTCTGGTCGAAGGCCCACGCCAGGATCAGGGTCTTCGTGCGCACCGAGGCGGCCATCTCACGCGGGAGGGCTTCCGGCGAGGCGTCCACCATCTGCGCCAGGTCCACGAACCCGTCCAGCTTGTCGGCCCGCTCAAGCTCGTTCAGGCCGTCCCAGTTGGGCCCGATCTCCCTCTCGTAGAACTCCTCCGGATCCGTCCCGGCCGAGATCAGCCAGCGAACGTCGGCGGTGGGCGACTCGATCTCGCCCTCGAGCAGGTCGCGCGTCAGGCCGCGCAGATCGGGCGCGCCGCGGTCGCCCGCCACGCGGGCGCGCTCGGCGTGAAGCGCCGTCAGGGCGATGCGGGTGGCGGCGGCGTCGCCCGCCAGCGACCCCGGCGGCACCCCGTCGGTTCGGTCGCCCCCGGTCCGGTCGCCCCGCAGGCGTTCGAGCAGGCCCATGCGGGCCGATCCTAGAGCGCGGGGGCCCCGCGCCGCGAGGTCCAGCACCCGCGCGGGCTCGGGTTCCGCCTTCCCCTTCAGGTCCAGGCTGGCGGGCTCAGCGCCGGGCGCTCCACCGCGCAGCCGGCCGAACAGGCGCTCCGACATCACGATCTGCCCGCCTCCCGCCGAGGACTGAAGACCAGCGTCACGCACCCCCCGCGACCGGCGTCTATGGGCGCAGGCGCCGAGCCTGGCGGTGGGCGGCGCGGCTTCCGGGCGGCGGCGCCCTCGCGTCAGGCCTCGCGGGGCTCGAGCGGGCTGACGGCCGGGCCCTCGAGCACCGCGCCGTCCACGTCGAAGCGCGAGCCGTGACAGGGGCAGTCCCAGCTCGTCTCGGCGGAGTTGAAGCGCAGCAGGCAGCCCAGGTGGGTGCAGCGCAGCGACACGGCGTGGACCCCGCCGTCCTCGTCCCTGTACACGCCGGTCTTGCCCAGGCCGTCGCGCACCACGCGCGCCTGGCCGAGCGGCACGTCCGCCGCCGAGCCCGCCTGGGCCGGCTTGACCCGGTCGCCCACGAAGTCGAAGCTGAACTTGGCGCCGAACTGGGCCAGCTCGTGCGACGAGCGGAACGACACGCGGTTCGGGTTGAAGCGGTCCGCCCAGGGGTTGTCGCGTCCGGTCAGGAGGTCGGCCAGGAGCATCGCCGCGAACGTTCCGCCGGACAGGCCCCACTTCATGAAGCCGGACGCCACCCAGAGGCGGTCGGTCCGCGGGGCGTAGCGCCCGATCACCGGCAGGTGGTCGTAGGGGACGGGGTCCTGCGCGGACCAGCGGTGGGTGATCGCGGCCACGTCCCAGTGCTCGCGGGCGAAGGCCTCGAGGGCCGCGAAGCGCTCGGGCGTGGCGTCGGAGTCCCCGGCCGTGTGGCCCTCGCCGCCCACCACGATCAGGTCCTTGTAGGAGCGGATCGAGCGGGTGGGGCTGCCGGCGCTGATCGACATGCCCTGCGGTCGCGGTCCCCGGACCCGGGCCGCCACGCAGTAGGAGCGCTGCGGCTTGAGGCGAGCGAAGTAGAGCCCCCGGTCGAAGATCGGGTAATGCGTGGCAACCACCACCTGGTCGGCGGTCAGCGGGCCGCGCGTGGTCTCGATCCGGCAGGGCGTG
>DASVQK010000168.1:0-9606 GCA_036389105.1 Thermoleophilaceae bacterium
CCTCGCTCACGAACGCCACTGCAACGTGGCCGTCCCCCACTCCCGCCGCGCCGAGCGCCGCCCGCGCAGCCGCCGCCACCCCGGGGTCGTCCGTGCCGTGGATCTCGACCTCGGCGGCTATGGCTGCTCGCGCGACGCGTACTCGTCGTAGGCGGCGACGATGCGCTGCACGAGCTTGTGCCGCACCACGTCCTCGCCGCCGAAGCGCACGAACGAGATGCCCTCGACCGACCTCAGGATGTCGCCGATCACCACGAGCCCGGAGCGCTGGCCCCGGTCGAGGTCGATCTGCGTGATGTCGCCCGTCACCACCATCTTGGAGTTGAACCCGAGCCGCGTGAGGAACATCTTCATCTGCTCGGGGCTGGTGTTCTGCGCCTCGTCGAGGATGATGAACGAGTCGTTGAGCGTGCGCCCGCGCATGAACGCCAGCGGGGCGATCTCGATCGCGCCGCGGTCCATGTACTGGTTCACGCGCTCGGGCTCGAGCATGTCGTAGAGGGCGTCGAACAGCGGTCGCAGGTAGGGGTCGACCTTGGCCATCAGGTCACCGGGCAGGAAGCCCAGCCGCTCCCCCGCCTCGACCGCGGGGCGGGTCAGGACGATGCGGTTGACCTCGCGCCGCGACAGCGCGGCCACCGCCATCGCCACGGCCAGGAACGACTTGCCGGTTCCGGCCGGGCCGATGCCGACTGTCACGGTCTGGCCCCGGATGGCGTCCACGTAGCGCTTCTGGTTCACGGTCTTGGGCGCGACGCGTTTTCCGCGGTGGCGCCAGACCACGTCCTCCAGGATCCTGCCGGGGCTCTCGTGGTGGTCGAGGGCGTCGGCGATCGCGTCGATCGTGCCCGGCGCGATCTCGTGGCCCTGGCGCACCAGGTCCGACAGCTCGCGCACCACGGTCTCGGCCATCTCCACCTCGGGCTCCGCGCCGTCCAGCGTGAGCACGTTGCCGCGCAGGAACACCTCGCAGTCCAGGTGCCCCTCGAGCGTCTTCATGATCGTGTCCCCCGGCCCCGCCAGCTCGCTGGCGACGTCGTTGGGCAGCTCGAGCCGGGTGCGAGCCACTAGGCGGGAACCGTCCCCATCAGGCGGTCAGCTTCTCCTTGACCAGCGCGCTCACCCGCTTGCCGTCGGCGCGGCCCTCGACCCGCGACATCGCGAGCGCCATGACGCGGCCCATCTCCTTCGACGACGACGCTCCGGTCTCCGCCACCGCGTCGCCCACGATCGCGTGCAGCTCCTCGTCGGAGAGCTGCTCCGGCAGGTACGCGGAGATCAGCTCCGCCTCGCGCTCCTCCGCGCCCGCCAGGTCGTCGCGGCCGGCGTCGCGATACGCGGTGGCGGACTCCAGGCGGCGCTTGCGCTCGCGCTGGAGCACCGCGGTCTCCTCGACCTGGCCTCCGGAGCCCTCCTTGTGAGCCCGCTGGAGCTCCGAGACGATCATCCGGAGCGCCCCCACGCGCTCGCGGTCGCCCGCCTTCAGGGCCGCCGTGGTGTCGCTCTGCACCTGCTCCAGCAGTGACATACCCCGGGAATTCTAGGAGGGGCGGGCGGTACGGACCGGCAGTGGCGCCACCTCGGCGCGACCGTTGTGCGACCCTGACCCAACCCCTATTGCCCTCCGAGGACCAGCCGATACACAACGCGATGCCCTCCGTCGCCGCACGCTTCGGGCCCGCGCGCCTGACCGTCGCCGGGCTGGCCGCGCTGGCCGTGCTGGTGGCCCTCGGCCTGCTGGTCGGCGGCTCGCGCGACGGTGGCCGCTCCGCCTCCCAGGGCGAGGAGAAGGGCGTGGTCTCGCTCGCCGGGCCGAGCGGCGGCGCCGCGCCCGCGCCCGCCGGCCCCACCGCCGCCGTCGGCCAGAGCGACGCCGAGGCCGACCAGGCGTTCGTCGAGTCGCGCTCGGAGGTGGCGCACCATGCCGCGGCGCGCGCGCCGAGCTCCAACACCGCCTCGATGGCCACCGGCGTGAGCCCCGGCGCGCCCAGCGACGCCGAGGTGCGCCGCGAGCTCAAGCAGCTCGAGCGCGGCGGCGGCCCTGCCGCGGCCGGCGCGCGGGCCGTGCTCCAGGCAGACGGCACCGCGCAGGCGCCGCTGAGCGCGCCGGACCGCGTGGCGCGCGTGATCGCCGGCGGCAACGAGATCGCCAAGTTCCCGTACATCTGGGGCGGCGGGCACGGCTCGTTCGTGGACAACGGCTACGACTGCTCCGGCTCGGTCAGCTACGCGCTGGCGGCCGGGGGGCTCCTGCGCAGCCCGCTCGCCTCCGGGCCGTTCACGAAGTGGGGCGCGCCGGGCCGCGGCAGGTGGATCACGATCTACGCCAACGCCGGCCACATCTACATGTACGTCGCGGGGCTGCGCTACGACACCAGCGGCCGCGACGGCCCGCGCGGCTCCCGCTGGCAGGCCGCCCCGCGGCCCAACGGCGGCTTCGTGGCGCGGCATCCGCCGGGGTTGTAGGCGGCCCTCAGCCCGACGACGGCGCCGGGTCGGCCGGGTCGAACGACGCCACGCGGCCCTCGGGCCGGCCGTCCTCGTCGATGTCCACGGGCATGCCGCGCTCGCGCTCGCCGGGAACGTCGAGCGCCAGGCGCGCCATCGCGTCGCCGCTGGCCTTGTAGGGCGAGATCACGTCGTTGGCCCCGGCGCGGATCAGCTTCTTCTCGGTGGCCTCGTTGGCCGCGCGGGCCACGATCTCGATGTCCGGCCGGAGCGCCCGGGCGCTGATCGTGACGAAGATGTTGTCGGCGTCGGAGTCCACGCAGGCGATCACCGCGCGGGCACGGGCGATCCCGGCCTCGCACAGCACGTCGTCGTCCGACGCGTGGCCGTCCACGTGCAGGACCCCCTCCTCCTCCATCTCGTCGCGGATGTCCGGGTTGGCGTCGATCACCACGAACGGAACGCCCGACTCCCGCAGCCGGCGGGCCACGCGCCGCCCCACGCGGCCGAACCCGCAGATCAGGTAGTGGTCGTTGAGGTCGGCTATGCGCCTCTGCATCCGGTAGGCCCCCAGGAGGCCGGTCAGGTGGCCGGTCACGAGCAGCTCGCTGACCGTGCCCAGGAGGTAGAACAGCGTACCCAGGCCCAGCGTGATCACCACGACCTCCGTGATCTCGCCCCCCAGCGTCTCCGGATGGCCGATCGACCCGACGGTGGTCACCGTCTCGAACGCGCGCATGATCCCCTGCCAGTAGGTGGTGCCCTCGAAGCGCGAGAACGAAAGGGCGCCGACCAGCAGCAGCGCGGTGAGGAAGACCGCCGTGAGCGCCAGCCGCCGCAGGAAGTACCCCAGCTCCCTCCGCACGAGCGCCCGCGAGGGCTGCGGCGGCAGCAGGCCCTCGGACATGTGGTCTAGCGAGCTCGGCCTCGGCACGGCGAACCCATCATATGGCGGGTTACCCCTCCTCCATTACGGGGATGGCGGACCGCTCAAGACCGACTTAGGTTGAGCCGTACCGGCGGCCGGCTGGGCCGCCGGAATCAAGCCGGGAGGGACTCATGAGGACTCGCACCTGGCCGCGACTGGGCGGCCTACTGCTGATCGGCGCCTGCGCGCTCGCGCCCGCCGCGCCGGCCTGGGCGGCCGCACCGGCTCCCAGCCCGCCCTCGCTCACCACGACGCGCCTCGAGGGCACCCTCGTGATCACGCAGGCCACGTGCGACAAGAACGGGACGAGCACGTTCAGCTACACCTCGGCGGGCACCTCGCAGCAGAACTACGTCGGCGTATACACCGAGTCGGGCACGTTCACGATCTCGCAGCAGACCGACACCTCGCTCGGCTCGAACGGCGTCGGCGTGCTGTCCAGCTTCTCGGCGGACTTCACCATCGACTCGCAGTTCCCGCCGGGGACGGTGACCGGCCACAAGCAGCTGTCGCCGACCGCGCCGACGGAGCCCTCGCTGGCCGACGGGCTGGCGTTCTGCGACTTCCCGGACTTCCTCGGGCGCGACCGCGTCTTCTTCATCACCGGCCCGTTCGAGAACGTGGACTACGTCGCGCAGATCCAGACCGACAACCTGGGCAACCGGACCGACAGCGGCGGCTCCAACGTCGCCGGCTCGAGCCTGAGCGACCTGCCGGGCGGCAACGGGCTGGCCGAGGAGTTCCTCTCCACCGAGCCCGTCGCGCCTCCGTTGCCGGAGCGGCCGGGCTGCGGGCTGGGCGATCCGCACCACGTGCACGTGGGACCGCCGCACGACGACGACCTGTGCCCCGTGCAGGGGCACTAGCCACCGGCCAGCAGCAGGGCGCTCCAGCCCTTCGAGCTCAGGCGGCGGCGCTCGCGCAGCGGCGCGAACGCCGCCGCCGCCTCGTCGGCCTCGTGGTCCAGCAGCCCCGAGACGATCAGCGCGCGGGGCGGCGCCTGGATCAGGGCCGCCACCCGCAGCACGAGCGGGCGCATGAGGTTGGCGACCACGACGTCGGCGGGCGGCGGCGGCTCGCGGCGCAGATCGAAACGCTCCAGGCGGTCGAGCTCGACGGCGTTCGCGCGCGAGTTCGCGTCCGCCGCCGCCACGGCGGCGCGGTCGGAGTCGAGCGCGATCACCGGCCGGTAGCCGAGCTTGGCGGCCGCGATCGCCAGTACGCCCGAACCGCAGCCCAGGTCCGCCAGCGCTCCGCCGGCCGGCAGCTCGAGCAGCAGCTCCAGGCACATCCGCGTGGTGGGATGGGCGCCGGTGCCGAACGCTTGGCCGGGGTCGATCACGATCTCGTGCACGCCGGGCCGGACCGCCGGCTGCTCCCACGGCGGGCGGACGTACAGCCGGCCGCCCACGAGGATCGGGGCGTGGAAGCGCTTCCAGCGCTCCTCCCAGTCCTCGGGCACCGGCTGGCCGCGCACGGTCACCCGCGCGCCGGCCACGTCGGCCTCGCCCTCCGGCAGCGACGGCAGCTCGCCGGGCGCCCCGTAGAGGGCGAACTCCACCCAGCCGTCGCCGTCCACCTGCTCGACGCCGGCCGGCGCGAGCTCGAGCAGCGCCGCCAGGACCGCCTCGGCCGAGGTCGCCGGCGCTCGCACCGCCAGCCGGATCATGCTCACGGGCGCCCTACCGGAACGCCCGCCGCACCCGCGAGAACAGCGAGCCGTCGTCCTCGGGTGCGCGCAGGTTGTCCTCGCCGAGCGTCGCGTTGAAGGCCTCGAGCAGGTCGCGCTGCTCGCTCGACAGCCTGCGTGGGACCACGACGTTGACCACCACCTTCAGGTCGCCGCGCACGCCGCGCCGCAGCGATGGCATCCCGCGGCCGCGCAGCGTCATGACCGTGCCGGGCTGGGTGCCCGGCTCGATCCGCAGCTGCTCCTCGCCGTCGAGGGTGGGCACGGTCACCGTCGTGCCGAGCGCGGCCACCGGGGCCGGGATGTCCACGACGGAGAGCAGGTCGTCGCCCTCGCGGACGAAGCGCTCGTCCTCGGAGACGCTGACGAGGACGTAGAGGTCGCCCGGAGGCCCGCCGCGCTCGCCGGCGTGCCCGCGCCCGCCCAGGCGGATGCGCTGGTCGTCCGCGATGCCGGCCGGGATGTCCACGGTCAGCCGCCGCCGCTCGGCCCTGCGGCCCCGTCCCCGGCACTCCCCGCAGGGCTGCTTCGCTACGCGGCCGTCGCCGCCGCAGGCGTCGCACGCCACCTGGCGCACCAGCTGACCGAAGGCCGTGCGGCTCACGGCGCGCAGCTGGCCCGCGCCGCCGCAGCGCGAGCAGGTCTCGATCGGCGTGCCGGGCTCGGCGCCGTTGCCGTGGCAGTGCTCGCAGCGGTCCACCACGTCGTACTCCACGTCCACGGAGACGCCGGTGGCGGCCTCGGCCAGCGTCACCTCGACCGCCGTCGCCACGTCGCCTCCCTGCGGCGCGCCGCCGCGCCCGCCGCCGCCGAACAGCGGGTCGCCGCCGAAGAACGCATCGAAGATGTCGGAGAAGGAGCCGAAGCCCTGGAAGTTGGAGTGGAAGCCGCTCGACTGGAGGCCGTCGTGGCCGTAGCGGTCGTACACCGAGCGCCGCTCGGCGTCGGTCAGCACCTCGTAGGCCTCGGCGCACTCCTTGAACTTCTCCTCGGCCTCGGGGTCGTGCTGGTTCACGTCCGGGTGGAGCTCGCGCGCGAGCCTGCGGAACGTGCGCTTGATCTCACGCTCGTCGGCGTCGCGCGAGACGCCCAGCACCTCGTAGTAGTCGCGCTTCACTCGTCGTAGAGGTCGCTGACGAAGTGGGACAGCTCGAGCGCCGCCTGGCGGACCGAGGCGATCGCGCGCGGGTAGTCCATGCGCACCGGCCCGACCACGCTGACCGCCCCGAGGTTGCGCGTGGCGATCCCGTAGTTGGCCGCCACCACGCTCAGGCCGCGCAGCTCGGGAGCCTCGTTCTCGGCGCCGATGCGCAGGTACACGCTGGGCTCCTCCAGGGCGCTGCGGAGCATCGACAGCAGCGCCACTCGCCGCTCCAGCAGGTCCATCAGGTCGCCCAGCTGCGACAGCTCCTGGAGCCGGTGCTCGGACATCAGCCGCGTGGCGCCGCCCACGAACAGGGTGTCCTCGGCGGTCTCCTCGAGCTCGGTGAAGGCCGGCGCCAGGGTGCTGAGGAAGGTCCGCTCGGCGTCGTCGAGGTCCGGCGCCGCGAGCTTCTGGTGCAGCATCCGCGCGCCCACCCCCATGCCGCTCAGCACCTCGTTCAGATAGCTGCCGGCCCAGTTGACCAGCCCGGGGTCGATCGGCTCGCCGTAGCTGATCACCCGCTTGGTCACGCCGCCGGTGGAGGTGATCACCACCACCATCGCCACCTGCGGCTGGAGCAGCAGCACCTCCACGCGGCGGATCGTGGTGGTGCCGAGCGGCGGGGCGGACACGATCGCGAGCAGGTTGGTCACCTGGGAGAGCTGCTCGGTGGTGGCGCGCATGGCCTCGTCCAGCTCCTGGCGCACCAGGCCGATCTCGAGCCGCGGGCCCACCAGCTCGGCGCCGCGCTCCTCCAGGAGCCTGTCCACGTAGCGGCGGTAGCCCTGGTCGGTGGGCACCCGCCCGGCCGAGGTGTGCGGGTGCTGGAGCAGGCCGAGCTCCTCGAGCTTGGCCAGCTCGGAGCGGATCGTGGACGGCCCCCACGGCACGTCGAGCTGCTCGGCGAGCCACTTGGAACCCACGGGGTGCCCAAGCTCGACGTGGCCCTCCACGACCTTGCGGAGGACGAACGACTGACGTGTGGTGATCTCCGCCACGCCACCTATTGTGGCGTGGGGCTTCAACCGGCCCCTACTCGACCTCGATCTCCGCCTCGGCGTTGCGGATGATCCGCTTGCCGTCCTGCTCGGCCACCGTGTCGATCACGGCGCGCCCGTCGCGCACCTCCTTGACGGTGCCGCGCACGGCGATCTCCTTCTCCGGGAAGCCCATGCCGCGGAACTGCACCGATAGCCGCTTGAGCTTGCGCGGGTCGCCGCCGGCCGCGTCCCCGGTGGCGCGGGCCACCTGCGCCATGCCGTAGAGGCCGTGCAGGATGTTCCCCGGCAGGCCGACGGCCTTCGCGAACTCGGGATCGATGTGGATCGGGTTGAAGTCGCCGGACGCGCCGGCGTAGCGATGCGGCAGGTACTTGTCCGGCGTCACCCTCAACTCGGCGATCTGGTCGCCCTCGTTCACCTCAGCCTCCTCGGACGATGTTGGTCCAGGTGCCGCGCGCGACCTCCTGGCCCTCCTGGTTCTCCGAGACGGACTCGAACACGAAGAAGGTCCGTCCCTCCTGCTCCTGCCTGTCCTTGAACGTCGCCGTGGTGGTGATCGTGTCGCCCACGCAGACCGGCTCGCCCCACACGAACTCCTGGCTGCCGTGGACCATCATCATCAGGTTGATGCCCACCTCGGGGTCGAGGATGGCGGGGCCCATCGCGCCCGCCGAGTAGACGACCGCGAACATCGGCGGCGCCACGACGTCCCGAAAGCCGGCCGCCTGCGCGGCCTCCCTGTCGTGGTAGACGGGGTTGCCCTCCCCCACCGCGTTGGCGAACTCGCGGATCTTCTCGCGGCCCACCTCGTACTCGAACGGCGGCCAGCTCTTGCCCACGGCGTCGCTCACGGCCCGGCAGTCTATTGGCCGCCGGCGAGCGGCTTGATCCGCGCCTCGGCCTCGTCGCGCGACAGCGCCTTGTCGAACGCGACCGGCGAGGGATCCTGCCCGGCCAGCTCGCGCAGCACGCCGGCGTGGCGCGCCTCGACCTGGACGATCGAGCCGACCGCGCTCAGCAGGTCGGCCGACCGGATGGCCGGGGCGGCGCCGTTGTACGCGCCCACGCCGGTCTCCTCGAGCGCCACCGCCAGCTTCAGCACCGCGCCCTCGCCGGCCAGCGCCGGGAACGATGCCTTCGGCGCGGGACCGGGGGTCGCGCCGAGCTGCTGGAGCGTCTGGTCGAGCTGCTTGGCGTGGGCGGCCTCGTGCTCGGCGATCTCCTTCAGCGCCCTCTCCACCTCGGGCGACAGGCCCTTGACCGCCACGGCCTTCTTGTAGAAGGCGGCCTCGAGCTGCTCGAGGCCGAGCGCGAACTGGAGGATGGCCTCGTCACCGGCGCCCGTCGCGGCCAGCGAGCGGCCCACGAACGGGCCGACGGCCGCCGCGCCGTACGCGGTCCCCGCCGCCAGCGCGCCGCGCATCAGGAACGCTGAGCGGGTCATGCCGCGGATCTCCACCGATCCGAGCATCAGCCGGTGATGAACGGTTGGGCCTGCTGGGACACCTCGGTGCTGGTGGACGGCCGGGCGAACGCCCCGTCCGGAGAGATCGGCTGGCCGAGCATCGTCGAGAGCACCGCGGCGTGGCGGGCCTCGACGGTGTGGATCGACAGGGCGGCGGCCAGCACCTGCCTGCTCTCGATCCGGTCCACCTGGCCGAGGTAGGCCGCGGCGCCCAGCGCCTCGATCTGGTTGGCCACCCTCAGGATCTGATTCTGGTTCTCCAGCGGGAAGATCGTCTTGCGCCGCGGCGCGGGCGTCCCGCCCAGGCTGCGGACCGTTCCCTCGAGTGTGGTCACGTGGGCCCGCTCCTCGGCGCCGAAGCGCTGGAACAGGTGCAGCGCCCGGCCGGACAGGTGGCCGCTGTCGATGGCCGCGGCATAGAAGTCGGCCTCCAGGTACTCGAGCGCGAGCGCGAAGTTCGCTATGCCCGCGTCCCCCTGGCCGTACTGCGCGGTCCCGACGCCCGCGCCGCCGAACTGGTTGCCGGAGCCCTTGTCCTTGCTCCTGCCGCAGGCGGCCAGCGCCAGCGAGAGCGTGGCCGCCGCGGCCCCGCCGCCGATGGCGCGCAGGAAGCGCTTGCGCGACGACGGATCGGAGGCCAGCTCGTCCAGGGCGCCGCGCGGCGGCGGCTCGGTCTGCGGGCTCTCAGCGACGGTGCTCACGGCGGCGCGAAACCTACAGGAGCGGCAGCCGTCGTCCGGTGACCCGTTCGAGCGGGGCGATCTACGATGGTGACGCGCTCTTGGCCGCCGGCAGGACATCCGCGAGCAGATCGGGGGTCCTGGCGGCCGTCGCGGCGGCGTTCGCGCTCGTGCTCGCGGCGGGGGCGCCGGCCGTCGCGGCCGGCGAGCCGGACGCGCGCGCGCTGGCGGGCGAGGTCGCGCGAAAGGC
>DASVQK010000169.1:0-4070 GCA_036389105.1 Thermoleophilaceae bacterium
TCGGCGGCGGACAGCCCTATGTGGCGCTCTTCACGATCGACGACGTCTACCCGGAGCGGCCGGACCGCTAGCGCCAAGCGCCCCGAGCAGGATTCGAACCTGCGGCCTACTCCTTAGGAGGGAGTCGCTCTATCCAGCTGAGCTATCGGGGCCCGCGGTCAGGGTAGTCTGATCCCGCCCTCACCGAAAGAGGCGGACATGGCCATCGACACGCGCTTCACGGACCTCGTCGGCTGCGAGCTTCCGCTCCAGCTGGCGGCGATGGGGCTGGTGGGGACGACCGAGCTGGCCGCCGCCGTGACCGATGCCGGCGGGCTGGGCATGGTGCCGTCCGAATGGGAGCCGGCGCCCGGGGCGTGCGGCGTCAACTTCCTCGTGCCGTTCGGTCCCGAGCTCGATCGCGTCGAGCAGACCGCGGGCCGGTGCCGGGTGGTGGAGTTCTTCTACGACGACCCGCGCGAGGACCTGGTCGAGGCGGTGCACCGCGGCGGCGCGCTCGCCGGCTGGCAGGTCGGCTCCGCCGAGGAGGCGGCGGCCGCGGAGCGATGCGGCTGCGACTACGTCGCCGTCCAGGGCACCGAGGCGGGCGGCCACGTGCGCGGCACGCAGCCGCTCGACCAGGTGCTGCCGGCCGCGCTGGCCGCCGTGGAGGTCCCGGTGGTGGCGGCGGGCGGCGTGGCCACCGCCGAGCGCTTCGCGGAGCTGATGGCGGCCGGGGCGGACGCCGTTCGGGTGGGCACCCGCTTTCTCACGTGCCCCGAGTCCGGCGCCCATCCGGACTACGTGGAGCTGCTCCTGTCCGCCGGCGGCGACGACACGATCCTGACCGAGTGGTTCGGGGAGCACTGGGAGGACGCGCCGCACCGCGTGCTGCGCTCGGCGCACGACGCGGCCCGGGAGAGCGGCTGGCGGCTGCCGGTGCCGCCCCACCGCGACGTGGACCGCCCCGCCGCGGACATGGCCATGTACTGCGGCACCGGCGTGGGCGACGTGACCGAGGCGCAGCCCGCCGCCGCCGTGGTGGCCGACTTGGTCAGGCTGCTGTAGTCAGCGGATCCGCACCTTGCGCGTGACCTGCGCGAGGCGTCCGGCGGAGTCCGTCGCGCTGGCCACCAGCTGGGCGTCCACGGGGTGGTCGAGGCGGGCGATGTACCTGCGCCCGCGCCGGTTCAGCCTCAGGCGCACCTTCGTCCGGCCCGGGCGGAGCCCCTTGCGCCGGCCCGACGCGATCGTGACGCGCTTGGGCTGGGCGGGCTTGCCGCCGCTCCCCCGCACCGGGACGGTCAGCCTGACCTCCCCGTCGGCCGGCTGGTTCGGGATGAGCGACACGCGCAGCCCGTGGCGCGGCAGGCGCTTGCGGAGCAGCCGGTGGTGCGCCTCGATGCGGAAGTGCAGGAGCGGCGAGCTGGCTGGATCGCGGAGCGTGCCGGGGGCGGGGAACGTCGCGCCGCCGGGCGTGGGCCCGGTGGCCGGCGCCAACCGCCGCCAGGGGCCGGTGACCTCGTAGACCACGCCCAGCACGTAGGCGCGCTGCGAGGAGAAGTAGAAGCGCGTGCCGGAGGGATCCCACGACGGCCCGGTGGTCTCAGAGCTGGCGTCGGTGGTGGGCTCGCCGTGCTGCGGTCCGTCGAGGTGCACGAACCTCGCGATCTCGCCCTCGCGCGAGATGATGCAGACGTCCAGGTCGCCGGCGTCCTCGCACACGAACAGGTCGCCGGACAGGGGCGAGACCGTGATGTTGTCCGTGTCGGTGAGGATCGGCTCCTTGAAGTCCTCCTCGGCGTAGACGCGGACGTACACCTCGGTGGCCGGGTCGTAAGCGAACACGCGGCCCGCGCTCGACTCCACGAAGTAGACGATCCCGGTGGCGGCCTCCACGCACAGCCCCTCCGGCCGCTTCATCCCGGTCGCGCCCGGAACCTGCTGGCGCGTGGGCTTGCTCGCCCCGGACGGATCGGGCACGCGGCCCCACGCGACCAGCCCGTCGGGGCGCAGCGTCGCCATCTCGAGCACCCCGCTGCCGAGGTCGCCCCAGGTGCTCGGGGTGAAGCGGTAGAAGCCGCCGCCGCTCTGGTCCTCGGTCAGGTAGAGCCGGCGCGCGGCCTCGTGCACCACGACGTACTCGTGCGAGAAGACGCCGAGCGCTGGGCGCGGTACCGCCGGCCTCTCGCCCTTCGGGTCGCACTCCCACACCAGCCCGTCGTCCACCTCCTCGCCGGAGAGCCACGTGCCCCACGGCGTCGTCCCGCCGCCGCAGTTGCTCCGCGTGCCGTCCAGGATCCGATAGGCCGTCTGGGCCGAGCCGCCCCTGTCGAAGCGGATCGCGCTGACGCCGCCGTTGGACTTGCCCGGCGTCGCGGGCACCTCGGTGTTGGCCACGAAGATCCAGCCGCCGTCGGGCTGAGCGAACGAGCCCGATCCGTCCGGGAAGGGCGGCCAGACGTACGGCGGCACCCCGATCGGCGTGCCGGCGCGAGCCACCTCGCGGACGCTGAAGCCCTTGGGCACCTGCACGCCCTCGAGGCCGGACGGTTCGAGCGGGCCGTACGGACCGGGGCCCTGCCGCGGCGAGGCCGCGAGGGCGGGCCCGTCGAGCAGCCGCAGGAGCGCGGGGCTGGCGGCGAGGGCCACCGACGCGGCCAGTCCGCGTTGGATCAGCTCCCTGCGCCGCAGGCCGTCGGATCGGCCGGGGTCCAGCACCGAGCCAGGATAACCAGCGTCCGGCGCCGCTCGCGGCAGCGCTCGGCTACTCGTCCTCCTCCGCGTAGAGCGACTCGCTGGCGATCTCGCGGCCGTCCGATCCCCACAGCCGCACCTCCAGGTAGTCCCCGGTGTAGGCGTCGAGCGACACCAGCGTGAAGCGGTCCTCGATCAGGGCGCACTGGTCGGTGACGGTCGGGCCGAGCTCGGCCGTCACCGCGATGCCCTTGTGCTCGAGCGACACGCCCCACACCAGCGCCACCTCGCCGCGGCGGCCCTGCGGGCCGCGCCAGGTGGCGATCTCCAGGTCGGTCAGGTCCAGACGCCAGTCGGGGTTGGCCTCCGCCGTCTCGTCGGTGAAGTCGGCGGTCGCCTGGAACTGAGTGGCCTCGGCGCCCTCGTGCTCGCGCGTGAAGGAGACGTAACCGAACAGCTCGTAGCCCGTGGACGTGGGCGCGGTGGCGGGCACGTAGGTGCGCCCGCCGTAGGTGCGGTCGGGAAACCAGTTGACGGGACCGGGCTCGCCGAGGTCCACGTCCGCGTCGATCCGGTCGCACGCCTGGAGGAAGCGGTCCGCCAGCGCGTCGGCCCAGCGTCCGTAGGGCAGCGCCTCCTGCGGCGGCTCGGCGGTGAAGCGGGGTATCGGACGCTCGTCGGGTGGCATGGTCAGGCGGCCTCTCGCAGGGTACGGGCCGCGCTCTCGGGCGCGACGACGTTCAGGTTCACGCCGGTCCCCATCTCCAGGCCGGCCAAGTGGCTCAGGCGTGGGAGTAAATCGATCCGCCAGCAGAAGTGCTCCGCCCCGCGCGGCGCCGTGCGCACCCAGAGGTTGAGCGGGGGCACCTCCCCCAGCGCGGCGCGCAGCCGGCCGAGCACGCCGTGCAGCGTCACCGCCCCCACCGGCCCGTCGTCCTCGAACCGCGCGCGTGGCCTGCGCGGCACGATCTGGACCTGGTACGGCACGCGCGAGGCGAACGGGCAGATGGCCACGCACTCCGCGTCGATCGCCACGATCCGCTCGCGGCGGCGAACCTCCTCCTGGAGCAGGTCCTCGAGCAGGTTGCGGCCGTGCGTGCGGTCCGAGTACGCCGTGAAGCGCTCGCGCTCGCGGGCGATGGCCGCGGGGACGAACGGCAGCGCGTACAGCTGGGCGTGGGTGTGCGGCAGGGACGCGCCCGCCGCGCGGCCCTCGTTCACGCTCACGTGGACGTACGGCGCGTTCGCGTGCGCGCGGATGCGCTCGCGCCACACCTCCATCGCCAGCTCCACGCGGCCCGGCGGCAGGTCGGCGAGGGTCGAGACGGGTTCGGGCGCGTTGATCACCACCTCGTTCTCGCCGGCGGCCGGGCGCGCGGCGAACAGCTCCGGCT
>DASVQK010000170.1:0-15938 GCA_036389105.1 Thermoleophilaceae bacterium
GGCCGGCGAACGGTGAACCGCTTGCGCGCGCGGCCGCGGTGGCCGAGCCTGACCGTCCGGCGGGCGACCCGCGCGGCTCCCCGCCGCAGCACGACGCGAACCCTCCGCAGCGGAGGGCCGGTGAGCGTGGCGGTGAGGCGCGCGGCGCCTTCGCGGAGCCTGCGCGCGCGAAGCTTGGCCCGCAGCGGCCGCTGGTCGGCGAGCCAGGCCGGGGTCTGCGCTCCCACGATCGTCACCAGGTTGTCCAGCGCGATGTTCAGATCGACCAGGTGCACGCCCCAGGTCTCGTCCGGGGCCGGGTTCAGCTTCCGCGCTCCGGCCACGGACGAGATCATCAGGACGTTGGCGTTGTTCGATGTCTCGCAGCGGCCGACGTAGTGGTCAGCGGGCTGAAGCCATGGGGTGTCGGCCGAGGGCGGCGGCCCCTCGTAGAGCTGGAAGAGCAGCGCCGCTATGACCCCCGGCGCGAACGGCTCGCTGGGAAGGAGCGAGCCGAGGTTGCCGCGCGCACCGGCGAGCGCCGCCGGGTTGGTGCACAGCACCTCGACGCCCGGACCGGTCGGCAGTCCCAGTGCGCCGCCGACAGGATCGGTGTCCGTGCGGCCGAAACGAGCTTTGTCAGGCGGGGTCTCGTTGAAGGTGGAGTAGGAGATCACGCACCCCGTCTGCGCGGCGGAGTCGCACGCAGGGATGTGCGCGAAGTCCCCGCCCACGCGGCGGCCCTTCGCCACGGTCGCGTTGGCGCCGGGAATGATCGCCGAGACCAGGAGGCGCCGGAGGGACGGACTCGGGTCGATCTCCCTGCGAATGAGCGCCCGCAGCAGCCGGCTGCCCTGCGAGTGCCCGACCAGGACCACGCCGCGACCGCGGTTGTCCCTGCGCAGGTACTCGAGCCATGCCTCGCGGACGTCGGCGAACGCGTTGTCGTACGCGCTGGTGTCGTGCGTCTGGCTGGCCGTGGCGACGCCCGCCGCGGTCACCTGTCGGTAGAGCGGGACGAACACCCGGCAGCGCGTGGAGAAGCGCTGCGCCTGGTAGAGCGCGATCGACCGGATCTCGGGGTCGGGCGACTTGGTCGCGTTCGGCGTGGGCTGGTTGCTGACGGTCGGGTACACGTAGAAGCAGTCGATCGGCGGGCGCTCCGGCACCGCCGGACGTCCCACGCGTGAGGAGCCGTCGGACTCGAAGTAGGTCGTCGTCTGGTCACCCACGCAGGGGCTCGACGCCAGGCCGGGGCGGCAGAGCCAGCTGACGTCGGCACCGGCCGTCGATACCGGGAGGCAACCGACGACGACCGTCGCAAGAGCCGACAGGAGCGCGATCCGGAGCACGCGGTGCACGGCGCCCGCAGTCTACGCCCGGACCGAACCCCGGGACGCCGCACGAACCGCGGACCGAACCGGCGCGCGCCTAAGTTACTTTGAGTATCTTGCCGCCCGCGGGGTTCAGCAAGCATCGTCTACAGGGGGGCAGAAGACGTGTCGATGGTCACGGGGGGCAGTCGAGGGCGGCTGCGTGCGGTACTGGCAGCCTTGTTCGTCACCGGTCTGGCGTACGCCGCGCCGGCGGCGGCAGCAACGGGGGATCCATGCAGCGCGGCCGCTCCGGCCGGCGGTGACTGGCCGGCGTACGGGCACGACGCCGCCAACACGCGCAATCAGCCGGACGAGCAGCTCCTGACACCGGCCGTGGTGCCGGGCCTCAAGCCGGCCTGGACGTTCAACACCGCCGACAGTGGCGACACCGGCGGGTTCCAGAGCACGCCGGTCGTCAGCGGCGGCTGCGTCTTCGCCGGCTCGACGGAGGGCGTCGCCTACGCGATCGACGCCGGGACCGGCGCGCGTGTGTGGCAGACCCAGCTCGACGTATCTCGCGCCGGCCTGGGCGGGGCGATTGTCGGGGCACCGGCCGTGACGGCCAAGGCCGTGATCTTCCTCGTGAACCAGAGCAACGCCCCATACGCGGTGGCGCTCCGCCGCTCCGACGGCAGCGTCCTGTGGCGCAGCGCACCGGTGGTCGAGAAGCCGGGGTACTACACGAACGCGAGCGCGGCCCTGGCCGGCGACGTCCTGTTCATGGGCTACTCGGCGCCGGAGGGCAACTCCTCGGGCCAGGGCGGGTTCGCCCTGCTCAGCGCGACCAGCGGCCGCATCCTCAAGGTGACGCCTACCATCCCGCTGGCCGACCAGGCGCAGGGGGACGCGGGCGGCGGCCTGTGGGCCACGCCGGCCTTCGACCTCAGCGCCGGCTACGCCTACATCGGGGCCGGCAACCCGTTCAGCAGGCAGCGGGAGCACGCGTACACCAACGCGATCCTGAAGATCGACGTCAATCGCGGACGGGCCACCTTCGGCTCGGTCGTCGCCTCCTACAAGGGCAACGTCGATCAGTACGCCGAGGCGCTGCAGGCTGCCAGCCAGACGCCCGTCTGCGCGGCGTCGGACCAGCCGGACATCGAGTATCCGCTGGACGATCCGGCGTGCGGGCAGATCGACCTGGACTTCGGCGCCTCGCCGAACCTGTTCTCGGATAGCCAGGGCCGACTGCTCGTGGGCGACCTGCAGAAGTCGGGCGTCTACCACGTGGCCCGGGCCGACACGATGCAGCCGGCATGGACGTCGCTGGTGGGCGCGTCGTGCGCGTCCTGCAACGCGGCGTCCACCGCGTTCGACGGGAGCTCGGTGATCGGCGTGTTCACGCCCGGCAGCGTGATGGCCGCGCTCGGGCGCGACGACGGAACCGTCGGCTGGCGCATGCCGATAGCCGACGGCGTCCACTATCAGGGGACCAGCACGGCCGCGGGAGTGGCGTACACGGTCGACGGCCACGGCTTCCTCGACGCCGTCAACGCGGCGACGGGCGCGCTGCTCGTCCGCCGGTCGATGACCGCCGATGCCGGCGTGCCGTTGACGAACCTGACGTCGAGCGGGGTCGCGATCGCCGGCCACACGGTGTTCGCGTCTCACGCCGCTCCCACCGGCGGCGGGGTCCTGATCGCCTACCGGCCGTAGGCGCCACGGACGTGCCACCAGCCAGCCCCCGGCGTCGCCCACGCGGCGCCGGGGGCGGGCGCTTCCGTCTGAGCGGAGGCGCCCGCGACATGGCCAGGTAGGCTGCCGCCATGGCGTCGCGGCCAAAGCTCGCCGCCGCGAAGGCAGGGATCCTGGCGCTGCTCGCGCTCGCGCCGGCCACCGCCGGCGCCGCGGACGGGCTGCGTGCGGTGAACGCCGTGCCGCCCGGACAGTCGGGGATGACCACGCTGTCGGCGTTCTCGTTCGCCACGTCCGGCGGGTCCAGCTCCTACGGACCTCACACGGACGACCAGCGCGAGCTGTACGCGTCCTGGCGGTACAAGCCCATGCAGTTCGTGGGCGCCGGCCAGGGCGAGTCGCCGCCCGGCAACCCGAACGTGAAGATCGTGCGCGACGAGCGGTACGGCGTGCCCACGGTCACGGGCGCCACCGACGGGGACGCCTTCTACGGGATCGGCTACGCGATGGCGGCGGACCGCCTGTTCCAGATGGACGTGTTCCGTCACGTGGGGCACGGCACGCTGGCGGAGCTGATCGGACCGAGCGGGCTCGCGATGGACGAGGCGGTGCTGCGCGTGAGCGAGGGCGACGCCGCCCTTCAGCGGGAGTTCGAGGCGCTGCCGGCGGACGCGCGCGAGCGGCTCCAGCGCTTCGCCGACGGGATCAACGCCTACATCGACCAGGCGCAGACCGACCCCTCGCTCATGCCGGCGGAGTTCGTGCTCCTGAACGACCTGCCGATCGAGCACTGGACCGTGTCCGACGTGCTGGGGTTCGGCGAGTACGCCGGCCGCTTCTTCGGCGAGTTCGGCCACGGCGAGCTGGGCGCGGCCGTGACCTACCAGCACCTGATCGCCCGCCATGGCCAGCGCAAGGGCGAGCGCATCTTCCACGACCTGCTGCCGCTGAACGACAGGCACGCCCCCACGTCGATCGCGCGCCGGGACGGTCGCTTCAAGCGCCACGCCAGGGGACGGGTGCGCACGAGCTTCCGCGGCTCGCGCTACGCGAACCACGACCCGGCGACGCTGCCGGCGATCGCCGACCTCGAGCGGACGGAGAGGGTCGTGGACGCCCGGCAGGCCGGGGTGGCCGAGCTCCAGCGCAAGCTGGCGCTGCCCCGCTTCGGCAGCAACGCCGTGATCGTCTCCGGGCGCCTGGCCAAGGGCGGCAGGCCGATGCTCTACGGCGGTCCGCAGACCGGCTGGGCGGTGCCGGGCTTCTTCTGGGAGGTGGAGGTGCACAGCCCCGCCCGCGACCAGCGCGGGGTGATGGTGCCCGCCATCCCGCTGATCGTGATCGGCCGCAACGCGCACGCCGCCTGGACCGTGACGTCCGCGCTGGACGCGAACTCCGACACCTTCGTCGAGCAGCTCGACCCGTCCAACACCACGTACAGGCACAAGGGCCGCTCGCGAGCGGTCCAGAAGCACGAGGTGACGATCCACTGCAACAACCCGCCGACGGCGGCCACCCCCCTGCTGGGCGGCGAGCCTCCCGAGACGTGCCCTGCGCAGGAGCGGAAGCTGACCGTGTACCGCACCGTGCACGGCCCGGGGCTGGCGGACCCCGACGCCGGGCACCGCCTGTACACGCGTCAGTCGGTGGTGGACGGCCGCCTGCTGGACTCACTTACGGCGTGGGACCTGGCGGGGCGGCAGGCGGGCGTGCGCCGCTTCGGGGCGACCCTGTCCGGCATGTCGCTGGGCTTCAACTTCCTCTACGCCGGCGACGACGGGCACATCGGCTACTGGCACACCGGCGCGTACCCGCTCCGGCCGCGCAACGCCGACCCCACGCTCCCGATGCCCGGCGACGGCCGCTACGACTGGCGCGGCCTCGAGCGCTGGAAGGCCCACCCGCACGTGATCGACCCGAAGCGCGGCTATGTCGTGAACTGGAACAACAAGCCGTCCGTCGGCTGGGGGTCGAAGAACCTCGGCGTGGGCGGCGAGGGCGGCATCTGGGGGGACCACTGGGAGTCGCAGCCCCTTGCCAGTCTCGTGCGCCGGCGCTCGCCACTCAGCTTCGAGGCGCTGGGGCAGGTTCCGCGCGACGTCGCGTACATCGACAACCGCGCGCGGGCGTTCCTGCCCTACCTCCGCAAGGCGCTGCGGAAGACGAGCGACCCCCGGCTGGTCGCGCTGCGCGGGTACCTGCGCAGTTGGAACGGGCGCCGCGACTCGGCTGACGGGAAGGGCGGCTACGGCACGCCGGCGGTGGTGTTCTTCGACCGCTTCGTCGAGAAGCTGATGCGCGCCGCCGTGGAGCCGGCGCTGGGCGCCGATTGGTCTCAGGTCGCGGGCCTGGACTGCCCGACCTGTCACCTGCGATCGGTGGACAACCTGGCGTCGCCGACGTACAAGTTCGAGATCGCGGGGGAGCAGGTCCTGGCCGCGGCTCTCAAGCGGCGGACCCGCTACCGCTGGGTGCGCGCCCGCACGGCCCTGCTCCTGCGGGCCGCCGCGGGCGCGGCCGCGGAGCTCACGGCCGAGCAGGGCCCGGACCCGGCCAAGTGGAACCAGCCGGTCGAGACCGGCGAGTTCTCCCCCCAGGGCGGCATCTCCACCAAGCCGCTGGTCCCGCTGCCCAACCGCGGGTCCTACGGGCAGGTGGTGGAGGCGAAGCCCGCGCCTTGATGTCGTTCACGCACTGACTGGAGGATGGCCATGCCGAACCCGAACGCCGTTGTCTCCACCCGCATCCGCTTGGTGCGTGCCGAAGGGGAGCTGGCCGTCGAGCTCGAGGGTGGCCGGCGCGCGGTCCTGGACCCGAGCGATCCGCGGTCCGCCGGGTTCGCGCAGGTGCTGGAGGGGCTGAGCGCCCAGAACCTGCCGGTCTACGTCGAGCTCGACCCCGAAACGTCCGCGATCGCACGCCTGCTGATCCCGCACGTCTCGCGAGTCGTCGGCATCCGCGAGATCGACGACGACTCGCTCGGCGTCGAGCTGGAGCTCTCACACGCGCGGCATGTGCTGCGCCGCGGCAGCGAGGACTTCGAGCTGCTCGAACGCTCGCTGCGGGAGGCCATGGACAAGGGCCAGCGCATCGTGCTCACAGAGGACGACGCGCACGAGATCGTCGACGTCCGCGAGTACACCCCGGACCCGGAGGGGCCCGGCCCTTTACCTGATCCGGAGGGGCCACCGCGGAAGCCGTGGGAGAGGAGCCCGATCCGCTGGCTGCCTCGGCTGTGGCGCTGGCCCTGGTGGCCCTGGTGGTGGTGCTGGTGGCCGTGGCGCCGGCGCTGCTGCGTCTCGGGGCAGCGGGCGCAGGAGGTGTTCGACGCGATGGCCGCGACGAGCTGCAACCCGCAGACCGTCCCGCCGCCGTGCATCCCCTTCCTCTACCCGGACGACGGCTGCTGGGCGCGCGCGCACGAGATGTGCAGGCTCATGATCGGCATGGGGCTCAGCCCCAGGAAGGTGTGGATCCAGGGCAGTCTTCACGTCAGCACCAAGAACAACCCGAGCTGCAACGTCTATTGGGTTTGGCACGTGGCGCCCACCCTGTGCGTCTGCGGCCCGCGGTTCTGGCAGTCGCAGGACATGGTGATCGACCCCTCGCTCTTCACCACGCCGGTAACGAAGTCCGGCTGGAAGGGCGTGCAGGGGGACCCGGGCGCGACGCTGACCGATACCGACGCGTCGGACTTCCTGTGGGGAGCGACCGATCCCAATTACGTCCAGACCAACCAGACGCTGGCCTACTACCGGCTCCAGCTCCAGAACCGGTCGGTGCAGAACGGACCGCCGCCGTACGCCAACTGCCCGTAGCTACCGCCTGCGCCTGCGCAGGGTCAGGGTGAGGGCGAGCAGCGCGACGGCCCCGACGACGATCGCCACCCACCACGGAAAGCCGCCGCCGTCCTCCTTGCCGCCCTCGTCGGCGGCGCCCTTCGCGGGGATGACGGCCTCGCGCGGGACCTTGCCCTTGACCGTCAGGAAGCAGTCCGCGGTCAGCGCCTTGTCGAGCACGCCGACCGTGATCAGACGGGGACCGGGCCGGTCGCTCCGCTTCAGCCGGAAGCTGAACTTGGCCCTTCCGTCGGTGCGGACCCTGGCCTTGCCGACCTCGACGGGACCGAGCAGGACGTGGATGTCGGCGTCGTCGGGCATGCCGCGTACCGCGATCGTTGCCCTGCCGCCCCGGTCGACCGCCTTGCCGCCGTCGCAGACCGGGTAGTCGGGCGGCGTTATCCGCAGCACTCCGTCCCTCTTCCTGCCGGTGTCGGGCAGGCGGTCGATCCCGCCGCCGGCGTCCGTCGCGTCCGCCGTCGCCTCGAAGCGGATCTCCGGCGGGACGCGTACCGGGACCACCTTGTTCGGGATCGTCACCGTCAGGGTCCCGAACGGATCGATCACCACTGGCCTCTCGATCCTGAAGTCCGGAGTGGTCCGGGTCAGACCGAAGCTCGCCCTTACGGCCTTCTTGACCAGCTCGAACCGGCCGTCCTTGAACACCGACACCCTCGCCCGCGGTTGGCGCTTGTTCCCGCGCACGGCGACGACCGAGACCAGGTCGGCGCCCTTGAAGTCCGTGTCGAGGCCCAGCTCCCTGGGCGAGCCGCCGGTCTTCGGGTCGTTGTCCAGGTCCACGAACATCGCGTAATCCGCGCGGCTCTTCGCGTCGAACGCGCCGACCACCTTGTGGGTGAGCATGGTCGTGCGGTGGGCGGAGTCGCGCGCGATCCCGGCGCTCTCCAGGTTGTTGGCCGGGGCGCGCAGCTTCTCGCGAACGCTGTCGACGCGGTGGTCGGCCACCACCGGGACTGGGTCGAGCTCGCCCGGTGGATCGAATGTGCTGCCCACGGTGATCCTGGCGACCGCCCGCGCCACCTTGCGCTGGAGGGGCGTCAGGCCCTCACCCCCGGCCGGGTGCATCAGCCCGCGCGGATCGTTGCTCGTCTCGTCGGGCGGGGAGACCTGGCCCGGCACCCAGCTCCCGTCGCAGCCATCGAAGTGGTTGTCGCCGTCGTCGTCGAGGCCGTTGCCGTGCGCCAGGAAGAGCGCGTGCCCCGCTTCGTGGGCGGTGAGGATGTCCTTGGTGGCGGGATCGAAGTTGCCGTCGGCGTTGTTGTCCCTGACGGCGATGAAGGCGTCCCCCGTGTTCGACCCCATCAGGCTCGGGTTGCCCGCCTGAAGCGCCGTGCAGATCGTCTGGTAGGTCCCGACGGCGCCGTTGAACGCGAACGACGACAGGCCGACGTAGGTCTCCGTCCCGCTGAGGTCGACGTGCTTGTTGACGTTCAGGGCGACCGGCCCCTCGAGGTTGGTCCCGAGCTGGGTCTCCAGGGCGTTCCACTTCGCGTCGCAGTCGGCCAGCGCTTCGCCGAGCTCGCGGAACTTCGCGCTCGTCTGGCCCGGCGCCGGCCCGCGCGGATCGTCGATCGAGTAGTCGAGGATGTCGCCGAGCACGCCCGGGCCGTCGGTCGCGCTCCCGCCGGGGCCGGGGGTGGCCGGGTTCGGGGGGAACGGGTCGTCGATTATCGGGAAGTCGGCGTTGGTGGTCACGGTGCCCGCCATCGCCGAGCGGAAGCTGATCCCGGCGCCGGGGATCCAGGTGAAGTCGGAGGCGCGCTCGTGGCGTCGCCACAGGACGCCGTCGGTGTCGGCCTCGCCGACGCCGGCGGGATTGGTAACGGCCGGGCTGCCCTTGAGCGCGCACCAGCGCAGGGGAACGAACATGGGGTCGCCGTCGTCGAACCCGGCGGCGCCGATGTCGGCGCGAGTCGGGCTCGCCGCAAGAGCGAGTGCCACCACCATGGCGGCCAGAACGATCCCCGCCGGCGTCAGGTAACCGCGCGAGCGCGTAAAGAACGTGTTCACCACTCGAATCGCCTCCCCCGCTTGACGCTTCTGACGGGAACCCTTCCACACGGGGTCCGCGAGTTCAATGCTCGCGCGACGGCACACTCAAATGGGTGTCGGGTGTCGGTGGGCCGGCCGGTGCCGAAGCTAGTCCCGGACGTCGACCCGCACGTTCACGAGCGCGTGCGCGGGCCGGCAGCCGCGCTTATTCACCTTCGCCCGGTGCAGGCCGGGCCGGCGGAACGTCATCGTCACCTTCGCACGGCCGCGCCGGTCCGTCCGAATCCGGCGTCCGCCCAGGCGAACCGTCGCGCCCGACACGCAGCGCTTGGCGGTGGAGCGCACGCGCAGGCGCACGCGGACGCGGCGGCCCGAGAACGTGCTGCGCGGGTGAACGGCCAGACGGACCTTCGGCCCTGCCGGCAGCTTGACCCTGCCGCAGGGAGTGGCCGAGGCCACCGTCTCCCTGCGTCCGTCGGCGAAGCCGAACGTGCCCGTGCTGGTCCAGCGCCCGCTCGCCGGACACTCGAGCGGCGTGGTCGCCAGCGACTTGCCGCCCGCCACGCGGATCGGGATCTGGAGGTCCACCGACCTGACGGCGGTCTGACCGTCCGGCGGTCCGCCCGGGGGCGCTGGCGGATGTGCCGTCAGCGTCGAGCCGTCGATGGTCAGGTGGTCTACGCCCGTCGAGCGCGACGACCCCTGCACGGTGAAGATCTCGATGATCTGGTTCTCGCCGTTGAACACGTGCATGTCGTTGACGAACGGGTCGAACGGCGGCCCGAAGCCGGTCACGACCACGAGCTGGCCTAGCGTGAGCTTGCTGTCCGCGGGGCAGGCATCCGGACCGAGCGCCTGGATCTCGTCGTCTGTCGCCGTGCACTGCGCTACGGCGGCCGAGTCGAAGCGCAGCCCCTGCGGCAGCCGCAGCACCTCGGAGCGAAGCGGCGACGACTTCGCGTTGCGGTCGCGACCGGTGTGAACGACGAAGCTCACGCTCAGCCCGGTCGGCGACGTGGGGGACCGGCTGGTCAGCCCCAGCCGGAAGTCGACGAGGTGACCGGACTCGGCGGCCGCCGGAACGGCGCAGAGGGCGAGCCCGGCGAGCAGCACCGCGGCGGCCAGGATGAGCCTGCTGTACGTCGCCTGGAGCGGCATCTCCCTCCCGAAGAGAAGCGGCCTGGCAAGAGGCTTGAGTCTACGGGCTGGTGGGAACGCCCGCTCCGAGCCGGTCCCGCACACGCGTGCGCCACAGCTCGTAGCTCTCGCCGGTCCGGTCGGCCACGAGCCCCGCGCGCTCCTGCTCGGCTGCCTCCGCCACCTCGTCGACCGTCTGGCCGCAGAAGAGCTCGGTGGCGGTGTGCGTGTGAGGCACGACGTTGCCGGCGCGGTGGCGTATCACCGCGCCGAGCGCGGAGCCCAACCTCACGTCGGGCCTGAAGTCGCCCGCGAGCTCCCACAACCGCTCGAGCTCCCCCGCTTCGACGGCGACGCTGTAGGTGGCCGCTACGCCGATGCCGCTCCACAGGTCGGCGCGGCGCTCGGTCGGGAACCCACCGATGGTCCGCGCGATGCGCTCGGGATCGGCACAGTCCACGAACCAGAGGCTGCGTCCCAAGCCCTGGTCGAACGCGCGCCGCTCGTACCCGCTCAGCCGGCGGGGTGTTGCCCGCTCGCTGACGAACCGCGGCGCGCGGAAGAGGCCCTCGTGGAAGCCGTAGCCGTCGAGCGCGAGCCAGCGCAGGAACGGGTCGAGCGCGGGCAGCCGATTGCGCGGGCGCAGGCGCAGGCGAGCAAGGGCCCAGCCGGCCCCCGCGTTGATGGTGTGGACGTATGGCTCGCCGTGGCCTCGGAGCAGTGCGCCGAGGCGATCGCTCGAGCCGGGCGTCATCAGGTCCAGCAGGGCGAGGGCCATCCCGCTGCCCTCGTACGCGAAGCCGCGCTCGGCCGGGGCCGTTCCGCCCAACGGCTCCGCGAGATCCGCGACGTCCACGGCGGCCAGCGCCGCGTTGTAGCCGAACGCGAAGCTCGCGGCGTGTCCCTCGAGCGCGGCGGTCGGTCCGGGCGCGCCGGGGGGGAAGCCGAGCGTCGCGAACTTCGTGTCCTTGGGCCGGATGGCCAGCACCCGGCTCCGCAGCCGCACGGCGAGCGGCGGTCGCCGGGCGGCGAGGGGCGAAGCGGCGCTGGTCATTCTGGAGTCGGCCTCCGAGGGATGGTCGCGGGAACAACCGAAGGGTGGGAAAGTACAGGATCATCTCACCGATCCGGCCCCCCGGGATGGGCGAAAAGCGCTGAGTGCGGTATCGCAGATCAGCGGTGTACCCCACCGTCCGGGTGCTTTACCCCCCTCACCGTATGTGCAATCATGGGGCCAGACCGGGGCTTGGCTGACGGCGAGCGGCGTCGCCGTCCGTTTGGCATCGGTCCAATCGAGGGGGGAAGGGTCATTACTGGTCGGGCGCGCCAACTGGAGAGCCTGTGAGTGAGCTGCTGCGTCGGCACGTGTCGCGCATCGCCGCCCTGGCGGTGCTCGCGATCGTCACGCTGCTGCTGGTCAACTCGCCCGGTGCGGGCTACAGCTCCGGTGAGCTCTCCTCGATTGCGTCGAAGTACCACTTCCAGCAGCTGAATCTGACCTCGGCCAGTCGCGCGCCGCACAAGTCCGTCTACAACGTCGAGCCGCAGCTCAAGAAGATCAGCGCGTGGGCCTCCGCGCTCGGCGCCGCCGTCGCCCTGACCGACGCGGACGCCGACGGCGTCAACAACGACGTGTGCCTGGTGGATCCACGAACGAGCTCGGTCACCGTCGCCCCGTCGCCGAGCACAGGCGCGCGCTTCACGCCGTTCCTGCTCGACGCGAGGCCGCTGGCGTACGACCGGACCATGACGCCGATGGGCTGCGCGCCCGGGGATTTCAACGAGGACGGCCTGACCGACTTCATCGGGTACTACACGGGCCGCTCGCCGGTCCTGTTCCTGCGCCGTCCCGGCACGACCCTCGGGCCCGCCGGCTTCGTTCGTCAGGAGCTGGTCACACCGCGCAAGCTGTGGAACTCGGACACCGTCACGCAGGCCGACGTGGACGGCGACGGCCACGTGGACCTACTGGTGGGCAACTACTGGCCGGACAACGCGCGCCTGCTCGACCCGAGCGCTCCCAACCCCGACCCGCACTTCCAGATGGCGGCGTCGCTCTCGCGGGCAGGCAACGGCGGCGGTCTGCGGATCTTCCTGTGGCAGTCCGCGCGCAGCGGCGCGTCGCCCTCGGCGCGGTTCCGCGAGGTGAGGGGCAAGTTCAGCAAGGGCCTGGACCACGGCTGGACGGTCGCGATCGGCGCGGCCGACCTGAAGGGCACGCAGCAGCCCGACCTATACATCGCGAACGACTTCGGACACGACCACCTCCTGGTCAACGACTCGACTCCGGGGCACGTGAGGCTGAGCAAGGTGACCGGCCACCGCGGCTTCACCACCCCCGCCTCGAAGGTGCTCGGCAAGGATTCCTTCAAGAGCATGGCGGCCGCCTTCGGCGACCTCAGCGGTCACGGTCGGCTCGACATCTTCGTCAGCAACATCACGACGCCGTACGGGCTGCACGAGAGCAACTTCGTCTGGTCCAACACCGGGGGCCGGTTGAGGGCGGGCGCCACGGCGCCGTTCGTCGAGCGCAGCGAGAAGTTCGGGATGGCGCGCAGCGGTTGGGGATGGGACGCCAAGATCGGCGACTTCGACAACGACACCAGGCCCGAGGTGGTGCAGGCCACCGGCTTCATGAAGGGGCCGAAGAATCGCTGGCCGGAGCTCCAGGAGCTCGCGATGGGCAACGACCACCTCACGCGGCACCTGAACTGGTGGCCCAGCTTCAAGCCCGGCGACGACCTGAGTGGCCACGAGCACAACGCCTTCTACGCACGCGGTGACGGCGATCGCTACGCGAACGTGGCGAACCGAGTCGGCCTGGGCAAGCCCATGCTGAGCCGTGGAGTGGCGCTGGGCGACGTCAACCGCGACGGCCGGCTCGACTTCGCGCTCGCCAACCAGTGGGGGCCGTCGTTCCTGTACCTGAACGGGGCCGCGCGCCGGCCGTATCTCGGGCTCCAGCTCCTGCTGCCGCCCGCGGGGAAGACGGCGACGACCACCAAGGTCCTCTCCTCCGTGCCGCGCGGCACCCTGGCACGGCCGGCGATCGGCGCGACCGTGACCGTGCAGCTGCCGCGGGGACGGCGCTTGATCCAGCAGATAGACGGCGGCAACGGCCACGCGGGCGCCAGCGCCCCCGAGGTCCTCTTCGGACTCGGCGATCGTGCGCCGAGCCAGGTCGTCGCGAACATCGCCTGGCGTGACGGTAAGGGCGTCGCGCACCACGCCTCGTACAAGCTGCGGCCGGGATGGCACGCACTGCTCTTGGAGGGATAGATGAGCACACTCACACCGGGTCGGATACGTCGCAGGCAGGGAGCGGGTGACTCCAACGGCGGGTCGCCTGCGGACTCCAAGCCGGCTCCGAAGCCCGCGGATCCGCGGCTCAAGGCGCTGTGGCGGTTCGCCACCTCGATCACCGTCTTCACGGTCCTCGGCGGCCTCTTCCTGGGCTTCGAGGACTCCTACCTACAGCCGCTGGTCGCGCTGGCAACGGCGTACTCGCTGGAGATCGGGCTCGAGGCGCTCGAGGCGCGGTCGTGCGACCGTCCGGCCTGCTACGCGGGCGGAGGCGTGCGCGGCTTCATCGAGGGCATGCTGCCGGCGCACATCACCGGGCTCTCGGTGGCGCTGCTGCTCTACACGGGCGATCGGATCGGGCCGATCATCTTCGCCGTGACCGTGGCGCAGTGCTCGAAGTTCATCCTCACCGCGCGCGTCAAGGGCCGCAAGCGGCACTTCATGAACCCCTCGAACTTCGGCATCGCCATCACCCTTCTCGCGCTGCCGTCGGTCGCGATGGTGCCGGCCTACCAGTTCACCGAGAACTCCTCGCATAACGTGATCGCATGGCTGCTGCCGGCCTTCGTGATCCTCGCGGGCACCATGATCAACGCGAAGCTCACGAAGAAGATGCCCCTGATCTTCGGCTGGCTGGGCGGTTTCCTCCTCCAGGCGATCCTCCGCTCCGCGATCTTCGGCACGCCCCTGGCCGCGCCGCTGCTTCCGCTCACGGGCCTGGTCTTCTGGCTCTACACCAACTACATGATCACCGACCCGGGAACGACCCCGATGAAGCCTCGCAACCAGGTGATCTTCGGCTTCAGCGTCGCGGCTCTGTACGGCGTGCTGGTCGCGTTGCACGTCGGATTCGCTCTGTTCTTCGCGCTGGTGATCGTCTGCGCCGCGCGCGGGCTGGTGCTCTGGGCACCGGTCTGGCTCGCCGCGCTTCGGCGACTCGGGCAACCGTCCGGCGCGGGCGTTGGCGAGGCGGCGCGAGAGATGGCCTCGTGACTTGGGCGCCCCGCTTGAACTGATCGCTTCCATCGGGACCGGCGTGACCGTCGGGTGGTCCCCCGGCGCTCCGACCGGGGGAGGGGACTGAATGGCGGACGAGGAACGGCTCCGCCAATACCTGCGGAAGGCCGCGGCGGACCTGCGCAAGGCGGATCGCCGCGTGCGCGAGCTCGAGCGGCGCGATCGCGAGCCGGTCGCGATCGTGGGGATGAGCTGCCGCTACCCGGGCGGCGTGCAGTCGCCCGAGGACCTGTGGGAGCTGGTGGCGTCGGGCACGGACGCCGTGTCGGAGTTCCCGGCCGACCGCGGCTGGGACCTGGAGCGGCTGTTCGATCCGGACCCGGAGCATCCCGGCACCTCATACACGCGCGAGGGCGGGTTCCTCCACGACGCGGGCGACTTCGACGCCGCGTTCTTCGGCATCGGTCCGCGCGAGGCGCTCGCGATGGACGCGCAGCAGCGGCTGCTGCTGGAGGTGGCATGGGAGGCGTTCGAGCGGGCGGGCATCGATCCGGAGTCGCTGCGCGGCAGTGACGCGGGGGTGTTCGCGGGCGTGATGTACGGCGACTACGGAGTGGCCGCCGAGGTGCCGGAGCTGGAGGGCTATCAGGCGACCGGCGCGGCCGGCAGCGCGGTATCGGGACGGCTGGCGTACGTGTTCGGCCTCGAGGGCCCGACGATGTCCGTGGACACCGCCTGCTCCTCCTCGCTGGTGGCGTTGCAGCTGGCGTGTCACGCGCTGCGGCGGCGGGAGTGCTCACTGGCGCTGGCGGGCGGCGTGACTGTGCTGTCGCGACCCTGGGTCTACGTCGAGTTCAGCCGCCAGCGCGGGCTGGCGCCCGACGGACGGTGCAAGTCGTTCGCCGCCGGTGCTGATGGGGTCGGCTGGTCGGAGGGGGCCGGGCTGCTGGTGCTCGAGCGGCTGTCGGACGCGCGTAAGAACGGACATCGCGTGCTGGCGGTCGTGCGGGGCACGGCGGTCAATCAGGACGGCGCGAGCAATGGACTGACGGCGCCGAACGGACCCTCGCAGGAGCGCGTGATCCGCCGCGCGCTTGCGAACTCGGACCTGTCGGCGGCGGACGTCGACGCCGTGGAGGGCCACGGCACCGGCACGACCCTGGGCGACCCGATCGAGGCGCAGGCGCTGCTCGCGACCTACGGCCAGGAGCGCTCCGACGGGCCGCTGCGGCTCGGCTCGATCAAGTCGAACATCGGCCACGCGCAGGCGGCGGCGGGCGTCGGGGGCGTCATCAAGATGGTGATGGCGATGCAGCACGGCGTGCTGCCACCGACGCTGCACGTGGACGAGCCGTCACCGCACGTCGACTGGTCGGCGGGCGACATCAAGCTGCTCACTGAGGCCGAGCCATGGGAGCCGGGCGAGCGGCCGCGGCGGGCGGCGGTGTCGTCGTTCGGGGTGAGTGGGACCAACGCGCACGTGGTGATCGAGGAGCCGCCGGCGGTCGAGGATCGCGAGGGCGGCGAGCCCGATGTGGTGGGTCCTGAGCTGCCGGCGCTCGCGTGGCTCGTTTCGGCCAAGTCGGAGCCCGCTCTGCGGGCGCAGGCCGAGCGACTGCGCGCGCATCTGGAGTCGCGGCCCGAGCTCGGGCCGCTCGACGTCGCCTTCACGCTCGCGACCGCGCGGGCGCAGTTCGAG
>DASVQK010000171.1:0-10630 GCA_036389105.1 Thermoleophilaceae bacterium
CGCTGTCCGACGCGCCCGAGAAGGTCAACGACGACCCCTACGGGGAAGGCTGGCTCGTGCGCGTGAGGCTGAGCGACCCGGCCGAGGCCGACGGGCTGATGGACGCCGCGGCCTACCGCGAGCTGATCGCCTCCCAGGGGGCTGGACCCGGATGACCCGCTACACATCGGCGACCGACCAGGACCGCCAGGAGATGCTGGCGGCGATCGGCGCGGGGTCCGTCGAGGAGCTGTTCGAGGACATCCCGGCGCCGGTCCGCCTGGACCGGCCGCTGTCCCTGCCCGACGGCATGGCCGAGCAGGACGTCTTCGAGCACCTGTCCGCGCTGGCCGCCCGCAACCGCCACTGCGACGCCGAGGTCAGCTTCCTGGGAGCGGGCATGTACGACCACTACGTGCCCGCGCTGATCGACTCGATCGTACAGCGGTCCGAGTTCCTCACCCCCTACACGCCGTACCAGCCCGAGATCTCGCAGGGCGGCCTCCAGGCGATGTTCGAGTTCCAGACCGCGATCTCGGAGCTGACCGGCCTGCCGGTGTCCAACGCGTCGCTCTACGAGGGTCCGTCGTCGGTCGCCTCGGCCGGCTACCTGGCGAAGCTCGAGAACGGCCGCTCCCGGTTCGTGGCCTCGCGCGGCGTCCATCCGCACTCGCGCCAGGCGCTCGCGACCTACGGGCGCGGCTACGGCACCACGCTGGCCGAGGCGCCGCTCGACGAGCGCGGCGCCACCGACGTGGAGGCGCTGGCAGCCGCGGTCGACGACGACACGGCCGCGGTCTTCCTCCAGCAGCCCAACTTCCTGGGCACCGTCGAGGACCTCGGGCCGCTCGTGGAGGCCGCGCGCCGCACCGGCGCGCTAGTGGTGTGCGCCGTCGATCCGCTGACGCTGGGCGTGCTGGAGCCGCCGGGGTCGTTCGGGGTCGACATCGCCCTCGGCGAGGGCCAGTCGCTGGGCAACCGCCTGGACTACGGCGGCCCGTCGTTCGGATTCTTCGCGGCCCAGGAGCGGTTCATCCGCAAGATGCCCGGGCGGATCGCCGGCGAGACGGTCGACGTGGACGGGCGCCGCGGCTTCGTGCTCACGCTCCAGACCCGCGAGCAGCACATCCGGCGCGAGAAGGCCACCCACAACATCTGCACCGCGCAGGCGCTCAACGCGCTGGCCGGGGTCGTCTACCTGTCGTGGCTCGGGCGCCGCGGGGTGGTCGAGGTGGGCGAGCTGATGCTGCGGCGCACCGCCTACGCGCGCGAGGCGCTCGGCCTGGAGGCGATCAACCCGGGGCCGGTGGTGCGCGAGTTCGCGGTTCGGGTGCCGGGTCTCGACGGCCTCTTCGAGCGCGCCCGCGCGGCCGGCGTCAACCCCGGCTACAGGCTCGCGCGCGACTACCCCGAGCACGCGGACGGCTTGCTCGTGGCCATCACGGAGCGGCGCACGCGCGCGGACATCGACAAGCTGGCCGAGCTGGTCGCCCAGGCGCGCGAGGACGCGGAGGCGGCGCGGCCGCTGGAGCGGGCGTGAGGCCGGCCGAGCAGCAGGCGGTCACGATCTTCGAGCGCTCGCGCGAGGGCCGGCGGGCGTTCGCCCCGCCGCCGCTGGACGTGCCCGAGACGCCCGTCGAGGAGCTCCTCCCGCCATCCGCCATCCGCGGGCGCGCGCCCGGGCTGCCCGAGGTCTCGGAGCCCGAGCTGGTGCGCCACTACAACAACCTGTCGAAGAAGAACTTCGACCTCGACACCGGCTTCTACCCGCTCGGGTCGTGCACGATGAAGCACAACCCGAAGGTCAACGAGCGCGTGGCGGCGCTGCCCGGCCACGCGCGGCTGCACCCGCTCCAGGACCCGGCGTACGCCCAGGGCGCGCTGGACCTGATGTGGCGGCTCCAGGGCGCGCTGTCGGAGATCGCCGGCCTGCCGCACGTCTCGCTCCAGCCGAGCGCGGGGTCCCACGGCGAGCTGGCGGGCCTCCTGCTCACCCGCGCCTACCACGAGGAGCGCGGCGAGACGCGCACCAAGGTGCTGACGCCCGACACCTCGCACGGCACCAACCCGGCGACGGTCACGATGGCGGGCTACGAGGTGGTGAAGGTCGAGACGGCCGGCGACGGCGGCGTGGACCTGGACGACCTGCGCGCGAAGGCCGGCGACGACGTCGCCTGCCTGATGCTGACCAACCCCAACACCCTGGGGCTGTTCGACCGCAACATCCAGGAGATAGCGGGGATCGTGCACGACGCCGGGGCGACGCTGTACTACGACGGGGCCAACCTCAACGCCGTGATGGGCATCTCGCGCCCGGGCGACATGGGCTTCGACATCGTGCACTTCAACCTGCACAAGTCGTTCACGCAGCCCCACGGCGGCGGCGGGCCGGGCGCCGGGCCGATCGCGGTCTCGGACCGCATCGAGCCGTTCCTGCCGGTGCCGCAGGTCGTCCAGGTGCCCTCGCGCAACGGCTCCGAGCCGCACTACGACCTCGACTTCGACCGGCCCCGGTCGATCGGCAGGCTGCGCGGCTTCCAGGGCAACTTCGGCGTCTTCGTCCGCTCCTACGCCTACATCTGCTCGGTGGGCGGCGACGGCCTGCGCGACGTGTCCGAGATGGCCGTGCTGAACGCCAACTACCTGAAGGCCAGGCTGGCCGAGGACGGCATCGGCGAGCTGCTGCCGGTGGCGTTCGACCGCACGTGCATGCACGAGTTCGTGCTCTCCGGCGCGCCGGCCAAGCGCGAGCTGGGCATCAGGACGCTCGACATCGCCAAGCGGCTGCTCGACCACCGCGTGCACCCGCCCACGGTCTACTTCCCGCTGCTCGTGGACGAGGCGCTGATGATCGAGCCCACGGAGACCGAGACCAAGGAGACGCTGGACCGCTTCGCCGAGTCGATCCGGGCGATCCTGGAGGAGGCGCGCGGCGACCCGGAGATCGCCCGCAACGCCCCCTACGACACGCCGGTGAGGAGGCTCGACGAGGGCGCCGCCGCCCGCCGCCCGGTGGTGCGCCAGCGCCCCGCCGGCGACGCGTTGTAGTCCGCGGTGCGCATCTTCAGCGGCATCCAGCCCACCGGCCAGAAGCACCTGGGCAACTACGTCGGAGCCATCCGCCAGTACGTGGAGGGCCAGGATCGCGGCGAGGCGATCTACTGCATCGTCGACCTCCACGCGATCACGGTGCCGTACACGCCGGCGGAGCTGCGCGAGAACGTGGTGGACACCGCGGCGGTCCTGCTGGCCGCGGGGCTGGAGCCCGACAAGGGCCGCTGCATCCTGTTCCGCCAGAGCGACGTGCGCGAGCACTCCGAGCTGTGCTGGCTGCTGAGCGCCGTGACCGCCCACGGCGACCTCAATCGCATGAACCAGTTCAAGGAGAAGTCCGCTCGCCAGCGCGAGCTGGTGTCGGCGGGCCTGTTCCTGTACCCGCTGCTCCAGGCCGCCGACGTGCTGGCCTACCGCGCCGAGGAGGTGCCGGTTGGCGACGACCAGCGCCAGCACATCGAGCTGATGCGCGACATCGCGGAGCGCTTCAACGAGCGCTTCGGCGAGACCCTGGTGGTGCCGCGCCACCGGATCCCCGACGTCGGCGGGCGCGTGATGGACCTCCAGTCCCCCGACAGCAAGATGTCCACGACGCTCGGCACCGAGCAGGGCACCCTCTACATCCGCGACAGCGACGCGGCGCTGGCGAAGAAGGTCAGGAGCGCGGTGACGGACTCCGGCTCCGACGTCGTGCGCGGGCCCGGCAAGGCCGGCATCTCCAACCTGATCGAGGTGCTGGCGGTGCTGCGCGGCGTGGCGCCCGAGGACGTGGAGCGCGAGTTCGCGGACTCGCGCTACGGCGACTTCAAGGGCGCGGTGGCCGAGCAGGTGGTGGCGACGCTCGGGCCGATCCGCGAGCGCTATCTGGAGCTGACCGGCGACCGTCCGCACCTGGAGGAGGTGCTGGCCGAGGGGGCCGAGCGCGCCCGCGCGATCGCGTCCGGCACGCTGGCGGACGTCCGCGAGCGCATGGGCGTCGGGTAGCCCGTTTAACGTGGGGCCGATGCGCGCCGCCTCGCTCGACCTCGACCTCGAGGTCTTCCAGGGCCCGTTCGACCTGCTGCTCACGCTGGTGCTGCGGGAGGAGGTGGACCTGCTCGAGGTGGACCTGGCCGAGGTGGTGCTGGCCTACGTAGAGCACCTCGAGCGCACCGGCCAGCTCGATCTGGAGTCCACCACCGAGTTCCTGGTCCTGATCGCCGCGCTGCTCGAGCTCAAGTCGCGGCTGATGCTGCCCGGCGACGACGACGAGCAGCTCGACTGGCAGCCCGAGGAGGCGGCCGAGGAGCTGCTCGCGCGGCTGCTCGAGTACTCGCGCTACAAGCGCGCCGCCGAGTTCCTGGCCGCGCGCCTGGCCGTGGAGGACGGCTTCCGCTTCCGCTCGGCGCCGATCCCGGCCTCGCTGCGGCGGGTGTCGCTGGACCTGGCGGAGCAGGCGTACCAGCCCGAGCTCCTGGCCCGGGCGGTGGGGGACCTGCTGCGCACGCCGCCGCCGCTCGACCTGCGCCACATGGCCCGGGTGCGGGTGACCGTGGAGCAGCGCCTGGCACACCTGCGCGCGCTCCTGCGATCGCGCGGGCGCTTTGCCTTCGACGATGCGCTGGACGGCGTCGACCGGCTGACCGAGGCGATCACGCTGTTCGCCCTGCTCGAGCTCTACAAGGCGGGGGAGGCCGACTGGGAGCAGGCGGCCCCGTTCGCACCGATCACGGTCACGGCGCGCGCCGCCGGGGTGTCGGCGTGAACGAGCTGGCGCGGATCGTGGAGGCCCTGCTGTTCCTCTCGCCGGAGCCGCTCACGTCCACGGAGCTGGCGGACGCCGCCGAGGTGGGCGAGGGCGAGGTCGTGGAGGCCCTGGCCCGCCTGCGGGAGCACTACGCCGAGGGGTATCGCGGCGTGGTGCTGCGCGAGGTGGCGGGCGGCTTCACGCTGGCCACGGACCCGGTGGCGGAGCGCGCCGCCCGCCGGCTCCTGGCCCGCCCGCGCACCCCGCCGCTAACGCAGGCGCAGGCGGAGTGCCTCGCGATCGTCGGCTACCTCCAGCCGGTGTCGCGACCCGAGATCGCGCGCATCCGCGGCGTGGCCTCGGAGTCGGCGGTCGGCACGCTGCTCGAGCGCGGCCTGATCGAGGAGTCCGGGCGCTCGCAGTTCGGCGCCATCCTCTACCGCACCACGCCGCTGTTCGAGAAGCTCTTCGGCCTGAGCGGGCTGGACGCCCTGCCCGACCCGGCCGGCTTCGACCCGAGCCCGGAGGAGGAGGGCGAGCTGCGCGAGCGCCTCCTGAAGGCCGGCGAGCAGCGGGGCGTGGCCTAGCAGCGCGGGTCCCGAGCGGCGCTCAGGCGGCCGCCGAGCGCGCCGCGAGCTGCCCGCAGGCGGCGTCGATCTCGCGCCCGCGGGTCAGCCGGACCGTGGCCCGCAGCCCGCGCTCCTCGAGCGCGGCGCGAAACGCGTCGATCGCCTGCCTGGTCGAGCCCCGGAGGTCCGACTCGGTCGGGTTGTACGGGATCAGGTTGACCTTGAACGCCGCCCGCGGCTCGAGCGCCCGCGCCAGCGCCACCGCCTGCTCGTAGCGGTCGTTCACGCCGTCCAGCATCAGGTACTCCACGAACACGGGCTGCCTGCGCTCCTCCGACCAGCGCCGGCAGGCGTCCAGCACGTGGGCCAGCGGGTAGCGCTCGTTGACCGGCATCAGCTCGGAGCGGAGCGCCTCGTCCGCCGCGTGCAGCGACAGCGCCAGCCGCACGGGCGGCCCCTCGGCGGTCAACCGCTCGATGCCGGGGATCCAGCCGACCGTGGAGATCGCCGTCCGGCGGTGACCGACGCCCAGGTTGGGCAGGCGCTCGCACGCCGCCAGCACGGCGTCGAGGTTGAGCAGCGGCTCGCCCATGCCCATGAACACAGCGTGGTCCACCGGCTCGAGGCGGCGGAAGTGCAGCGCCTGGTCGAGGATCTCGGAGGCCGTGAGGTTGCGGCCGAAGCGCATCCGCCCGGTGGCGCAGAACGTGCAGGTCAGCGGGCAGCCCGACTGGCTCGACAGGCAGAGCGAGCGCCGGCCGTCGCGGTAGCGCATCAGCACCGCCTCGACGGGGCGTCCGTCGGTGGTGGCGAAGAGGGCCTTCTGGGTCCCGTCGCGCGCGCGGGCCTCGCGCTCCAGGTCCAGCGTGGACAGCGGCAGCTCGCCGTGGAGCCGCTCGCGAAGCGCGGCCGGCAGGTTGGTCATCTCCTCGTAGGAGCCGGCGCCGCGCGCCGCCCACTCCCACACCTGCTCGGCGCGGAAGCGCGGCTCGCCCGCGTCGGCAAGCAGTCGATCCAGCTGGACCAGGTCCACGCGCCCAGTGTGGCAGCCTGATCCGGTGCGACTCGCCAAGTTCCTGGCACACGCGGGCGTGGCGTCGCGGCGCGCGTCCGAGCGGCTGATCGCCGACGGCCGGGTGACCGTGGGCGGCGCGACGGTGACCGACCCCGCGCGGGACGTGGACGAGCGCAGCGGCGTGGCCGTGGATGGCGAGCCCCTGACACCGGAGAGCACCGTGGTCTACGCGCTCAACAAGCCGGGCGGCGTGGTGTCCACCGCCCGCGACACGCACGGGCGCCGGACGGTCGTGGAGCTCGTGCCGGGGGAGCGGCGCCTTTACCCAGTCGGCCGCCTGGACGCCGAGACGACGGGGCTGATCCTGCTGACCAACGACGGCGAGCTCGCCAACCGCCTGACACACCCGCGCTACCAGGTGCCGAAGGTCTACCGCGTGCGCGTGGAGCCGTCCCCGGTTGGCGAGGCCGCGCTGCGAGAGTTGCGCGAGGGCGTGGAGCTGGAGGACGGCCGCACCGCGCCCGCGGGGGTCCGCCAGGTGCGGGGCGGGCTGCTCGAGATCACGATCCACGAGGGTCGCAAGCGCCAGGTGCGGCGCATGCTCGAGGCCGTCGGGCACCGCGCCGTGGAGCTGCGGCGCGTGTCCTTTGGCCCGCTGCGGCTGGGCGACCTGGCCGAGGGCCGCCACCGGCGCCTGAGCCCCGCGGAGGTGGAGCGCCTGCGGTCGGCCGGCCCCGGCGGCGCGGGCTGAGGGGTCCGAGAGGCTGCGACAATCCGCGGCCGATGCGACTGCAGGCGCTGAGGGGCGCGACCACCGTGGAGCGAAACGACGCCGACTCGATCCTCGAGGGCACCGAGGAGCTGATGCGCACCCTGATGGAGCGCAACCGGCTGGCGCCCGACGACATGGTCAGCTGCATCTTCACCTGCACGCCCGACCTGGACGCCGAGTTCCCGGCCGTGGCCGCGCGGAAGCTCGGGCTCGACGGCGTGCCGCTCATCTGCGCGCGCGAGATCGACGTGCCGGGCGCGCTCCCGCGCGTGATCCGGCTGATGCTGCACTGCTACGGGGACGACGGCCGGCCCCCGCAGCACGTGTACCTGCGCGAGGCCGCGAGCCTGCGCCGCGACCTGGAGGGCGCGCAGTGAGCCTCGAGTTCGCCGAGCGGCTGCGCCGCATCCCCGTCTACCCGGCCGCCGAGACCTACGACTTCGGCGGCCAGCTGGTCAAGCTCGCCTCGAACGAGACGCCGTGGCCGCCGCACGCGGCGGTGGTGGAGGCGATCCAGTCCCAGCTCCAGACGCTCAACCGTTACCCCGACCCTGACAAGGCGCTCCTGCGGCGCCGGCTGGCCGAGCGCCTGGAGACCCAGCCGGGGCGCGTGGCCGTGGGCAATGGCTCGTGCGAGATCCTGCTCGCCGCGGCGGAGGCGCTGCTCGAGCCCGGCGCCGAGATCGTCTACGCGTGGCCGTCGTTCTCGATGTACCCGCACCTGGCCGCCGCCAGCGGGGCGCGCGCGATCGAGGTGCCGCTCGATCCGGACGGTCGCCACGACCTCGACGGGATGGCCCGCGAGGTGACCGCCGCCACGCGGATGGTGCTGGTGTGCAACCCGAACAACCCGACCGCCACGGCCGTCCCGATCGAGCGGGTGGACGCCTTCGTGGGCGGGCTGCCGCGGCACGTGGCGGTGATCCTGGACGAGGCGTACGTCGAGTTCTCCACACTCCAGGACCCCGACGAGTCGCTGGCGCTGGCCGAGCGCCATCCCAACCTGGTGCTGCTGCGCACCTTCTCGAAGGTCTACGGGCTCTGCGGCCTGCGCGTCGGCTACGCGCTCTGCTCAGAGGACTTCCGCCTGGCCGTGGACCGCGTGCGCCAGCCGTTCTCCGTGAACGCCCTCGCGCAGGCGGCCGCGGTCGAGGCGCTCGAGCACCAGGACGAGGTCGCCCGTCGTGTGGAACGCGTGACGATCGAGCGGATCCACCTCGAGGAGGAGCTCGCCGAGCGCGGGCTCGCGACCAGCGACAGTCAGGCCAACTTCTGCTGGGTCTCGCTGGGCGACCGCGACGAGGCGGCGGTGCTGCGCGGCCTGGCCGAGCGCGGCGTGATCGTGCGCGGCGGCGCGGCGCTCGGCGCCGAGGGCCACCTGCGCGTCACCTACGGCACCCGCCCGGAGAACGACCGCTTCCTCGCCGCGCTGGACGAGGCGCTCGCGGCCTGACCCCGGGGCCGTCTCAGACGGTGTGCGCGAAGAGCACGCCGAACAGGCCGGCGAAGGCGACCACCATCGCCACCAATCCGTTGAACATGTCGCGCCGCAAGATCGCCATGTCGGCGCGCATGTCCCTCATCTCCGCGTGGAGGGCGTCCATGCGCGCCTCGAGGCGGTCGAACCGCTTGTCGACCTGCTCGAACCGCTGATCGATCCGGTGCTCGACCAAGTCGTCAAGCCTCGCGTCCGTCCACTCCGTGCGCTCCATCCATCCGCATAAGCGTACCCCCGCCGGAACTCGCCCCCCTCAAGCCGCACGGCGGGCCGTCGATAGGTGTTATGGTCACCCGCAATGCAGCATTTAGGCACGCAGACTCACCCCGGAAGCGCCCCCGCCGGCGTCCTCGCGCGTGCCTATCTCTGGACCTGGCGATTTAGCTAGGCGTCCGGCAGCGGCCGCAGTCCCGCCGCCGACCGAGCTTCGACTCCCCGCCGGGCGCCGACCCCACCGGCCAACTCGCTTGGCCAGCGCCGTACCAGCAATAGGATTCCGAGTCGCTATTCCGAAAGGTTCCAGGTCCAGATGATGATCGTGATGAAAGAGGGCGCGACGACCGACCAGGTCGACGCCGTGATCCGCCAGGTGGAGCGCGTGGGCGCGCACGTCCACGTCTCGACCGGCGAGGTGCACACCGTGATCGGGGCGATCGGCGACCGCGAGCACGTGGCCAACCTGGAGCTGGACGGCTTCCCCGGCGTGGACCACGTGGTACCGATCAGCCGGCCCTACAAGCTCGCCTCGCTCCAGTTCAAGCGCAACGAGGCGACCGTGGTGGACATCGCCGGCCGCAAGATCGGCGGGCCGCACTTCATGACGATCGCCGGCCCGTGCACCGTCGAGTCGCGCGAGACCATGCTCGAGGCCGCGCGCGTCGTGCGGGAGGCCGGAGCGCAGCTGCTGCGCGGGGGCGCCTACAAGCCGCGCACCTCCCCGTACTCGTTCCAGGGCCTGGGCGGCGAGGGCCTGCGGCTGCTCCAGGAGGCGAAGGAGGAGACAGGACTCCCGATCGTGACCGAGCTGATGGACGTGCGCGACCTGGAGCCGGTGCTGGAGGTCGCGGATGTGATCCAACTGGGCGCCCGCAACATGCAGAACTACACGCTGCTCACGGAGGTGGGGCGCAGCGGACGGCCGGTCCTGCTCAAGCGCGGTCTCTCCGCGACGCTCGAGGAGCTCCTGATGGCCGCGGAGTACGTGCTCAAGGAGGGCAACGAGAACGTGATGCTCTGCGAGCGCGGCATCCGGACGTTCGAGACCGCCTACCGCTTCACGCTCGACCTGATGGCCGTGCCGGTGCTCAAGCGGATGACGCACCTGCCGGTGGTCGTGGACCCGAGCCACGCCGCCGGCAAACGCGACCTCGTCCCGTCGCTGTCCTACGCCGCGGCCGCGGCAGGGGCCGACGGGATCATCGTGGAGATCCACCCGGAGCCGGAGTCGGCGATCTGCGACGGGCCGCAGGCGCTGCTGGCCGAGGAGTTCCCGGACTACATGCGCAAGCTGGAGCAGGCGGCCTCCCTCGCCGGCAAGGAATTCGCGCGCGTCTGACACCGCGGCGGGCCGCCCGATGCGCATAGCGGTCATAGGCGTCGGGCTCATCGGCGGGTCGGTCGGCCTCGCCGCGCGCGAGCGCGGCGCCGAGGTGGCGGGCTGGGACCCGGACGGGCGCGTGCTGGGCGCGGCCCGTGACCGCGGCGCGGTGGACCGCGCCGCGGAGTCGATCCCCGACGCGCTCGACGGCGCCGACGCGTGCTTCCTGTGCGCGCCGGTCGGAGCGCTGCCGGAGCTGTCGGCGGCCGCCCTCGAGGCGGCCTCCGCGGACTGCGTCGTGACCGACGTCGGCTCCACGAAGCGCGCGCTGGCGGCGGCCACCCGCGACGAGCGCTTCATCGGCGGCCATCCGATCGCCGGCTCGGAGTCGTCGGGCGTCGAGCACGCGCGCGGCGACCTGTTCCAGGGCGCGGCGTGGTACCTGACGCCGGGCGAGCGCTCCTCCGGCGTGCTCTACGA